>DATEMK010000428.1:0-6021 GCA_035275625.1 Bacteroidia bacterium
GATAGGGAGTAGCTTCGCATCAACATTAAAAAAATAAAAAAAATCCCGGAGGAGAAATTTTATAACACCAAAAATCAGTTTTTACCCTTCTTAAAATATTTTGCTTTCGGTTCAGCAACCTTATTTACAGGCTCAAAAACACTTTTTACTTTAATGATATATTTGTTACCAAGAGCCTTTTCATTTTTCACAAGAAAGTCTTTTTCCACAAATTCAATTTCAGCTCCTGCCGGCAATTGACCGGCTAATGATGGCTGCTTCATTATCTCCCTCACAAAATCAAAAGTCAAACCGATGTTCCTGTTAACAATTTCCTTCTTTGTCATTTCTTTTGTAATTTTATATAACGTTGTTTATAAAATTCCCATTTATCTTTTATATCCTATTCTGCAAAGATAGATGCTTCCTTTAATCCTGTAATTTCAATAACCGTTTTTTCTTTCTCACCATTTGGTTTCATCACATCCCTGTGAAAGAAACCATGAGCCAAATCATATCTCACAATTGCAGCCCATTTTTTCTCAATCAGTGACTCGTATTGAAATACGACATCCGTTAATTTTCCTTTCTTTATTGTTAAGCGCACACGCAATCTTTCAACACCATCATCATCCAATGCTTTTACAAACTCCTTAATCATTCTCAAAAGTATTTAAAAATCCAGAATGTTCATTAACCTCGAAAGGGTTAAACCGTACAAAAAAGTCAAACAGATTATTTGGCAGAAGCCTTCTGCTTTGAAGTTTCCTTCACGGCCGGAACATCAAAATGCAGAAAAAATTATTTTCCTTCGTGCCAAAGAAAACCTTAAACCGTAACCATAACCTGCATAAAATATTTATATACATTCGCACCAAACATCTGATAAAAACAAAAAACTTATGAAAAAAACCACCTCAATTTTAACAGCAGGATTTATGTTATTCATTGCCTCCTGCGGCAACAATGCAAACGAAACTGCAGATACAACGGCAGTTGATACTATGGCAACAGATACAACGGCCATGGCGCCTGCTGCACCGGAATTCACTCCGTTCAAAGTGATAGCCGTCACACACACTGTAAAAAACTATGATAAATTCAGAGAAGTTTACAATGCACATGACTCCCTCCGACATGCCTATGGCATCACCCATTTCAGAATTGGCAGAGGATTGGAAGATTCCAACAAGATATTTATTGTCAACAGGATTGATGACGTGACAAAAGCGAAAGAATTTGCAGCATCAGCCGATTTGAAAGAAGCCATGAAAAAGGCCGGAGTCGTGGGTCCTCCCACAATTGCGTTTGCTGAAATAATCCGTCTTGATTCTTCAATGCTTGAAATAAAAAACCGCGTAAGAGTCATCCACCGGGTTAAGGATTTTGATGCCTGGTTAAAAGTATACGATGGTGAAGGCAAAGAAAAAAGAGCTGAAAATGGTTTGATAGACAGAAGCCTCAGCCGTGGAATAGACGATCCGAATGTGGTCACGCTTACATTTGCTATTTCAGATATGGAAAAAGCAAAAGCAAGAATGAATGACCCTGCATTGAAAGCATTGATGATGACTGCAGGTGTTGAAGGTGAACCTTCTTTTTTCTTTTACAACCTGGTTGACTGATAACAGTAAGCTGTCTTAAAAGCAAAATTTCCCGCGGATTACGCTGATAAACGCAGAAAAAATCTGCGACAATTTGCGAAATCTGCGGGAAAAATATTTTTTAAAGAATTTTTTTAGACAACCTGATTTTGGAGGAGGGGAAGAAAAAAAACTATTGGTTGATTATCCGTAAAATGAATTAATCTTATCTTAATGCCGCTATATTATTTTTGGTAGAAAATAAAACGATGAATGCAGAAGAACAAAAATTACTGGTTAAAGCGCCTGCGCTGGTTTCAGTGCTCGCGGCCACGAAACATCATAAAATAAATGAAGTGCAAAAAGCTCATGCCATAAAGCTCGCTCACCTCCATACGTTCAGCGCAGACCCTGATCTCAGGTCTTATTATGATAAAGTGGACAAACACTTTATTGAAAACTTTGAGAGTATTGCCCGGCAATATGCTCCTTTTGATGATGCACAGCTTGAAGCGCTAAAAAAAGAAATTGACAAAGTCAACCAGGTCATTTTATCACTCGATAGTGATTTATCAGCAAAGCTTCACAAAAGTCTCAGCGAATATACAGAGCATGTAAAATATGCAGAGCATTCTGTATTGGAACATTTTGTTTTTCCCGTCCCGATCAAAGGATTGACAGAGTAACATTGAAAGTTAAACTTTAAACTTTAAATTTTAAACTTTCACTTATTCACCTTTAAAAGCTTGTAATCGCTGTATTTCAAAATTGAAATAGAAATGTTTTCATGCCCGCCCGGCTTTTCGTTCTGCACAAATTTAAAAGGAGTATCCCGGGAATTATCTGAAACGTGCTCAAGGAAATTTTTATCATATGAATTGAAAAGCGTGGAAAAATAATTGGTAAGAGCAAATCCCTGGTAAGCAGTGAACAACGGGTCATTTTTATAATGGTCAATAAATTTTTTGCGAAAATATTTTATTCCGGAATCATCATAATCAAGGTACGAGCTGCTGAAAATATAAATTTCAAGATTCAGCATTTTGCTGAACCAGACTGTTTCAAAATTCTCCCACGTAGGCAGCCCCACCACCGTTATTTTCTCATTCAAAGTATCTAACGCATTTAATACCGATGAAACATACGATTCATCACTCGAGGGCAAATAGAGGATATTTCTTTTGTCAGCTGATAAATATTTTAATAATATAATGGATATTGAATCGGTATAATTTACAACGGTTGTTTTTGTTTCCGAATTGAATTTATATTGCAAAAGACTGTCGGTTTCATTTTTAAAAACTTCTGCCAGGTCGCTTTCCTTCCTGATCTTCCGCGTCAGCGTAATGAAATTTGAATAATGATATTGCTCCGTAATATAATCTGCCATCAGCTTACATTGCGTGATAGTTGAAGGAGAGGCAAGCACAACATTGGAATTATTTTTTATAGATGTTGAATTTCCGAATTGCGTCAGCACCATTTTAACACCGAGAAGTTTCGCTTCATCAGCGGCCACCGTTGCCTGTGATGAAGGATACGTTGCAAACACCAGGTCATAATTTTTTAGCGATTGGTATTTCATCACAATAGAATGCCTTGCTGATGAATCCGGTGACACATCAAATACATCCAGCTTTATATTCATGCCTGTTTTTGCAAGAGAATCAACCGCAAGCTTTGCTCCTTCATAAAAAGACAAGGCAGGTAAGGAACGCGGTTCCAAATCAACTTCCGTGTCGCTCGTATCAATTTCAAAATTCTGTTCCAGGTAAAGCGGGAGCAAAAGCGCAATATTCATTTGCTTTGAAGAAGTTTTCGGCTTTTCAACCGGTTTTACCTCCACTGTTTTCGGTGAAGGAGGAACAACAACAGTTTTTTTCGGAGTTTCTTTCTGCGCAACCTGTGTTGATTTACACGAAAAGAAAATTATCGAAATAAAAAATAAAATAAAAAAGAAACTATTCCTCATAACATTGGACATTGAACATTGAACAATGTACATTGTACATTGTACTCTACTACTCCCACTCTATCGTTGCCGGTGGTTTTGAGCTGATATCGTAAACAACCCGGTTCACTCCTTTTACATTATTAATAATCTCATTTGAAATGTTTGCAAGAAACTCATAAGGCAAATGACACCAGTCAGCAGTCATGCCGTCTGTTGATGTAACTGCACGGAGCGCAACAACATTTTCATACGTTCTTTCATCACCCATCACTCCTACTGATTGAACGGGAAGCAATATTGAACCGGCTTGCCATACTGAGTCATACAAACCGGATGATTTTAATCCATTGATAAATATGGAATCAACCTCCTGAATGATCCTTACTTTTTCTTTTGTAACGTCACCGATAATCCGAATGCCAAGACCGGGGCCCGGAAACGGATGGCGGTTCAATAATGCGGCATCCATCCCTAAAGCTTTTCCAGCCAATCTTACTTCATCTTTAAACAATGATTTCAATGGTTCGACCACTTTCAACTTCATTTTTTCGGGTAAACCGCCAACGTTGTGATGAGATTTAATAGTTGCGGACGGGCCTTTTACTGAGACAGATTCAATCACATCAGGATAAATAGTTCCCTGTGCCAGCCATTTCACATTCTTTATTTCATGCGCTTTCTCATCAAACACATCAATAAAAACTTTCCCGATTATTTTTCTTTTTTTCTCGGGGTCTGCCACACCTTTCAATTCAGAATAAAACTTCTCTGAAGCATCAACAGAAATAATATTTAATCCATTGTGACGATAAGATTCTATCACCTGCAGGGCTTCATCTTTTCTCAATAAACCATTGTCAATAAAAATGCAATAAAGATTTGTTCCGATTGCTTTGTGCAACAGCGTTGCAGCAACGCCTGAATCCACACCTCCTGATAACCCGAGAATTACTTTATCATCTCCAAGCTGCTGTTTTAATTCTTCTACTGTTTCATCAACAAAATGCCCGGGAGTCCAGTCACCCTGGCATCCGCAGATATTAATAACAAAATTTTTCAGAATCTTTTTTCCTTCTGTTGTGTGCACCACCTCGGGATGAAACTGCAATCCATAAGTGAATTCATTTTGGATATGATATGCGGCAACTTTTATGGATTCCGTTTTAGCAATTATTTCAAAACTTTCCGGCACTTCGCTGATCGTATCTGCATGAGACATCCATACCTGGGAATGATTCATGATCCCTTTTAAGATGGTATTATCTTTTGCAACGTTCAATTTCGCCCTGCCATACTCACGGGTTTTGGATGGCATCACCATGCCGCCCCCTTTTTGCGCCATCAATTGTGCGCCATAACAGATCCCAAGAACAGGCAGCTTGCCCCTGTAATTAGAAATATCAATAGTCGGTGCAGCTTCATCGCGGGCTGATGCAGGACTGCCCGAAAAAATTATTCCTTTTACTTCAGCAGTCAGTCGGGGCAAATGATTATAAGGGTGGATCTCGCAATATACATTCAGTTCGCGAACCCTTCGGGCAATTAATTGAGTGAATTGTGAGCCGAAATCTATGATGTGAATAACTTCGTGATGCATGTGTGCAAAGGTAAGGTTTGAGGTTTGAAGTTTGAAGTTAAAATGGCTATATTGTTAAATTGTTATATTGTTATATTGTTATATTGTTGACTGCACGCTGTGAGCTTGATACTAATGGACAAATGACAAATGACTAATGACTAATATCAAAATCAGAAAACAAAATATTAAATTGTACGATTTCACGTTTGTGAAATGGAATATCCCAGGTGCCGTTGTAATCAATAAATACCGGAACAAGAGCGCCCTCAATTTCCTCCAGCTTTACTTCCATCTTCACATCAAAATCAAAAAAAATAGATTTATAGGCAAGTGAATTCCTTCTTGCCACAACATTCAATGTTCTTTTGTCAAACCATGTTTCCAAATCTTTGATGACTGCTTTTCCATCTGTTCGTGTGCTGTCCAGTTGTTTCGCTTTACACGAAAATACATAACATGGAATGGAATCATTCAACGTATCCGACATGATTTTATAATCATAATGCTTTGTCATGTGTTCATCGAAGATGGCCATTTTGTTCCCGATAAGCGGAACACCTCCCACCTCAGCTCCGGGGTTAAACATGAGTGTTTTTAATTTCTCCGTATACTTCCCGTTTTTTGAATCCGTATTTTCAGCATCCGCTTTGTCATGAATAATATTGCTGGCTGTCATAGTATCTAACCGGAAAAAAATATGATCAAACAATTCTGCAGTATAATAATTATATTCTTTTTTCTTTTTATAAATTTTCCCTGAAACTTTTTCTTCGTCAATCACTATCCATCTTTTCCTGTCCTTCACATATTGAGTCGCTTTTCTGTGCAGCGTGCCTTTTTCTTCCCCGGCTACCCGGTCGGCAGATTTTGACTTTCCATATACAGTAAGATTGCTTTTCATCTTAAATGGATAATAATGCAGGTTC
>DATEMK010000429.1:0-10980 GCA_035275625.1 Bacteroidia bacterium
GAATATTTAAAATTTCTCTTGGCCGTGAAGTGAATTTTTCAATAATTTTTTCTACAGAAATTTTTTTATGCAACCGGGTATTTGCTGATGCAAAAGCAGTTTCCAAACCGGTGATCCCATAATTTGCAAATTCAAATTCAACATTTTTTGATTCCACATCTTCCGGTGAATGATCGGAGCAAATAACATCAATCGTTCCGTCTTCCAAACCTTTTATCAATTCCTGAATATCATCTTTAGTGCGGAAAGGAGGTTTTACCTTGCAATTGGCATCATAATTATTAAGTGATGAATCATCAAAGCACAGCTGGTGTGAACAGATTTCAGCTGTTACAGGCAAGCCCTGTTTTTTTGCTTTACGCAAAAGATCAACTGCGCCCGCGGAAGATATAGTGGAGAAATGAATTTTTGTGCCGGCATATTCACATAATTTTAAATCGCGCTGTATCATAATTTCCTCTGCAATTGAAGGAGCGCCTTTCATTCCAAAATAAACGCTGTTCACACTTTCATTCATCAGGTTTTTTCCTGAAATATTTTTTTCGTCTGCAAAGCTGATGATGAGTGAATCTATATTTTTTGCATACTGTAATGCACGCAGCATCAGGCCTGCATTCATTACCGAACGCTTATCATCTGTAAAGGCAACGGCACCTGCTTGTTTCATATCATACATTTCAGTTAAATCAACTCCTTCATGATTTACTGACAAAGCACCGACAGGAAAAATATCTGTTAAGCTGTTTTTGCTTTTGTTAAGAATATATTCAACATCCGCTTTGGTCTGTAACGCAGGTTGTGTTGACGGCATTAAAGCAACTCCGGTAAATCCTCCTGCTTTAGCTGCAGCGATTCCTGAAAAAATATCTTCTTTCATTTCATGGCCGGGATCGCGGAAATTCGCTTTCATGTCAAACCATCCGATGGAAGCACAACATCCTTTCTCATTAAAAATTTTTATTCCTTTTCCGGTTTCTTTTTCGTCAATCTTATCCGCAATTTTTTTTATCCTGCCGTCTTTGACAAAAATGTCTTTTACTTTTCCATTCAACGATGATTTTGGATGAACAATCTTAACGGATTTGATCAGAAGATTCATTTTGGAAGTGAGAAGTTATTAGTATGCCGGTTCGCTGATTAAACAAATATATATTCTATTTCATAAATTTCAACAACATAATTTCAATTGCCAGGAATAATAATGCAAGGATAACACACCATTTCCACAAACGTATTCCTTCATTCAGCTGCATGAGCTGCGATGTCAATCCTTTAGCTGACGGCTGAAATAATTTCATGTTTGACAAATGATATTCTTCAATGATCCTGCTGATTTCATCTTTATTGTAAAATGACATTAACGATTCTTTCCGGTCATAATCAAATGAAATTACACCGGCAGTTTTATTCTTCAGGAGCAAATCATAATTACCGGCATCTTTCAACTGGTCGCGAAAGAACAGGTTTATATAATTGTTTCCGCTTCTTTGCTCAGGTATGATGTCAAATTTTTTATCTGTATTAATAAGATGAAAAACTTCCTCGCCTGAAATATTATTTTCAGGTATTTCATAACCGTTTTCCATCCCGATGATATTAAAAAGCTTTTGCTCTCTTTCACTTAGCAATGCAATTTTATACAATGTTGGCACAAATACGGCATGTTTCACAAAATTGCTGAATGCTCCCGATAATGGAACAGCAAAAAGATAAATTTTTCCTTTATCTGCTGCAAATTTACTGAGGAAAGAACTTCCTCCCTGGAGTTTCATAATGACCTCCCTGTTTGAACGGGTGCTTCCGGAGAATTCATAATGCTTAAGAACCACAGGCAAATCAATATTTTCAGACCGCTTTTGCTTCTCGTCAAAGACATTTTGATACACCGCACTTTCTGTGCTCAGACGGTCCACCTTGTCTTCGTTCACATTAATTCCATTGTATGCGTCAGCGTTCAGAGAGAGTAAAAATGCATTATAACTGTTCTGGTCAATTGAAGAATCAGGGAACACAACAAGTGTTCCTCCGTTAGTAACATATTTTTTCAGTTCGCTGGCAAGTCCGGATGAAATGGAATTTAGTTCATTGAGAAAAACAACATTATTTTTTGGCAATGTTGCATAATCAATTTGCTCAACATTTGAATTATTCAGAATAAAATAATTATCGCTTCCGAATAATGCTTTAATATAAGGGCTTTCTGATTTTTCGTTAATGCATAACAAACTTAAATTCTGTTTTACCTCGAATGAGAAAAATAAGTTGTCATCAAATGTGATGGGATGATCGCTGATGCTGAGTTGTCCCTTTTGCCACCCGTTTTCTGACAACGTAAAATTTAATTTTGTATCAACTGTTGCATTTGCTTTTACAACAACTCCTGCCAGTGATTTTTGATTTCCGTTTATAATCAGTTTCAGCGAAATATTATCAGCATCATTTTCAGAGCTGTTTTTAATGCGGACATTTAATTCACATGGTTTGCTGATCTGAATGACAGGAGAAGAAAACCAGCAGGAGTCAATAAAAATATTTGCAGTTTGCTGAACATTCAATGGAATCAGGTTTATTACCGCTGAACTGTCCGGTTTTATATTTTTCAGATCAGCAGATGTTTTTTGATAATCGGACAACAGGTAAATCAATTTTGTTTTTGATCCCGAATTATTCAAGGCATCTGATTGTCTTGAAATAATTTCAGATAACATTTTTGTTGCAGGAGTCGTTTTTACCTGGTCCAGGAGGTCAAGAAATTCTTCACGGTTTATTAAACGCTGGTGCCGTGCTTCAAAATCATTGGTCAGCAATTGAAAATTTTCAGAAGGCTTGTAAGCCATTGCAATTTCGCGCGCTTTCTTTTTTGCTTCATCGAGCAAGGTTCCTTCCCGCGTGATGGATTCCATGCTGAACGAATTGTCAATATAAATACTTACACCCTTTTCATTGCCGGTAACACTTTTATTACCGACCGGAATGAACGGTTGTGCAAAAGCAAATACAAGAAACGAAACAGCCAGAATCCGGGATAAAAGAACCAACAAATGCTTCAGTTTTGAACGCGAGGTGGTTTCTTCTTTTATATCTTTCAGAAACTTTACATTGGTAAAATAAATTTTTTTAAATCTTCTGAAATTGAAAAGATGAATAATAACCGGAATTGCAAGGAGCGAAAGAGCAAAAAGGAATTCGGGATATACGAAGCGCATTTGAGGTTTAAGGCTTAAGGTTTATCCCGATAACTATCGGGATAAACTTTAAACGTTTTTCCGGTCGCCAAAGATAGAAATTCAAAAACTATTCTTCCGTGAAGGAAAAGAAAAGAAGAAAAGGGGGAATTAATATCAGAATGTCAGATCCACTCCGATTCCGAATGCTGAAATATTGTTATTGATTTTTACATCAGTCGGAATTGCAATAGCGGTTACTGTTTTATCTTTTGCATAAATCGCCCTGAGATATCCGAGGTTTACTTTTATTTTTTCAGTCAGCGCCAAAGCAAAACCTGTGTTGACGGAAAAATTATTTTCCTGCACCACTTCAAATGCGCCTAAGTGTGTGTAGTATCCTTCGCGATCTTTGTAATGATCCCTGGTGTAAACTCCGCCTAAGCTAAAAGTAATTTTAGGAAGTATTTTATATTCGAAAGACAATGAATATGTATAAGCATCACCGGCAAGCGCTGATAATTCAACTTCTTCGCCTATGAAAGTGGTTCCCCAGTCAGCCTGTTTTTGAAAATAATAATTGAAATCAGAAAGGATCTTAAATTTATCATTCACAGAATAAGCAATTCCAAATCCGGCAACTGCAGGAAGGTCTCTGCGGTTTTCGTCTCCGTCAACGGTCAGACCGAAATCATCTGTTTTGATTTGTTTGGTTTTAAAATCCAATTTTACTCTTGATTCATAACGGAATGCAAGATTCAATGACTGAGAAGGCATGATGTTAACCCCGGCAACAATTCCCATTCCGGAGGCTTTGTCTTCATTATTTAATGACATGGAATAATCCGGCATCTGACCGGTCATATCTATGAGCGTGGTGCCTGCTTCTGTTGTATTCTTTGCCATAATGTTTCTCACGGATAATCCGAAAGAAAGCATTTCGCTCACTTTATATGCACCACCAATTGCACCTGCCATATAATAAGAGGATGCTTTCAGGTAGGCATTTGTATAACTCTGGTATGCACCCCCGGTTGCTGCCAGTGAACCGAATGAAACCATGTCGGTTGAAATGGAACCTGTCGGATAATTAGCGCTTGCCCCGCCTCCGGCAATATAAAATCCGCCAAAGAGCGCCCAGTTATTTTTGTTGTAGCTCAGGTAAAGATTGGGAACAAAAAGATCGTTGCCGTCCTGCTCATACTTTGTTTTACCATAACCCAGGTCAAATTCATGAGATGGTTTGCGCATGAACGACTGGTTGCCGATGTTAATATGAAAACCGCTTTTAAGGCGGGTAACACCTCCCGGATTGTAAGCGAGGATATCAGTTCCGTCCGTTGCCGCATTCCTGGCACCACTCCTTATCCATTCAGGACTCAGGTTGGTGAGATTGTCAATTTGCGCTTCAGCAATAGATGAAAATGCCAAAGCTGCAAGAAGGATCAATAAATAAATGAGATTTTTTTTCATGATTTATGTTTTTAGAATACCGGGATATACGGACGGTTTCAAAAAAGGTTATAAATCAAGAAAAACACCCATTACTGATTAAGAAAAGAAGGACAAATTATGAAATGAAAATTTGTTTTGAATATTGTGAAAAAGAATTGCCGTTCGGAAATCTCAATAAATAATATGGCTCCTGTTTGTCTTAAAATAATTCATCACTGTAAATTTCAGCTTAAATTTTCTTTTTTGTCATCTGCTTACTTCCAAATCCCAGCAATCCATCTCATTGAAAGAAACCGGTTCAGCATTTATTTGCACCAGCATCAGCTCACCATTCTTTTTTTTATGAGCCGGAAGATTAAAATTGATGATTTGATTTTTTTCAACATCCGTATTTTTTTTCAGTTCAGACAACTGCGATTTAGGGATGAGCCGGAATAAATCCATTTTAAGAAATTCTTCTTTGGTGTAACCGTAAGCGGCAACAGCTGCCTGGTTAGCATCCACAATCACCAGGGTTTTTGCATCAATTATCAAATGCGGGGAATTCAGCAGATGAATGTTCTTTTGAGTGAATACTTTCATCGGATTTGAAGCTTACAAATATGAATGAATGATGGGAAGGTGACTGTTAGCGGTTCCCCCCAACAAACAACTGATGCCACCCTCCATCATTCAATCATAAAATATTTTTTCGATAACAGGAGATATAATATAAAGGAATACAAAAACAAGCAAAAACAGCAGCAGTAGTGTTAATCCGTTCAGCAGCCATTCTTTATTTCCTGCTTTCATTTTCTGATATTTAATTTCCTGATCACTCATTCATTTGTTATTTTTACTTCGTCTTCACCCCGAGCTTTGCAAAGAAGAAATTTTCAAGGTGTCACTCCCTCATCAATCACCACTCCTCCATCCACTTCCTCGTACCAGTGGTTGTCCATAATGGTCCGTGCGCGGTCAATTACTTGCTGGTTTTCTTGTACGAATGCAGGGTCATTAAAATTTTCAGTAGTTGCATATAGATGCAGGCACATAAGGATTGCGATTAACAGGTGCATTTTATTTGTTTTGGTTTTAAAATATTTACAAAGGTGAGCGTTCGCTCCTAAGGGAAACAAAACAAAATACAGGTCTGTGTCACACTTTTAATTACTAACCGATGAACCGATTATTTTATTTACATTTGCCTTTTACACTGTGAAAAATAAATCAAACTCCCATGAAAGAGCTGACGGAAATTGTGAATTTTGTCACATCAGTAATTAAAGTGCATCCTGACCATTTGAAAACAGTTCTTGGCAAACAGGGCGACAAGATGCCGGTAAAATTATTTAACGGAATATTAACTGAACAGATCACCACCGATGAGCAGGCAATGAAACTGCTTTATGGAAACATTCCCCTTACGGGCAAATACAGGATGTTAAAAGCCCGTTTTAAAGACAGGCTTCTGGATATGGCTTTTTTGGGTGACACTAATCGCCTGATGAAAACACCTTACAGCCGAAGTCTTTACCAGGCACAACGCAATATTCTTGTTGCGCAACTGCTTATCCAGAAAGACAAGAGGCAGCTTGCGGTTTCGCTGCTTAAACAGGCTCTGAATACTGCTTTAAATTTTCAGCATCCTGCAATGGCTGTTAATGCCTGCCGCCTGTTATGCTACCATGAAGCTTACAGCGGAAACGATAAAAACCTTTCTTATTACGAAAATGTTTATGCACACCAGCAGTGCCTTATGCTGAAAGAGATGGAGCTTGAAAGTCTTTATAACAGGATCATAGCAAAAGTGGTGCTGTCTGCAGACTATGACAGTAATACCCGACAACTCATCAGCAAAAATTTTGAAAAGGCAACCGGGATTTATAAAAAATATAATTCGTACAGTATCGCCTTATATTATCATCGGTGTGCCATGCGCTACTATCACAGCCGTGGCAATTTTGAGGAAGTGATCAGGGTATGTCATAAGTTTACTGCATATCTTGAAGCAAACATTCATCTGTCACAACCATCACGCGCAGGAGAATTTGCCCTTTATGAAATGGAAAGCTGTATGAGGCTCAAACAATTTGAAAAGGGAAAATTATGTGCACAACGCTGCCTGAATGATTTTACTCCTTTCAAAACTCCGTGGCTGCAATTCCAGGAATATTATTTCCTGCTTGCTATGCGAACAGGCAACATCCGCGATGCTTTAGAAATATTTAGTGCGGTCACTTCCTGCTCACAATTTAAAAGGCTGCCTGACATTCAAAAAGAACGGTGGCGAATTCACGAAGCTTATCTCAATTTTGCATTGCCTGATGAATTGCCGAAAAAACAATTCAATCTTTTTAAATTTCTTAACCAGGTGCCCCTTTCAAACCGCGATAAACCGGGATATAATTTCAGCATTCTTCTCGCCCAGGTGATCCTGTTGATAAACATTAATGACACAGACAAGCTGATCAATATTGAATTTTCGTTCAGAGAATATTTGAGACGGAATATTAAAAAAAGCAGCCATCCGCGTCATTATTATTTTGGTGAAATGCTCAGGTTGTTTTTTAAAAACAATTATTCAATGGAAGGAATAAAAGAACAGGCAGCCGCCTGCCTCAAAAAAATGAATGTAACCCAATCGGGGCAATCACTCGAAGAAACAGAAATAATCCCTTACGAAACACTCTGGCAAATGCTGGAAGAAAAATGCAAAGTACAACTGGAAAACAGCAAAAACCCGCTGAAAATATCTGTTAAAGCAAGTGTGAAAACCTGAAGAAAGGAAAAGGAATTCAGTTATTGATTATTGCTTACAGTTTTATTCCTGCTTCCTGGATCTTTAAAAGCTTCCTGCTTCCAACGGGCATAAAAAAATAAGTGAATCCCAAAGAGCAATATGATCCTTTGTTGGTAAATGTGTGCCGATAAGATGTCCCGTCTGCATTGTATTGAATGGAGGATGTAGCAAGAGGAGAAAACCCGAAGTTACCCTGGAGTGTTATGCTGAGCATGCCACCTTTTTTAAAAACTTTTTCAGTTCCGAATATCCATGTAAAGCTGGCATTGCCCCCGGTGGTGGCATGAGCCTCGTAAGATTTTGGATTAGAAATATAACTTCTTATTTGCTCTTCGCTCATTCCTGTCGGGCATTCTAATGGAGAAGTTCTGTATTCACTTCTCCAATTCTTATCAACCACATTCAACGCAAACCCTGATCCGGCAATGAATCTTAAATTGCGGCAATTTAATTTTGAGCTGTAAATCATCATCACAGGCATCCGGCTGATGCAGGTGCTTGTTTTTAGTTCATCAAAATGATCCTTTTCACCTTTCTTCAACGAATAATTTTTTGCAAAAAGATAAGTGAACCCGATTTCGCTGAAATCATAACCGCTTTGAAGGCTCATCCGGTCACAAAGTTTGTAACGGGCATAAACTCCAAGCCCCCCCGTCTTGTGAGGAGCATTGCTGAACAATGCATTGGCATTTTCCGAACCCCCGCTTAATTCTGAAACATTAACTCCGGCTCCGAGCATCACTCCTATGCTCCAGCGGTTTTGACTGTTTGCGATCTGAGCCATTGTGATGATGGCTGCAACGAGTAGAATCTTTTTCATGAGATTTGTTTTTTTTACAACATCAAACTTAGATAATTTTTTCAAGTTACAAGTACGAATACACAACAATTTAACAATTTAACAATTTAGCAATTTCCTCCGGCTTCCGGCATCCAATTTCCTCTTTTTATTTCCCCTTGTTATTTCCCTAAAACTGATTATCTTTGCAATCCTTTATAAAAAACATTCAAAAATCCAAATGACTCTTACAACAGAAAAGAAAAAAGAAATTTTTAAAAAATTCGGTGGAACAGAGACAAACACCGGTTCGGCAGAAGGGCAAATAGCCATGTTCACAGAAAGAATCAATGAACTTTCTGATCACATGAAAATACAGCCGAAAGATTACTCAACAGAACGTTCACTAATCCGGCTGGTAGGAAAAAGAAGAAGCCTGCTCGATTTTCTTCAAAAGAACGACATCGAACGCTACAGGAAAATCATCAACGACCTTGGCATACGAAAGTAAAAACACCGCAAATAATTTTAAAAAGGCAATTTAAGATTGCCTTTTTTTCTTTTAAAAAATAATTCCATTTATCAATAATCATCCGCCTCAGGCGGACAATATCCAATCTAAATGTCACAAAAACCAATTACAAAAACTTTTCAATTTGAAGACGGACGCGAAATAACTATCGAAACCGGAAAGCTTGCCCGCCAGGCTAATGGCGCTGTTGTAGTCCGCATGGGCGACTGCATGCTGCTTGCCACAGTAGTCTCCAACAAAGATGCAAAAGAAGGAACCGATTTTTTACCGCTCTCCGTTGATTATCAGGAAAAATATGCCTCGGTAGGAAGATTTCCTGGGGGATTTTTCAAAAGAGAAGCCCGGCTTTCAGAATATGAAATTTTAATAAGCCGGTTGGTTGACCGCGCTTTGCGTCCGCTGTTTCCGGATGATTATCATGCTGACACGCAGGTGATGATTACACTTATTTCAGCTGATAAAAATTTTGCACCAGACTGCCTTGCCGGTCTTGCTGCCTCTGCTGCACTCACGCTTACCGACATCCCGTTTAACGGTCCCATTGCAGAAGTGCGCGTAGGCCGTATAGAAGGAAAATTTAAAATCAATCCTTCCATCTCCGAAACTGCAACTGCTGATATTGACCTGATCGTTGCAGGAAGCGAACATAATATTATGATGGTGGAAGGCGAGATGAGCGAGGTATCAGAAGCAGAAATGCTTGAAGCAATAAAATTTGCACATGAAGCAATAAAAAAGTTATGCAAATTCCAATTGGATTTAGCTGAAGCAGCAGGCGGAAAAAAAGCTTTCCGCGAATACAGTCATGAAATAAATGAAGCTGAATTAAAAGAAGCCATTCACAAAGCTACTTACGATAAAGTTTATGCTGTGGCCAAACTTTGTAACCCCAACAAAGCGGAACGTAAAGAAGCTTTAGATGCGATTCAAAAAGAATATCTCGAAACCATCCCTGAAGAAGAAAGAGAAAATAAAGAGGGTTTAGTTAAAAAATATTTTCATGATGTAGTGTATGATGCGGTTCGAAACATGATCCTGCATGACAGCGTCCGCCTTGATGGAAGAAAAACCACCGACATCCGCCCGATATGGTCAGAAATCGGTTACCTGCCTTCCACTCACGGTTCTGCCATTTTTACAAGAGGCGAGACACAATCATTGACAACGATAACTCTCGGAACCAAGTTAGACGAGCAGTTGATTGACGGAGCCATGTTTGAAGGTTATAATAAATTTATGCTG
Source organism: Bacteroidia bacterium (assembly GCA_035275625.1). GTDB lineage: Bacteria > Bacteroidota > Bacteroidia > AKYH767-A > OLB10 > DATEMK01. The sequence goes on from DATEMK010000429.1 coordinate 9,954, forward strand.
CATTATAACTTCCCCGCTTTTTCTACAGGTGAAGTAAAACCTAACCGTGGTTTAGGCAGGCGCGAAGTAGGTCATGGAAATCTTGCCATGCGTTCATTGAAAAAAGTAATGCCGGGCGAAACCGATTGTCCTTATACCATTCGCGTGGTTTCTGATATTCTTGAATCGAACGGTTCTTCTTCGATGGCAACTGTATGTGCAGGTTCTCTTGCGCTGATGGATGGAGGAGTTAAAATACGCAGCGCTGTTTCAGGCATTGCGATGGGATTAATTTCGGACGGAAAAGGAAAATTTGCTGTGCTTTCTGATATACTTGGCGATGAAGACCATCTTGGCGATATGGATTTTAAAGTTACCGGAACACGAAAAGGAATTTGTGCCTGCCAGATGGATTTGAAAGTGGAAGGCCTTCCTTATGAAGTGATGCTGCAGGCATTAGACCAGGCGAAGAAAGGCCGTTTGCATATTCTTGACGAGATGGATAAAACCATTTCGCAGCCGGCAGCGGATTATAAACCTCATGCACCGCGAATTGAAAAGATGCGTGTTCCGAAAGAATTTATCGGGGCCATCATCGGACCGGGTGGAAAAATTATCCAGGAAATGCAGCGCGAAACCAATACCGTTATTACTATTGAAGAAGTGGGCAATGAAGGGTTGGTTGAAATTGCATCAGCTGATAAAGCATCTATTGATAAAGCAATTGCGAAGATCAGAGGCATTGTAACGGTTCCCGAAGTGGGCGAAGTGTATGAAGGGAAAGTTAAAAACATTATGGCTTTCGGTGCTTTTGTTGAAATACTTCCGGGCAAAGACGGGTTACTTCACATTTCTGAAATTTCGCATGAACGATTAGCAACTATGGATAACGTTTTTAAAGAAGGTGAAATAATTAAAGTGAAGCTGATTGAAGTGGATTCAAAAACAGGGAAGCTGAAGCTTTCGCGTAAAGCGCTTTTGCCAAAACCTGAAAGACCGGAAAGAAAGACGGCTGATAAACCGGCTTAAGAGATTAAGGTTTAATCCC
>DATEMK010000430.1:0-2645 GCA_035275625.1 Bacteroidia bacterium
ATTTATTTTTCGAAAATTACTTTGCGAAGATAGAGAATCAAAGGGTTTTAAAAGAAGTCAGAAATCAGAAGTCAGAAGTCAGAGTTGAAAATTGGAAATTGAAATTTGAAATTTCAACCCTTAAACCACTCCGCATACATCACATAATTGTTTGCAATGCGTTCATTGATGTCTTTAAAATGTTCGGGGCTCATGGATTTTATTTTTACTGCGGGAACTCCGGCATAAATACTTCCGGCTTCCACTCTTGTGTTTTCAAGAACCACAGCTCCTGCTGCAATGAGTGAGTTTTCTTCCACAATTGCATGATCCATCACAATCGCTCCCATCCCTATCAGCACATTATCATGAAGCGTGCATCCATGCACAATTGCATTATGCCCGATGGAAACATTATTTCCGATCACCGTTTTTGCTTTTTGATAGGTACAATGAATAATGGCTCCATCCTGGACGTTCACTTTATTTCCCATAATAATGGAATTCACATCACCCCGCACAACGGCATTGAACCAGATACTGCAATTATCACCCATGATGACTTCGCCAACCACAGTGGCATTTTCAGCAAGAAAACAATTTTTTCCAAAGACAGGAGTTTTCCCTTTTATTGATTTTATCAGCGCCATTTTGATTATCTTTACGTCATTCAAAAGTAAAAATTATTGATGCCATTGTTTGTTTTAACACAATAATTTTGTAATTTTAGCATTGAAATTAAAAATGAAAACGAGAATTCTTATCCTTATTTTGCTGGTAGCATTCGCTTCGTGCAAAGAGCCGAAAAAATATCCATCGGAACCGGAAATTACTTTTAAAGAATTGGTAAAAAACACCAATGAACAGGGACTTGATGAATCAGCCGATTTAACCATTTCATTTGTTGATGGTGACGGAGATATCGGGCTTGCAGAAGGTGATACGATACCGCCTTTCGAACCCGGAAGCGTATATTACTACGATTTTTACATACAATATTTCAAAAAGAATAACGGAAACTTTGAAGAAATCCCGCTTTTCATTCCCGGGCAAAGAATTCCATATATAAATCATGAAGGTAAGGACAGGTCTCTTTCAGGAGATATCATTATGCATATTGATTTTCTCGGTTTTGGTTTCAATAATGACACGCTGCGTTTTGACGCATATATTTATGACCGCGCTTTGCATAAGAGCAATACGATTTCTACCTCTGAAATTATTTTGACTTCACCTTAAGAAGATACAGTTTCTTAATAATTAAATACAAACCCGTTAGGTCCGATTCCCACTTTGGTTGAATCTTTGAATGTTCCGTTGTTTGCGTACCGGAACATGTAACCTGACTGACCAAACACTGGTGAATAGGCGCCATATAAATCCTGGTTAGCCGGGTCAATTCCGAGTCCGTAAAAGTTTTTAACTACCAATGGAGTTGACGGAAGCGCAGAACTGTTAATATGAAATTTATAAATGCTGCCGTCAAAACCTGAAACACCCATGAGGTAGTAAAGCACGTTTTTATCTTTATTAATCGTCAGCCTGAACGGATGATCAAATTGTCCCATCATCAATGTTTTTTCAATTGAATATGTTTCCGGATTAATTTCAATCAGTGCGCCTGCAACATCATCTGAAGTGCCGCCTTGAAAATCACCTCCGTACCAGCCATTGCATAACACCCAGATTTTTCCATTGGCATCAATGACAACACTGTTCGGATTTAAGGAGGTTTGAATGGTCGTGATAACTGTGTTCATGTTTGCATCAATCACGGTCACGGTGCTGTCAATGCCATACCCGCCTATATTTACAACAAAGACTTTGTTGTTAATTAAAGCCATTTGTTCAGGACCATTTCCTGTGGGGATATTGCCGGTTATGGCTAAAGAATTAAGGTCAACCACTTTTATATTATTATCAAACCAATCACTCACATAAGCTTTTGAACTGCTGATCGGAAGCAGAAACCGCGGACCGGCAAAACCATTTATTGTTCCAAGGCTTAAAAAATTATTTTTGTTTACAACTTCAACCGTGTGTGAATTATTGACAACGATGTATCCATTGTCCCCTGATAAAGTCATGGATTGAACCACATCGCCAAGCGGACGGCTATTGATTAACTTAAAAATATCCTGGACCACCTCATGTGTTGACTTACGAAAGAAGGTGACGGAACCATCTCCGCTTCCAAAATTACCTTCGTTAATAATAAATATTATATCGTTTAAGCCCGAGGAAAAATCGTGCGGAGGCGGAGCAATTTGCTCTTTGTCCTTTTTGCAACCTGTAATAACATAAGCCATTGCCAATAGCAGCATGGCTGCTGAAAGTTTAATTGTTTTCATGATTAATTGTTTTTATAAAGTTTAAATTAATATTGATTCCTGCGAAATAATTTCGTCCGGGCATTGCCCTGTAGGCAATCACCTGGTAATTTTCATCAAAGAGATTATTGATCTTAAAAAAAATTCCGAAAGAGTTTTTTTGGAGACTAAAATTTTTCTCTATGCGGAGATTGGCGAAATGATAATATGGAAGCGAAAGAATGTTGTCGCTTGTGGTGTACCGTAAACCAACGTATATATGTGAATACGTTAATGCGAATTTTTTAAATGCAAATGAAGCATGAACATTTGCAAGGTGCTCCGGAATGTAAATTA
>DATEMK010000431.1:0-10191 GCA_035275625.1 Bacteroidia bacterium
CATCGGTGAAATAAACTCCAATGCTTTCTTTGATAAAGTTATTTTTTTTGGCAATGCCACAATAAGCGGAAATAATTCTTTCGATACCCTCTTCTTTAATAATCCGGGGAATTTAATAACCCTTGGCAGCGGTTCAACGCAAACAATTAATAATGAATTATTGGAAAACGCTCTTCCCGGTTTTCCTGTTTTAATGCATTCCTCTTCTCCTGGCACACAGGCAACTATAAGCAAAAGCACCGGAACTATTTGCCTGAATTATTTTATCATGCAGGATATAAATGCAACCGGGGGAGCATCATTCTATGCAGGAGATTATAGTACCGATTTAGGTAACAACACCGGATGGAGTTTCACTAGCTGCGTTCCTGCAATCAGCAATGTATGGCCCGGTGATGCCAACTATGACCTGGTTTGTGATAACCTCGATATCCTCAACATCGGTGTTGCCTACAACGACACAGGATATGTGCGCCCGGGAGCCAGTCTGACATGGGTTGCACAACCTAATCTCAACTGGCTTTCTCAGTTTCTTTCGGGGGTAAATGCTAAACATGCCGATTGTGATGGCAATGGTATAGTAGAGGCTTTAGACACGCTTGCAGTTTCTCAAAATTATGGACTGACACACCCTTTCCGCCTTAGTTCTTCTAATAACACAACATCAGCGGGGATAGATTTATATTTTGACATGCCCGCAGGAAGCCTTGTTCCCGGAAGCAGTGTAAGCATACCCATTAATTTCGGAACACAGCCAAACCCTGCAAACAATGCTTACGGAATTGCATTTACTATTAATTACAGCTCCGCATTAGTGCAGGCAGGAAGCATGTACGTTGACTATACAGGTTCATGGATGGCAACTCCTGCAAACTATATTCATCTTGAAAAAGATTTTTCTGCAACGGGAAACCTTGATATGGGTATGTGCCGGATCAATCATCAGAATGTTTCAGGATACGGAATGATTGCTACCCTGCATTTTATCGTTGATAATAACGCTTCAGGATTGCTTACACTTTCATTCAGCGATGTACTGGCAATATCAAATAATGAAATACAAATTCCTGTGAACCCTTTGCCCGGTTCGGTTTTAACAGGCATGGATGAAATTTCAGCAGAAAATGGCTTTACACTATATCCCAACCCGGTGAGTTCTCAGCTGACAGTTCACAGTGCTCAGAAAATAAGCCAGGTTAAGATTTCTGATCCAACAGGAAGAATTGTTTTTAAAGAAGAATTTGAACCCGGCAATAGAATGTTTAATGTTCAGATTGATGTCAGCGCTTTTTTGACAGGCATTTATTTTTTGAGCATGGAGGCAGGAGAAAAGGCTTATATCAAAAAAGTAATGATAAAATAAAAAGCAATCACTTTCCGTATATAGACGGAACTATTGAGCAGAAACACGCCTGATAATATTCTTTTTTAAAAAGCAATTTTCTTCCTTGGAAAAAAACTAAGAATATGAGTTTAACAAAGCAAATAGCAAAGCACATCAGGGAAATCCATTTTGGAGGAAACTGGACTTGCTCCAACCTTAAAGATAACCTCGCAGACGTAACCTGGCAACAGGCTACAACACAGGTTTATTCTTTTAACACGATTGCGACCCTGGTTTTCCACGCGAATTATTTTGTAAGTGCAATCCTGGAGGTATTACACGGAGAGCCGCTCAATGCAAAGGATAAATATAGTTTTACCCATCCACCCATCCGCTCTGAGGAAGATTGGAAGAAATTGTTGGATAAGACCTGGGCGGATGCCGAAACCTTTGCCAGCCTCGTTGAGCAGTTGCCTGAGAGTAAGCTTTGGGAAGACTTTTCGGATAAAAAATACGGAAACTACTACAGGAATATTCACGGAATTATTGAACACACACACTACCATTTGGGGCAGATTGTCCTTGTAAAAAAAATACTCCTGCAGCCGGATACCGTTATAAAGTAACAGGCGGGTCTTAATAAATAGTTCTGTAAATTTGAAATAATGAATTTTAATCCTGCATAAAAAATATTAATCTTTAACTAAGTCAACACGCTATGACTGAATTACAACGGCTGAGAAAACTTTTCAGCGATCATTTTGACGGCTCTCCCTGGCTGGATGTGACTATCATGGATACTTTAAAAGATATTCCTGCATCAAAGGCTGCCAAAAAAATCGAAAATTTCAATACGATCTGGCAAATCGTAAATCACATGATTGCTTGGCGCGAAACAAATTTAAAGCGTATAAAAGGAGAAATCCTTCCTTCTCCTCAAAATAATTTTTTTGAAGAGGTTAAGGATACTTCTGAAGAAGCATGGCAGGTAACATTAAAAAAACTGGAGCGTTCGCAGCATAATATGTTATCTTTTTTGTCATTGCCAGATGATTCCTGGTTTGAAAAAATTTACATTGCAAATAATAATTCTTACTATGAACATTTGCAGGGAATTCTTCAGCACGATGCATATCATCTCGGGCAGATAGTATTGCTGAAAAAAATAATTTAAAAGGAAAAAAGTTTTAATTCGTTCATTTCTTTCTCGCAACCATCAACCCATCCCTGACAGGAAGCAAAACATTTTCCACGCGTTCATCTGCATGAACTTTTTTAGAATAATTAACCAATGCTCTTGTTTCTTCGTCCATTTCATTTTCAGGTTTGAGAACGTTTCCGCTCCAGAGTACATTGTCGGCAATGATATAGCCTCCTTTGCGCACTTTGTCAAAAACAAGGTCGTAATAGTTGGAGTAATTTTCTTTATCGGCATCAATGAAAACAATGTCATACAGTCCTGCAATAGTTGGAATAATACTAACAGCATTACCTATATGAAGCTGAATCGTGTTTTCTAAACCGGCTTTATGAAAATATTTTTTTATCATTTCTTCCAGTTCTTCGTTGATGTCAATAGTGTGGAGCACGCCTGCGGGTTCGAGGCCCTGTGCAAGGCAGATGGCAGAGTAGCCGGTGTAAGTTCCTATTTCAAGAATTATTTTGGGGCGTATCATTTTACTGAACATCGTCAGAACTTGTCCCTGCAAGTGACCTGAAAGCATCCGCGGTGTAAGAACATTTGCATTGGTATCCCTGTTAAGTTGTTTTAAGACTTCTGATTCAGACTGCGTGTATGTTTCAACATAATTTTCAATTTCAGGAGGCAGGAAATCCATTTTGATGTATGATTTACAATTTACAATTTACGATTTATAATTTTTCTTTCTGACTTCCGACTTCTGCCATCTGACTTCATTCTTTAACTCCCAACCGGTTCAGTCCTGCTTCCGCTTTCTGATCAATGCTGTTCTGATATTCGTGGTTGCGGAGGGAAAGGCATTTGCGGTAGCTTTTTACAGCGTTGACAGTGTCAGGAACATTTTCGTAAAGCAATCCTAAATACAATGCAGAATTTGCTGCAAAGTAAAAGGATTTTGTTTCACCCAATTTAATGGTGCGCTCGTAATTGTCAATGGCTTTTTCTGTTTTTCCCTGCCTGTCATAAATACGCGCAAGGCGATAAATCACTTCGAGCTGATCTTTGTAATTTGGAAAATAACTAATGTTCTTACCCGCAATTTCTGCAATCGCGCGGTCATAATATCCGCCATCAAACAATAAACGTGCGCGGAGCAAATAGATATTCGGAATTTCTTTAGATTCAGCTTGTTTCAAAGCCTGCTTGTCTTCGTCCGTAAATTCATTTCCGTTTGTTTTCACCAGCTTTAGTTTTTGAAAGTAGCCGGCAGTATCTCCCTGCAAAAGGTGAATCCACGCAAGTTTCAGGTGCGCGGTTTTTATAAAACTTCGCCCTTTAAACTTCGCAAGATAAAAATTAAAATTATTTTCTGATGTAAAATCCATGTTGTTCAGTTTAGCCGCTCCAAGCATAAAGTCAAGATAGTATAAAGGAAATTGCCTGGTGACGGTATCGCGATTTGAAAGCAGTGAAATTGTTTTTTCATTGTTACCATTATAAAGATAAATGCTGTTAACAGCAAACAGCTTCAGCGGTCCGGGTTCCTGGTGTCCGTCATCAGCGTTTGCACCGGTAATTTTTTCTGCCAGCTCCATTGCTGATTTTCCGTTTTTCAAAAGGTGAAATTCAAAAAACATCAGCAAAATCATAGCTTCATCGTGCATGTAATTGTAAGAAGGATTTTTTTCAGAAAAAGAAAGTAAATCCCTGAGTTCATTAATGCCCTGTGGAATGGTTCCGCGAAACCCTAAAATTTCTGTAAGCCATTTGTAATTGGAAGGGACTGATCCGATGAGTGCATGAAACAATCCAAGACATTTTTTATTTGGAATAAAGCCCGGAAATTTTTTTTCATTTTCTTCCAGCAGCTTGTATCCTTTGCGAAATTCATAAGCAGCCGTAAGATATTCCTGGAATTTAATTTTCAGGATGGCTGTCTGCAGGTTAATTTCAGCCTGGGTGAGCAGGAAATAAGGGGAGTTCTTATCGTCATTATCCAGGATTTCCAGGCGCTTGTAACGTTTATTTTTTAAATGATCAAAATCTTTTTGTTCTTCGGAAATAAAAGCGGTGAGAAAATCCATGTAACTTTCAATGTATTCCGGAATTAAGTTTTTAGGATTCGATTTTCGCTCTGCGGCAAGGATTTGATGTGCAGCGGAAAAATTCAGAAGGATTACTTCATTGTATGCCTGCACACAATTGGGTGTAAAAACAAATTCAGATTTTGCAGGGACGGGAAAAAATAAATATAAGATAACCAATATAAAAATTCGGATCATCAGCAGTATAAATTTCAGAAGTAAGTCATCAACCCAACCAATTACCCAATAAACTAATTACCTAATTACCAATTATTCAAAGGTCAAAAAAAAAGGACTTCTTTTCAGAAATCCTTTTTAAAATTTTTAAACTATTTTATTTTAATAAATCCAGCAAATGACTATCCACAAGAATGCGTCCGCAATGTTCGCACACAATCACCTTTTTACGCTGGCGGATGTCTAACTGGCGCTGTGGCGGAATTTTGTTAAAACAGCCTCCGCATGCATCACGCTCAATGGTAACCACAGCAAGTCCGTTGATGGCGTTGGCTCTTACTTTTTTATATGCGGTGAGCAATCGTTCTTCAATAATGGAAGCGGCTTTCCCGGAGTTTTTCATCAGATGGGCTTCTTCCTTTTCGGTTTCAGCAATGATATTATCCAATTCGCCTTTTTTATTTTTCAGATCATTTACACGCTCTTCAAGGGATTGCTTGGATGCATCAATGATGGCAATCTTTGCATTGTATTCAGCGGTGTATTCTTTTATTCTTTTCTCAGACAGCTGAATTTCCAATTGCTGAAATTCTATCTCCTTATTAAGCGATTCAAACTCACGGTTATTCTTTACATTATTTTGCTGCGTTGCATATTTTTTTAATAAAGAATTACTGTCTTTAATGGCCTGCTTTTTAGCAGCAATCTGTTCTGTTAATTGTCTTGCCTCTTCAATATAATTATTAATCCGTGTCTGCAGGCCAAGCACCTCGTCTTCAAGATCTGCTACCTCCATCGGCAACTCGCCCCTGATGACACGAATTTTGTCAACTTGTGAATCAATTTGCTGCAACTGGTACAGTGCAAGCAACTTTTGCTCAATGCTCGCTTCGCCTTTTTCGGGAGCAAACATTTTAATTTCAAAATTCAGCTTTGGAATTTCAGTGTAGTCAGACGTTTTGTGAACAGGCACTGCTGCTGCTTTTTCAGCAATTTTCTTTAAAGTTCTTTTAGATGGAGCTTTTACCGGGGACATATTTTAGTATATTCTTTTGTGATTTTTTTTGATTCATTTAAAAATAAGAAACTGGATTTGTGACCGTTTCCGCAAAATGGAGTGCAAATTTAGGAAATTTTTCGTTAAGCAGGTCATAAAAGATATTTTTGGTAAACTGTTCACTTTCATAGTGTCCGATGTCAGCAATGACAATTTTTTTGTCGGCATCAAAGAACTGGTGGTACTTGAAATCGGCTGAAATAAAGAACTGGGCATCCTGCCTTATTGCATCGTTGAGAAGAAAACTTCCGGCACCTCCGCAAACGGCAGCCTTAAGGACTTTTTTCCCCGTTAATTTTGTATGACGGATACAATCTGTTTCCATTTTACTTTTCACGAATGAAAGAAAATCTTTTTCATCCATTTCAATTTCAAGATCACCGATCATTCCTGAACCGATATTCTGATAGCCATTATCCAATGGATAGATATCATAAGCAACTTCTTCATAAGGATGAGAATCAAGCAATGCGCGTATGATTTGGTTCTGATGAACTCCTTCAAAAATTGTTTCGATTCTTATCTCCTTTTCTGAATGGCGCTCACCCACTTTCCCGACAAAAGGTTCAGCCCCTTCACCAGCGCGGAATGTTCCTGTTCCGTCAATATTAAAGCTGCATTCATCATAATTTCCAATCTTTCCTGCACCTGCCGAAAAAATGGCTGCCCTGACTTTTTCGATATGGTCCTCCGGGCAATAGGTCACCAGCTTCTTTAATAAATATTTTTTTGGTGAAAGTATCCGGCAGTTTTTCAAACCCAGCTTTTCGCAAATCATTTTATTTACACCGTGCTGAACATTATCAAGATTGGTGTGAGCAGCATAAATGGCAATGTTATTTTGAATGGCTTTTATAATTGTTCTTCCCACATAATTTGTGCTGCTGATTTTTTTTAACCCCGAAAAAATAATCGGGTGATGCGCTAAAACAAGGTTGCAGTTTTTGCGAATGGCTTCCTCAATAATTTCTTCGGTGCTGTCAAGACAAATCAGGATCCCTGTCACCTCTGTATTTGCATCACCTGTTATTAATCCTGCATTGTCGTAGCTTTCCTGGTAAGCAGTCGGAGCAAATTGTTCAATAACTTTTATGATTTCATCAATTCTCATAATGTACTTTGATTATTGCGTCAATGTTAATAAAAAAAGCAATATGTACATTTGGCGGAATTTGAAGTTTAAGGTTTGAAGTTTAAGGTTTAAAGTTCAAAAGTAATTGTAAATCGTACATCGTACATCCCATATCGTACATCCTTTCATGCACATCAGAAAATTACTTCTTCCTTTTTCATGGCTCTATGGCATTGTAACAGGAGCAAGGAATTTTTTTTATGATAAAGGGATTCTTGCTTCCCGGCAATTTGAGGTTCCTGTAATTTGCGTGGGAAATCTGAGCACTGGCGGAACCGGTAAAACTCCGCACGTGGAATATATAATTCAGCTTCTGAAAAACAATTTTGTTTTAGCAACTTTGAGCAGGGGATACGGCAGAAATACTACGGGATTTGTTATTGCAAAACCAAATATGACGAGTGAAATTTTAGGTGATGAGCCGGCACAATATGCTTTAAAATTTCCTGATGCAATTGTTGCAGTCGGTGAAAACAGGGTGGATGCAATTGAAAACCTTTTATCAGAATTTCCGGGTGTTGATGCAATTATTATGGATGATGGATTTCAGCATCGTTCCGTTAAACCCGGGTTAAGCATTTTGCTGACAGATTATTCCTTATTGTTTTCAAAAGATTTTTTGCTTCCCGCAGGAGATCTTCGTGAAAATAAAAACGGTTATAAAAGGGCGGACTTGATTGTTGTTACCAAGTGCCCTTTATTATCCGAAACTGTAAAACAAAATATTATTTCAGAGATTTCTCCTTTGAACGAACAGCAGGTTTTATTTTCTCATTTGGTTTATGATGCGCTAATTCCGTTTAAAAATGAAAATGATGAAATAAATATTCATCAATTAAAAGGGTATGAAGTTTTTCTGTTAACGGGAATTGCAAATCCACAAAGCTTAATTGCATTTTTAAAAGAGAAGGTTTCTCAATTGCATTTATTGAAATTTCAGGATCACCATGATTTTACAAAGAAGGACCTGGTGACAGTGAGGAAAAAATTTGATAATATTGTCGCTGAGAAAAAAATTATTATTACCACTGAAAAAGATTTCACAAGATTAAAGAAAGAAAACCTGAAAGAACTGGTTCGCGGCCTGCCTTTTTATTATGTTCCTGTGAAAGTTGAATTTGACGGGGAGGATAAAAAAATATTTGATAAAAAAATTTTAAGTTATGTTGGAAAAAATTAAAGAGACGGCACAATTCATCTCCGAAAAAACAAATTTCAAGCCCGAAGCAGGGATTATCCTCGGAAGCGGATTGGGCGGACTGGTAAATAAAATTAATGTCGCGCATTCGCTTTCTTATTCAGAAATAAAAAACTTCCCGGTTTCAACAGTGCAGGGACATGGCAGCAAACTCATATTCGGAACATTGAATGGAATAAAAATAGTTGCCATGCAGGGAAGGTTTCATTTCTATGAAGGATATTCCATGCAGGATGTTACTTTTCCTGTAAGGGTGATGAAATTGTTAGGGATTAAGAAACTTATTTTATCTAATGCCAGCGGTGGCATGAATGCAAATTTTAAAGTGGGTGATCTGATGATCATTGATGACCATATCAATTTAATGGGAGTAAATCCGTTGATCGGAAAAAATATGGATGAACTGGGTCCGCGTTTTCCCGATATGAGCGAACCGTATGATAAGACCATGATTAAACAGGCAAAAGAAATTGCCGCTAAAAATAATTTCAGGTGCCATACAGGGGTATATGCAGCCGTTACCGGCCCGACTTATGAAACGCGGGCTGAATATAAATACATTCATACCATAGGCGCTGATGCTGTGGGAATGTCCACCGTACCCGAAGCGATTGTGGCAAGGCACATGAGCCTTCCCTGTTTTGCTATTTCAATCATAACAGACATGGGAGGCAGTGATACCCCGGAAATTATCACGCATGAAGAAGTTTTGAAAGTTGCTTCGGCTGCTGAAGAAAAAATGACTCAGCTCATCAGTGAGCTTATTACAAAATAATGACAGCTGATTTTAATACACATTAAAAAATTATTGTAATTTAGTTGCAGAATTAAATTTCAACGATCCATACAAAACCAATATCTCATGAAAAAAACTTCTACAAAAATTATTTTACTTGCTCAATTAATTTTTTGTTTGTGCAACGTTCAAAAAATAAACGCGCAAACGTATGATGCGCTTAATATTTCTTTGCTTGGCCGTTTTAATGACACTACGTATATTGCCAACAACTGGGTGAACTCCAAATATGCAGGCTGCTGGGGCTGGTATAATCCTGCCGACAATAAAGAATATGCAATTGTGGGCGGAAGCAACGGCACTTATTTTATTGAAATCACAAATCCGGCCACACCTGTTGTGCGTGATTACATTCCGGGAATCCAGGTAAATTGCGTGTGGCGGGAAATCAAGACTTACCAGAATTATTGCTATATAGTGAGCGATGATACTCCTCCCAATGGCTTGCAGATTGCGGATATGTCCTATCTTCCGGATTCTGTTCATGTGGTGCACAGCGGAAACAGCATAATTGAACAATGTCACACCATTTTTGTGGACGGAAATAAACTCTATGGCGGTTATGTCCGCGGAGGAGTTGTAGGATTTAGTGCTTCGATGGCAGTTTTCAGTCTTGCAAATCCTGCTGCCCCGTCTTTATTGCGAAAGCTGGACCAGGATGATCCTACCATCGGGCTGGTTCATGATATGTTTGTACGGAATGATACGGTGTATGCTTCCTGCGGTTTTGACGGCTTGTTTCTGTATAAATTCAATACCGCAAACAATACATTCAGCGCGCTTGCCAATCTTACTTCATATCCCGACCAGGGATACAATCATTCGGGTTCGCTGACCGATGATGGCAATACATTTATTTTTATGGATGAAGTTCCTGACGGGATGGCTATAAAATCCCTGGATGTTTCAGACATTGCAAACCCTAATGTTGTAGCCACTTTCAGAAGCAGCATTGGTGATACTCCGCACAATCCTTTTGTCATTGGCAATAATTATGTGGTGTGTGCCAATTACCAGGACGGTATCCAGGTGTATGACATCAGCGATCCTGTAAACCCTCTAAGAACAGGGTACTTTGATACACACTGGCAAACGACCATCAGCGATACGATGTGGAGTTATCTCGGATGCTGGGGCGCTTATCCTTATCTGCCAAGCGGCAATTTAATTGCTATTGATATGCAAAACGGCCTGTATGTATTGAATGCAGCATCGGCATTGGGAATTCCTCAAAGTCCTGCCGCTCCTCAGAATGCTGCAAACATTTATTATGACGGAAGCA
>DATEMK010000432.1:0-2163 GCA_035275625.1 Bacteroidia bacterium
GAGTAGAATTAAGTGTTTTAGCCGTTTTTGTACTTTGTTGAAATGCTTTTATTTTTTTTGTAATAGTATCTTCCAACTCCTCAAAATCACTTTTCGAACTTGTGGCGTAAATTATAATCTGTCTATGTTGAATGTCAAAAGGAAATTTGCCCGACCTTTCATCTGAACAAACCATTACAACATCTTTTTTACATGCTAATGCAAATCCTAATTCATACCACACATTTGGATTGTCGGAGGTTATCTCTGCAAAACAAATTGACGCTTCCATAATTCCCTTTTCAATGTCATCAATGGGAATTCTTACGCTCAAATCTTTATCAATCCGATAAGGTTCTAAATTTGCTTTTAATATCGCAGGTTGAAATATGTCTGTAAATCTTTTATCAAACGTGCCATTATCGAACGGCTGAATAATGAAACATTTTTCCATTTTTATAAATTGTTTAACAGATAATGAACCAGTTATTTGCTCAACAATTCCACTGCTTCTTTCTGTCTTTTTATTCGTATATCAAGTGCAGCTTTTAAGCTATCACTTGTTATAGTTTTAGTCTTAAGTTCCATACTTAAATTATCATAATCTTCAACTTTCTTTTTATTTTTATTAAGAATTGTACTCAAGCTATCATTAGTTATTTTTGTCTTGCCTGCTTCTATATTAAAATTTACAATAGTTATTTCATTTGATTTAAGTATATTACTTAAGCTATCAATAGTTATTTTTTTGTTATCAATGTCTTTATTTCTATTGACAATATCTTCTTCTTTTGATTTAAGCATATTGCTTAAGCTATCATTAGTAGTTTTTTTATCATTAATATCCTTATTTAAATTGACTATAATTCCCCTTTTCATTTCTATCTCTTTTCTTAAATCATTCCCAACTGTTTTTTCATTTTGAAGTTTTTTATTTAAATCATCAATATCTTCATTTTTTTCTCTAATTGATGATATACAATCATTGCGGTCGTCAATAAATTGTTTTATTTCATCTATAAGATTGGTTGACCCTTGTTCAAACCTCTCAATAAATACTCGTCCAAAAGAAAAAAGAAAAACGTTTGGAAAAGAATTTATATTTATTGTTTTATTTGAGTGTATAATTGTTTTTTTAAAGTCACTACCACGATAAATATTTCCATTGTCATCCTTCCTTACATCAATTTCATAAATATCGACATAATTTGTATCCCATAAAGAAGTTTTGTGGTAAATAGAATCCATAACAATTTCCAATTGCTTACAAGGAGGGCAACCAGTAAAACTAATAATAAAGACAGATAATTTTTCGTGTTTTGCGAGTGAAGATATATCTAAGCTAGCATTTAATGCTCCGATGTGATAATATCCGGCAAAAACGGAATTAAAAATTAACAATGATAGAACTAAAATGAAAGTTTTTTTTCTCATCTATTATTCGCCAGTACCAATTACATGTCCACAGGGAGAAATCTCTACTACCCGAGTAAGTTGGGAATGAAAGTTTCCATCCTTACAGCGAAGATCGCCTCCATAAAGAGTAATGCTGGCATTATCAGGATTGCCTTTTTTTCTAAATTTTTGTTGACAATATATATATGCCCTATTGCAGATTCCACAAATTCCATTAGACCACTTACATTGACTATAAGGAGATCCATAACACGTATAAGCAGAATCTTTGACTATACTTATAAATTCATCTCCAACTTTAAAATCAGGCGGAGGAGGTGCTATGATGCTGATATTGTATTCTTCTGATTTCCCACTTTTGTTTTTTAGGTAGGGAGTTATTGTAAAAGTTAACTCTACATTTTTTCCTGTAACAATCGTCAAATTATTAAAAGCGGGAATAATTTTACCAAATCCATTATCTGGTTTAATTCCCCTTATTGTACCTCCTTTTACACTAAACAATTTCCATGTTACGCTATCTGCATTTTTTGTGGTTATTGAAATTGCTTGAGTATTGTCACCGCTTTTGATTGATTGGGAGGTAGGAATAAAGCTATTTATTTCAGGAGTAATTTTAATTGCAGGACAACCTAAGATGATTAAAAATTGCGAAGATGGCTGTGATAATAAAATTGAATCTCTTTTTTTAATTAATACATCAATACTATCTGCATCTAAATTTAAAACAATTTTTTTTCCAATATTGGGATTAACATGCCCAATGAA
>DATEMK010000433.1:0-10199 GCA_035275625.1 Bacteroidia bacterium
GGAGCGTTTTTTTTGCCACTAATTACACTAATTAAAAAATTCGTGTTAATTGGTGTAATTAGTGGCAAAAGGAACAGTACGGTTCCTGTTGAAAAAAGATGAAAAATTTTGCCCTTAAAAATGCATGGCATAAAAATGTAGTGAGTATCATTGCAGAAATTGAATGGACTATAATTTCTTTCCCACAGGCAAAAAGTTTTCAAAGCTTCTCCGGCTTTTCAATAAAATTTTGAAACGCCTGCGGCTCCATTATGAAGTGGTTCCCACACCCTATCTTACTAAAGAATTAATCTCCACCGAGCAAAGCATCAACCTGTACCACTTGCTCAGCCAGGTGATATTTTATAAAGTTCCGGGCGAGATTATTGAATTGGGAAGCCATGTCGGTCAAACCGCACTCATCATACAAACTGTAATCGAAAGCATGAAAGATGACCGCACTTTAATCGTGTTCGACAAGTTTGATTTCATGAAATACGGCAGGCTTGATAAAGAAATATTTATTGACAATTTTAAAAAATCAGGTTTGCGGATGCCGGAAATCCGCCAGGGCTTTGTAGAAAAAACACTTCCGGGCCAGCTTCCTGAAAAAGTTGCTTTTGTACATATTGACCTCGGTCTAAAGCGCAATGACGGGAACATTTATAACCTGGTCATGCATTGTTTAAAAAGCGTTTACCCGCGCATGTCGCCCGGTGCCATATGCCTGCTGATGGATTACCACGATCCTGCAATCACGGTAAAAGGCAATGACGAAAACCCCGGTATAAAAAAAGCTTGTGATGATTTTTTCAGTGACAAAGAAGAAAAAGTTTTTGTCCTGTATGGTAATCAATACTCGCACGGTTACTTCCGTAAAAACACTTCCGTGGAATTAACCGCTGATGCTGAAAAGCTGGCAAAAAAACGTGCAGCCGTTTTTGAAGGGCACAAAAAATTAATTACTCTTTAAAACCCCTTGCTCTGGCCCTCGTCTGAATGGATGATTTTCAATCTGCTATGCCGCAATCCTGAATGTTATATTTACTTTTGATATAACTTAGATTCCAAAACCATGAAAAAGATAATCTGTTCACTGAGTTTGATTGTGTTAATGCAAAATGTTTTTGCCGGATTTCATTATAGTGTATCATACGTTAATCATACACAAAATACATCCGGTCAATCCTCCAATACAGCTATAAATGTGATGGCTAATATTGGCGACTCCGTTTCATTGATGACACTGTGTAATGGTCTTCAATATGCACCGGGTGAATGGTGGTTTACTTTATGCAGCACATGCCCGTGGGATACCGTTCCGAATGGTTCGTTGACAAATCCTTTAAATATAGTAATAACACAATATGGGATGTATCATACATTAACTGAAACGGGAAACATATTTACTATTATTCCGCCTGCTCCGCCTGCTATGCCTGTCATTACAGGAAAAAAACACGGGGTGTGTAACCGTAAAAATGTTATCTACAAGGTGCCTTATGTTCAGGGAATAAGTTATTATACATGGACAGTGCCCCCGGCAGCCACTATTGTTTCAGGGCAGGGCACCTGGCTGCTAATAGTCAACTTTCCGAATACAACTATTTCAGGGCAGATTACAGCAACCGCAACCAATCCTTTCGGCACAAGCCCTGCTGGTGTTATAACGGTCAATTCACTTCCGGCCCTTCCAAGTCTCATCTCCGGGTTCCCTTCTGTTTGCAGCGGCAGCAGTGGGCACGTATTTCAAATTGCTCCTGTTTTTTCTGCAGTAAGCTATCAATGGGTGGGGCCTGCAGGTTCTCATATCTCAGATGGCATAACAACTTCAACAAATAATATACTTACAACAACTTCCACTTCCGTTACCGTCAGTTTTGGAACAGTTACCCCGACTTCGGTGCTTAAAGTAAAAGCCAATAATAACTGCGGAAGCAGCAACTTCAGAAAATTAACGTTGATACCATGCAGTCCGAGAAATGAATCAGAAGAAGCAGAAATGGAATCATTGCACACTATAAATTCAGTCAACATATTTCCCACACCCGTTAATTCATCCCTCACTATTGAACTCCATTCAGCAGTGCCAAACGATATAGAAATTTCTTTTTATGATATAACGGGTAAACAGTTCAAAACCGGTTTGTATAAAAACATTTCAGGAGAATTCATAAAAAATGAAAACACCGAAGCCCTTGCCAAAGGAATTTATTTTGTAAGAATAAAGGCAGGCGGCCAAAGTGTGCAAAAGAAGTTTATAAAAATGTAGTTTGCAGGTGAACCGAAAATAGATTGGATTTGAACTTAAATATTCTTTAACTTAATGACATTCCCCATCGGGAAAGCTCCCGGCCCCGTCAACATCCCTCCCCTCCGGGGGAGGTTAGGTGGGGTTTGATTGGGTGAACCGAAAATAGATTGGATTTGAACTTAAATATTCCTTAACTTAATGACATTCCCCCCATCGGGAAAGTTCCCGGCCCCGTCAACATTCCTCCCCTCCGGGGAGGTTAGGCGGGGCTTGATTTGAAACCTCTCCCAAGGAGTCCCTTCGGGATAAACCTTAAGCCTTTTTTCATACATTTGCACTCGTAATTTAAACCCTCATGAAAAAATATTTAATCCTTCTGTTTATTATTTTCTGTTCTTATTCATCCTTTGCATCTCACGGCATGGGTGGCGAAATCACCTGGACCTGCGATGGAACAGGAAACTATATTTTCCAAATGAAATTCTACCGCGATTGCAATGGCATTCCCGGTCCGGGCAGCGTATCACTCAGTACAAACGTTCCTGGAGTTCCGAATATCCCCTGCACATTAATTTCACAAACCGACATCAGCCCTGACGGAGGAGCAGGCACGGGAAATTCTCCTTGTGTTAATTGTCCTCCTGCCGGATCAGGAGGCAACGGAGCGGTTGAAGAGTATGTTTTTCTATCAGCGCCCACCGTTTTACCCGGTGTGCCGCCTGCAACGGGATGGGCATTCTGGTGGGGCGATTGCTGCAGAAGCGCTGCATTAACAAACATTGGTGGGGCTGGTTCCATTGGATTTGCTTTAAGAGCAAAAATGTATCCGTTTCCGGGACAGGCACCAGGATTGTGTTCTGATAACTCTCCTTACTTTGCCGAACGTCCGTCTGTAATTATCTGCACAGGTTATCCTTTTACCTATAACCATCTGGCCATAGATCCTGAAATGGATTCGCTCAATTACGAGTGGGCCTCTCCCATTGACAACATTCCTTATCCATGGACACCATTTATTCCTTTTGCTCCCGGATATAGTGTAACAAACCAGGTACCTGGTAACCCTACCTTAGATCAACATTCGGGACAAATTGCTTTTAATTCATCAACAGGAGGATATTTTGCAACAGTGCTCCAGGTTTCTTCCTACAAATGCGGAATCCTGGTTTCTGTAATTTACAGGGAAATCAATATTGTACTTATAACCGGATGCGTTATTCCAATTGCCGGAAACCCTCTCAATTATCCGCCTGCTGTTACTTTGGTTGATTCAAATCTCGTACTATTCCCTTCCAATGATACCACTGTTCATGCCGGAGATATAGTTAAATTTCGGCTGGTTGCGGCTGATTTTGATATTCATCCGCCAGCCTCCTCTCAGATCGTTACCTTTAATGCTTCCGGGCAGCAGTTTGGAGCCGGGTTTACCAGTATCACAACAGGATGCTTAATTCCCCCCTGCGCAATTTTGTCTCCTCCACCCCCGGTTTCAAGTCCAGCCTCTATGCAAATTAATTTTAACTGGACAACCACAACCGACCATTTGGGACTAAATTATAACTGTGTCTATCTTGGAAACAAATATTATTTTGTAATAAGAACAAATGATAATTATTGCTCGGCAAACGCGATTTCTAACACTACAGTTTCCATTACCGTTTTACCGAACACTCCCGCCCCGTTAGTAAGCTGGGGCGGAGGACAGCTTTCCTGCCTGACAACAGGAAATTATTCTTACCAATGGTTCCTCAACCGTTTTGCAATCGCGGGCGCTACCGGTC
Organism: Bacteroidia bacterium; assembly: GCA_035275625.1. GTDB lineage: Bacteria > Bacteroidota > Bacteroidia > AKYH767-A > OLB10 > DATEMK01. Next base: position 4,015 of record DATEMK010000433.1, read on the forward strand.
AGTCTTATACGCCTCTTGTCAATGGATATTACCAGGTGCTCGCAGTGCATAATGTAACCGGTGACGGAAATTATTCTGATGGAATAATGATTACTGTTGGAATGGAAGACATCAGCAGCCATATTTCAGGACTCACTGTTTATCCCAATCCATCACACAACGGAAAGTTCCAATTGAGTTTTTCTTCTGACAAAGAAGAAAATGTGGTAATAAGCATTAAAGACGCTCTCGGAAAATCATTAATAGAAAAAGCGCTTGCTGATTTTACAGGAAAATATTCAGAAGAAATAAATCTTTCAGCCTTTTCAAAAGGAATTTATACGGTTGAATTAAAAACCGGAGATGGCAGGATCAATAAAAAATTGATTCTGCTCTGAGAGCGCTGCTGATTTTTCTTTCAGAAATTAAATTTCCCCGATTTAATATTATTATCAGCAGTAATAGTATAAATATAAATCCCGGCCGCTGCATTATGAAGTGAAACAGAAACGCGTGTTTCATTTTTACTGAACTCCTGTTTAACAATCATTTTCCCGGCAGCATCAAAAATGCTTACTGCATAATTCTGACCGGGAGCTTTTGAAAAATTAAAAGTAACATTATTGTCATTAACGGTCGGGGTTACGCTAAAATCAGCGGAAGTCATTTCATTTACACCTGTTATATCTACTAATTCCCAAAGCTCAGTAAGATCATTTCCTCCGGGATAATTATCCGAGCAGCCTGTACCCACAAATCCCCTGTTAGGGAAAGAAAACGAAATCTGCTCCAGCCTTCCCAGCCCTGGAAATACAGCAATTGGCGACCATGAATCGGTTACTCCATCGTAACAATAAAAATCATCAAATAAATTAAAACCATCAGAACCTGATCCTACAAAAGCTTTTCCGTTCATAGTAAATGCAGCAGGTGAAGACCTTTCGGCACCGGGAAAATTGGCCATTTGCGTCCAGGAATTAGATACGGGATCATAGCGCCAGAGATCTTTGGTATAAGCCACAAATTGTATTCCCCCGTTTACTACATATCCAAAATTGTTAAGTGTAAATCCACGCGCTGCACACCTTCCATAGCCCCCGATGTCAGCCACCTGTGTCCAGGAATCTGTTTGAAAATCATATCTCCAGAAATCAGTTGAATACGGAGCATATCCAGTACCTACATAAACAAAGTTATCAATCACAAATTGCGATGCAATATAACGGGCGCTTCCGCCAAAATTTGTTTTTTGCGTCCATGAATTTGCGACAGGGTCATATTGCCATAAATCATCCAGCTGGGGGACCCATCCAAGAGTTATATAACCTTTGTTTCCAACAGAAAATCCGCTGGCTCCATACCGCTGAGGTCCGGCAAAGTTTGCTTTCTGCGTCCATACATCCGTAGCAGGATCATATTCCCAGAAATCCTGGTGATAAGTATAAGTTGATCCCACGTGCGTGATACCCGTCCCGGCATATCCTTTATTGCCGATAGTAAAATAGGCCTGTGCATAACGGGGTGTATTGGCTAAATCAGCCCTTTGAACCCAGGCATATTGTTGTGCATTTAAACTGTTCATAAAAGCAATGGAGCATAAAGCGAGAAGTAAATTTTTTTTCATGTGTGTAATTTTTGTAGAAATAAGAGATTACAAAAGTACATTCATCAAAAATAAAACAAATCGTCCGAAAGGGTGATTTTTTAAAAAAGCTGAATTTTGTTTCAATTTCAAACTCAATACGCGATCACCTGCTGCTCCATCCTCTGCGGCAGCTCACGGTATTCATACTGCTGCGTGCGCAACTGCGGTTCAAAACCTGCTTCGCGGATTGCCTCCTGTATTCCCTCTGATGTAAAGCGGTGAGGGGCCCCTGCAGCGCTCACCACGTTTTCTTCAATCATAATGCTTCCGAAATCGTTCGCGCCTGCGTGGAGGCATACTTGTGCTGCGGCTTTCCCTACAGTCAGCCATGAAGCCTGGATGTTCTTTATATTCGGAAGCATAATGCGGCTCATGGCAATCATGCGGATATATTCATCGGCAGTGACATGATTGTGTATACCCTTTATTTTTGCCAGGAGCGTATCCACATCCTGGAACGTCCAGGGAATAAAAGCAATAAAACCCTTTGCATCCTCCGGTTTTTCACTCTGCACTTTGCGTATCCACACCAGGTGTTCCATCCGCTCTTCAATCGTTTCCACATGCCCGAACATCATGGTAGCCGAAGTAGTAATATTCAGCCGGTGAGCAGCGCGCATAATATCCAACCATTCCTTACCTGTACACTTTCCTTTCGAAATCATTCTTCGCACCCGGTCATTCAGAATTTCAGCCCCTGCACCGGGCAATGAATCCAGTCCTGCAGATTTCAATTCAGAAAGCACATCGGTATGTGACATTTTTTCAAGCTTGCAGATATGTGCCACTTCAGGCGGGCCCAATGAATGTAATTTCAGCCTGGGGTATAACGCCTTTAGCTGCCTGAATAAATCAGTATAAAACTTCAATCCAAGATCGGGATGGTGCCCTCCCTGCAGCAGCAATTGATCTCCGCCAAAACGGAAAGTTTCTTCAATCTTTTGTTTGTACTGATCAATCGTGGTGATATACGATTCCGGATGACCGGGAATGCGGTAAAAATTACAGAATTTGCAATTAGCAATACAAACGTTGGTGGTGTTCACATTGCGGTCAATGATCCATGTAACCTTGCCGCCAGGTTTTTGAATTTTCCGCAATTCATTCGCTGCAAAAGCCAGCTCACTTGTGGCAGCATTCCTGAAAAGAAAGGCTCCTTCTTCTTTGGAAAGAAATTCAAACTGCAATGCTTTATTTAAAAGAGAATCTGTTGTCATTTACCGTAAAACTTAAACTTTAAACCTGATTTATCCTCATTATTATAGGGAAACCTTAAACCTTTTTACTAATTTCACCCCCTCAAAATTAGCACTTAATAATGAACACTACAATCAGCAGGGTGAAAACAGTGTCGGATAACGAGCACCTCGTTATTTTCACAAAAGACATTAAAAAATTCAACACCTCTTTTTTTACCCCTGCTGAAACAGGATATGTTAAAACCGAATTATCCAATGATACCAGGCAGGTTTTAGTGAATCAATATAAGAGGGTAATCGTGTTGCAGGTTATTGATAAATCACCGGATAAAAACAAAGTTCTTGAAGCCTGCCGCAAAGCAGGCGATAAAATTGCAGATCTTCTCAATAAAAGAAAAGCTAAAAGCGTCACTCTTGCAGATGACAATTTAACGGATGAACTTTTAGCTTTTGCCGAAGGAATGTACCTGGGAAATTACCAATTCCTCAAATACAAAAAAGAAAAAGAGAAAGACATTCATTCGCTCAGCGAAATAAAAATCTTAAACAAAAAAATTTCTGATAAGGATTTTGCTTCGCTCAACATTGTTTGTGAAGCTGCCTGCATTGCCCGCGACCTGGTGAACGAACCCCAGTCTTTTTTAACGGCAACACAACTGGCCAGAGAATTTCAATCGCTGGGAAAACAGGCCGGGTTTAGTACAGAGGTTTTTAATAAATCAAAAATACAATCCATGAAAATGGGCGGTTTGCTTGCTGTAAACCAGGGCAGCATTGAACCCCCCACCTTTACCATTATGGAATACAAACCAAACAGGCCGGTAAATAAAAAGCCTTATATCCTGGTTGGAAAAGGCGTGGTGTATGATACGGGCGGGCTCAGCCTGAAGCCGACTCTCAACTCAATGGATTATATGAAATGCGACATGGCAGGGGGAGCAGTTGTCGGAACAACATTATATGCTATTGCAAAAGCAAAGCTTCCGATTCATGTAATCGGTTTGGTTCCGGCAACGGACAACCGCCCTGACGGAGGCGCATATACTCCCGGTGACGTTATAACTATGTACAGCGGATTAACAGTGGAAGTGCTCAATACCGATGCGGAAGGAAGAATGATTCTTGCGGATGCTTTGCATTATGCAAAACAATACAACCCGGAATTGGTGTGTGAATTTTCAACATTAACAGGCGCTGCTTCGGTAGCCGTTGGCCATTATGGAATCGTATGCATGGGCAATGCGGATAACCGGACTAAAAAAGAACTGAATGACAGCGCTAATCATGTTTTTGAAAGACTGGTCGAGTTTCCTTTCTGGGAAGAATATGATGAGCTCATCAAATCGGACATTGCTGACATGAAAAATGTAGGCGGATCAGCAGCGGGCGCTATTACTGCAGGACGTTTTCTGAATAAATTTATAGATTATCCTTTCATGCACTTTGATATAGCCGGGCCGGCTTTTCTAAAAACCAATGACAGTTACAGAGGGAAAAATGGCACCGGTATTGGCGTCCGTTTTATGTTCGATTTTCTAAAGAAAAAAGCAGGGAAATAAAAATTCCGGTAATAAATAATCAATAATTTTTCAATGGCACAGGAAAACGAAGCAAGAGTAAAAGCAGGAATTACTATTGGCGATCCCAATGGAATCGGGCTGGAGATTATGCTGAAAACATTCCTGGATCCTGCCATGATGCAGGTGTGCACTCCTGTCATATATGGCTCCTCGAAAGTGTTGTCGTACCACCGCAAAACACTTGGTATAAATGAATTTAATTACAGCACTATCCGTTATCACAATGAAATAAATCCTAAAAAAGTAAACCTGTTTAATTGCTGGGAAGAAGATGTTAAGATTGAAATCGGGAAACCTTCATCCACCGGTGGGAAGTATGCTTTTAAATCATTAGAGGCCGCCTGCAAAGATTTGGCTGAAAAAAAAATTGATGTGCTTGTTACAGCGCCCATTGATAAGAAAACCATCCAGCAGGAAGGATTCAGCTTTCCGGGGCATACAGAATATCTTGCTAAATATTTTAACTCGAATGATTACCTGATGATGATGGTAAACGGTTCACTGCGTGTTTCATTTGTAACCGGCCACATTCCTTTGCAAAATGTGGCAAAAGAAATTACTGCGGAAAAAATAATTGCAAAGCTTGTTATCATGAACCTGTCATTAAAGCGTGATTTCGGAATCCGGAAGCCAAAGATGGCCGTGCTTTCGCTCAATCCTCATGCAGGAGACAATGGTTTGATCGGCAAAGAAGAGGAAGAAATTATCAAGCCCGCCATTAAAAAAGCATTTGATGACGGAATGCTTGTAACAGGGCCTTACTCTGCGGATGGATTTTTCGGATCGTCAGCCTATAAAAAATTTGACGGTATCCTCTCCATGTACCACGACCAGGGATTGGTCCCTTTCAAAGCTATGTCATTTACTTCGGGAGTAAATTATACTGCCGGGCTGCCGGTAGTCCGCACCTCACCCGATCATGGGGTGGGCTATGATATTGCAGGAAAAAACATCGCCTCTGAAACTTCTTTTCGCGAAGCTATTTATGTTGCCTGCGATGTTTTTAATAAAAGGATCGAATACGATGCGGCCAATGCAAACCCGCTTAAGTTTTCAAAATTGGGGGCGGACAGGTAAAAGGAACTCCCGATTGCACGAAAACCAACTGCACTATGTTATGGTTTGGAACTTGTATTAGCTCCGCCATTTATGGCGGAGTTTTTTAATGAATAATGAAAGTGGCTTTAGCCATGATTTTTTTTTGTTCGGTTTTTTTGTTTGATTTTTTTGTTCGTTTCTTTTGCTTGTGCAAAAGAAAGAACCAAACCTGCCTGCCATGCCTTCGGCAGGTAAACCGGCAGGCAGGGAAAAGCACACCACGAAAACCAACCGAAATTTTTTCTTGTCGCACATGCTAACGCCTCTAAGCCGAAAAAATCCCGGTTCGCACTTTTCGTGGACACCAGCCGCACCTTGTTACGGTAAAAAAAAGGCTTTGAAAGTTATTAAATACTCCTTGCCAGATTGAAATTACCCTCGTCCTGATTTGGATTACCCCTGCTCCAAAATAAATTATCCTAAGTCCAATGTTCATTACCCCCGCTCCAAAAGCCTTTACCCCTGCCCGGAAATGAATTATTGGCAGAAAGATGAAGATTACCCCTGCCCGGAAACGAATTACCCCTACCCAGAAACCGTATACCCCGACACTTTGTCATAAAATGGGGAATTGAAATAGTGGGGACAAGTAAAGTATTAGTTTAAATGACAATACGTAATGGGTTAGATAATTTAATGCTATAAAAAATCGTGTAAGGTTTTGGGGATTTTTGTAAGAAATGA
>DATEMK010000434.1:0-4702 GCA_035275625.1 Bacteroidia bacterium
GTTATATACGCAGCATGGGTGTTTATGCAAACGAATTGTATGTGGGAGGAACTTTTGATACGGTAGATGGAGTAAGTGCTTTGAACCTTGCCAGGTTTAATGGTTCATCCTGGTCTTCAGCCGGAGATATTGGTGTTGCAGGCGCGGGTGACGGTGTCTCAGCAATTACCGAATACAATGGAGAACTTTATTGCGGTGGGCATTTTACGGTGGCAGGAGGAATTGCCACTGGAGGCATTGCCCGGGGAAATGGCTCAAGCTGGCAGGCATTGGGAAGCAGCGGGGGAACAGACGGAGTTGTTCTGGCGTTGCATGTTTTTAATCAAAGCTTATATGTCGGAGGAGGTTTTAATAATGCAGGAGGAATTTCTGTTGGCAATATCGCAAAGTGGGCGCCTCCCTGTACTCCGCCTGCTGCAACTATTACGGTTCAGGGTCCTCCTGTTTTATGTCCTCCCGGAGACAGTATTTTGATGACTGCCAACACAGGAGCCGGATTAACCTATCAATGGAAAAAGGGCGGAAATAGCATTTCCGGAGCAAGCTTATCCGGTTATTATGCAACAACGCTGGGAATTTATTCAGTAGTTGTAATAAATGCATCAGGATGCTCGGCAACCTCATCCGCTGTGGGAATTAGCTCTAATACAATTTTTGCTAATATTTCTCCTGCTGGTCCCACTATTTTTTGTTCAGGGGGAAGCGTTGTGTTAAATGCTTACGTTGGCACAAGCTATACCTATCAATGGAATAAGAATGGGATTAATATTCCCGGAGCTACTTTATCAAGTTACACAGCAATAACTGCAGGAAGCTATACTGTAGATGAAACCGGGGGCGCCTGCACAAAAACTTCACTACCGGAAACAATTGTTGTTAATGCTCTTCCTTCAGCTATAATAACACCTGCAGGTTTTACAACATTCTGTTCAGGAGGAAGTGTTCTATTGAATGTTGCAACAGGCACTAACAAAACCTATCAATGGAAAAAAGGCGGAACAAACATTTCAGGTGCAACGCTGTCATCCTACACAGCGACAGTTGGTGGAACGTATAAGGTGACCGTTACAAATTCAGTAACCGGCTGCTCAAAAACAACTGCAACCGGAACAGTTATTACAGTGAATCCTTTACCTTCCGCAACTATTACACCACAGGGACCCACAACATTCTGTGCAGGAGGAAGTGTGGTATTGCAAGCCAACACGGGAGCAGGATTAACTTATAAGTGGAAAAAGGGCAGCAACTTTATTTCAGGCGCGACATTATCAAATTATACTGCTACTATAGGAGGCAACTACAGGGTGCAGGTTACAAACAGTAATGGATGTTCAAAGGTTTCTGCGCTGGTAGCAGTCAGTGTCCCATGCAAAGAAGGTGTCCCGACAGGTATAAGGATGGATGAAAATAATTTTGATGTAAAAGTTTTTCCAAACCCTTCATCGGATGGTTTTGTTTTTGAAATTTCAAACGCTGTGAATGAAAAGATTTTTATTAACATTTATGATATAGTAGGAAAATTAGTTTTATCAGAGCAAGTTTACAATTCAACATTCACCATCCGTAATCCGCAATTAGTTCCCGGAATTTATTCTGCTGAAATTATTTGGGGAGTCAATAAAAAAGTGATGAAGCTATTAAAAACTCAATAGTAAAAACGTAGCACTAAATTTTATGAAGAAAAAAATTTATGCAGTTGTTCTGGTAGTTTGTATAGTGACATTATCAAATGCCCAGGTACCTGATTCATGGACGGAAAAAAATGGGTTAGGATTTACAACCACCTCTGGTTCATTAATATCGGCCCGAAGTGCTCCTTCTGCTTTTAGTATTGGAACCAAAGGATATATCGGATTGGGCTATGATGGGTCGTATAAGAATGATTTTTGGGAGTACGATCCTTCAACAAATTCTTTAACGCAGAAGGCAAATTTTGGAGGAGGCGTCAGGGCAGGTGCTTCAGGGTTTACTATCGGAAGTAAAGGATATATCGGAACAGGCCACAATGGAAGTAGCTATGTAAATGATTTTTGGGAATACGATCCTTCATTAAACAGTTGGATTCAGAAGTCGAATTTCGGAGGAATTCCCCGGGACAGGGCTGTAGGCTTTAGTATCGGGACCAAGGGATATATCGGAATAGGTACTAATGGTTTTTACCAGAGTGATTTTTGGGAATATGACGCATCAACGAATATCTGGACTCAAAAAGCCGCATTTGGCGGAGGCATTCGTCATTCAGCCGTTGGATTCAGTGTAGGAACCAAAGGCTATATAGGTACCGGGGTTAACAACACTTCCAGAAAAAGAGATTTATGGGAATACGATCCGTCAACAAATAGCTGGATTCAGAAAGCTGATCTGCCTGGTCCCTCCAGGTATGCCGCGGCCGCTTTTGCTGTGTCAGGTAAAGGTTATATTGGTACAGGATGGGATAGCGTTAATACATCATTAAATGATTTTTGGGAATATAATCCGTCCGTTAACTCATGGACTCAAAAATCAAACTTCGGGGGTGCGGCAAGAGCTGGTGCTTGCGGATTAAATATAGGAACTAACGGGTATATGGGTTTTGGCTGGTCAAAAGTTTCTCCCTCAGGTGGAGACGCTTATTTAAACAGCGATTTATGGGAATTCAATCCTTCAATCAATACCTGGTTAAATAAGTTTAATTATAGCGCGAAAGCACGTTATGGTGCCGTCTCCTTTTCAATTAATGGCAAAGGATACACCGGAACAGGTAATAATGGACCTTCGGACCTGAATGATTTTTGGGAATTTAATCCTGCTACTGGAAGCTGGACACAAAAGGCGAATTTTCAGGGATCGGCAAGAAATGGCGCTGTGGGTTTTAATATTGGAACAAAAGGTTATGTGGGTACAGGAGTCAGTGCGGGGGCAAGTCAATTTGATTTTTGGGAATATGATCCTGCAACAAATTTATGGACTCAAAAAGCACATTTCGGAGGTGGAAGTCGCTCCAACGCTACGGGTTTCAGTATTGGAAGCAAAGGATATATCGGAACCGGCTACGGTGCTTTCCCCGATAATAAAGATTTTTGGGAATATGATCCTGCAACAAATTTATGGACTCAAAAAGCAGATTTCGGTGGAACAGGCAGATACGCTGCATGTGGTTTCAGTATAAACTCCAAAGGATATATTGCACTGGGCAGCACCGGTTCACAGGAAACCTGGGAATATAATCCCTCAACAAATCTGTGGACACAAAAAGCAAACTTTGGCGGGGCAGGCAGAAATTATGCCTGCAGCTTTACGATAAATGACAAAGGATATATCGGAACAGGTTCTGGAAGTTCTGCATACTATAATGATCTTTGGGAGTTTGATCCTGTTGCAAATACCTGGGCGCAAAGAGCTAATTTTGGCGGGAGCGTAAGGCATAAAGCAACAGCTTTTGCAATTGGAAATAAGGGATATATGGGTACAGGAATATCCATCACTGTGCTGAATTTGTATTTGAAAAGCGATTTTTGGGAATACACACCCTGTGTTCTGCCGGCCGCAAATATTACTGCCGGAGGTCCTGTTACGTTCTGTTCTGGTAGCAATGTAACTTTGAGTGCAAATACCGGAGCAGGGCTTACTTATCAATGGAGAAATAACGGAACAAATATTTTTGGTGCAACGACTTTAAATTATGCCGCTTCCACAACCGGCAATTATACATGTGTTGTTACTAATACCGGCACGTGCAGTACCACTTCGAATGCAATTACTGTAACTGTAAACCCATTACCAACTGCATCCATTACTCCAACTGGAGCTACGACATTTTGTTCAGGCAATTCGGTAATATTAAATGCTAATACCGGCACCGGGTTAACCTATCAATGGAAAATTGGCGGAGCAGGCATTTCAGGTGCAACCAATTCTTCTTATACAGCAAATTCTTCAGGCAGCTACACTGTTGTAGTAAATAACACCTGCGGATCAGCAACTTCATCACCAGTCACAGTCACTGTAAATTCACTCCCCACCGTTTCCTTTTCAGGTCTTGCGGCAAGCTATAACGTATCTGCACCTGCTGCAACATTAACAGGTACACCTTCGGGCGGCACCTTCAGCGGCCCCGGAATCAGTGGGAACACATTTACCCCTTCAGTTGCAGGAGTGGGCGGTCCTTACACCATTATGTATTCTTATACGGATGGAAACGGTTGTTCAAACAGTTCATCCCAGCAAACCACCGTGACTAATTGTGCAGTGCCGACACAACCCGGAACCATTACAGTAACCGGTGGAATAGCAAAAGTCTGTCCCGGAGATTCCAGGACATATACGATTGCTGCCGTATCCGGTGCCACTTCCTATACCTGGACACCTCCCGCAGGAGCCAGCATAACCAGCGGACAAGGGAATACATCGGTCACCATAAATTATACAGCAGGTTTCACTGTTTCGGGTACACTGAGCGTTGTTGCAAACAGCGCCTGCGGAAGCAGCATTGCAAAGACATTAACGATTACACGAAATAACCCTTCCACACCCGGAGTCATCATCGGTGCTGCAAGCGGAGTTTGTGCAGGAACCACCGGATCGTATTCAGTGGCTAACGTAGCCGGGATCACTTATAACTGGACAGCCCCTGCCAATGCATCCATTGCCAGCGGGCAGGGCACTAATGCAGTAACAGTAAGTTTTTCTGCATCGTTTACAACGGGGACGCTGAAAGTAACGG
>DATEMK010000435.1:0-3850 GCA_035275625.1 Bacteroidia bacterium
GATTAGTGATTAGTTATAAGTGATAAGGGACAAAGAATAAGGAAATTTGAGATGATAATTTACTTATGACTTATCGCTCATAACTTATTCCTGATTTCGTTAATTAGTTTTTTATAGTTTTCCTTCTGAGATGTTTTGGTAAAATATTTTGTCACGAGTTCAATCATTCTTTGTTTTTCTTCGGGAGTAATTCTTTCTGTTTTTATTTTTTCTTTTTCTTTCACTACCTGCCCGCAATTATTTTCTTTTACAAAATCAGAATAATCACCGATGTCTTCTGAAATTAAAACTTTCAATCCCGCAGAAAGATATTCTGCAAATTTAGTCGGTGAAGCGACTTTACTGGTAATACTTTTTTCACGGATTAAAATTCCGTAATCGCACATGGAAAGAATTTTCTGAACATCCCTGTGCTCCACCCATTTGCACGATACCTGCCCTGGAAATTCATCCATCATTTTTTTAATGTGGGCGTCTTCACCTGACATAAACAAAATTTTATTGCTTTTATTTTCTTTAAGAAACGGTGAAAGAAATCCCTGCAATATTCCGAATGACTGCCAGCCGGAAACAGAACCCGAATACACCAAAATTAAATCATCCCCATGAAAGCCTGCGTCTTCACGGTTTTTCTTCATGGCTTCAGCGGAAGGAAGCTCCCCCTTGAAATCTGAATTTAATGTGCAGGGAATGATCACATGAGCGGAACCGGAATATCCGAACCGCTCTTTCCAGTATTCAATAAGCTTTGTTGAAATGGAAATCCTGTAATCGGTTTTCAGCGCTGCATTTTTTTCCAGCGATTCAATGGTATGAATTAAATTTTTGTAAGGCGCCACTTTGTATTCTTCCCATTCGGCTGCAATGGCGCCCCTGCCATCGTAGCATAATTTTTTTATGACGCCTGTTTTCTTTGCTCCCAATGCGACATTGCAGGCAAGCACTCCGCGGGCGATCACTGTTTTTTCTCCCAGCACCAGGCACACCAGCATAAAAACGGGGATGCTGCATTTCCAGTAATTGGCTTTTGGCAGCATGGGAAGAACAATGGCTGCCGGCACTTCTTTTTTAATTTTCCACTTGCTCTTTTTAAAATCGCGCACAGAAACAAATGCCACCAAACGGATGTTTGCATCCAGGTTTTTATTCATGTAATTGCACACGTCATTCACCTGGCTTGAAAATACGCCTGAAGGCGGATCAGCATACGTAAGATAGATCATGCGGGTATTTACAAATTATAGCAACAGAAGGTTACGTTTTCTAAGAATTGATAAATAAAAATAACCTGTTAAAAGTAAAACATGAATAATTTCATTAATCGTATTTTTCAAAAACTTATGCACGTTTATTCAACTTTTATTTTTTTCTTCTTCACCAAAAAAGGTTTTTCAGTAATGAAATGAAAAAGGTGGGCAAGGATAACCGAAAGGATCATTCCTGCTATCATGTAAGCAAACGACATGGGCAGCCTGCCGCCATTGTGTGAAGCGATCCATACGCCCATAAGCATGAGCAGCGGAAAATGAATGACGTATAACGTATAAGAACAGTCGCCCAGCCATTTTAATTTATTGAGCGCTTCCAGATGGTATCCTTTTTCTTTGAGCCAAAAGAAAAAGGAAAGCAATCCGAAAAAACCCAGAGCAAAAATTAAATCGTTTAGCTCCCAGGCGGGCGTCAGCTTTGTAGCAAAATAAAACGGCACAAGCAGGGCAAATACGGCAAGGTATTTAAAAGGAATTTTTACGCGCCCGGTATAAATGTCAGCGAGCAAAACACCGAGCCACCAGCACACCATCATGGAGAAAATATCGCGCAGCAATAAGACAGGTACAAGCTCCCGGAAAAATGAAAGAATAAAAAGAAGGATCATCAGCCCGAAAGAGCCCAGTGGAGACCTGCGGTTAATAAGATAAAAGAGGGGATAAAAAATATAAAACCACCATTCGTATTTAAGCGACCATAAGGGTCCGTTGCTTCCGAAGTTGGGAACATAGGTTTCGTTGAGAAAAAAAAGATTGCCGAGGAAAGTTTTCAGATTATAATTGCTGGTGAAATGCGGGTAAAAGGGAAGTTCCGAAGCTGCCCGCAGGTCGTATGTGGGAGCGCTGATGCTTCTGCCGATATAATCGAGCAAAGCTGTGAGCAGCAAAGCAAAAATCAAAGGAGGGTAAATTCTGCGGATGCGCCTGACGAGGTAATTGCCCAGGTCAAATTTGTTATTGGGATCAGCGGATAATCTTGACGCATATTTCAGGTGAATCAAAAACCCGGACAGCACAAAGAAAAACAATACCGCCTGGTGACCATACTTAGTTGCAAAGAGCGAAAAGAAATACACCAGCATTTTATTAAAAGCGTTGTAGCTTTCAGGATGTTTTAAATATCCTTCGTTAAAACCTTCCCAAACCAGCAGCCGCGCATGTCCCATCATGACGAAAAGGGCAGCGAGCCCTCTTAGTCCGTCAAGGAAAAGCAGGTCTGTTGGGTTTATTTTTTTGGGGGAGGTCATTTGGATTGAGGTATGAAGTTTGAAGTTGCTGGCGGGTTAACCCCAAATCTCAAACCTCAAACTTTTTCTCTTACGATCATTTTTTTAAAATCGGTTTCTATTTCAAAATTGCTGAAAACGTTTTTTAAAAAGTTATCAAACATTTTATGATTATGCTGAGTGAGCATTTTTGGATGTGAAATAAACTGCATGTAACTATTTTTATGAAAAAACTCCAGGTATGCAGGAAGCTTGACTTTTGTGAGCAGCTCAACTGCGATTCTTTCTTTTTTCGAATTCAGAATATCATGTCCTTTATTGGCAGCCGGTTTTTTCATATCAGATTTCACAGAAACCTGCCCCTGTCCCCGTGTAAATGTATGATCGCCTTTTATTTTGTAAAGGTATTTGAGAAGAATTTTATCAAGAAAGTTTGTAAAGCCATTTATATGAATGGAAGATATATTAAATTGGGTGAAGCTGCCGTCCTGTTTTTCAACAATTACATCTTCCTCAAAACGGTATATGTTTTTTTCAGGCGCTGATGAAAAATCAAAATACTGGGCATCGGAAAATAAGTAAAATCCTCCCAGCACGCTCATGTCGTATTTGAAATTATGTTTAATAAAATAAGGTTTGAAATCTTCGAACGGCTGAATGCACCATCCCCCGGCACGATAACAATCTATTAAATACGCAGGCTGAACAGGATGAATTATTTCTTTCAATAAATTAACGGACCCGTCAAAAACAAAATTTTTTTCTTTTTCATCAATATTATGAAAACGGTATTTATCAATTTTATTTAACCGCCACTCATTTGTTTCACTGATGTATTCTGCATCCAGCCAATGCGGATGCAAATGAGGATAAATATAATGCCCGGCTTTGATAATTTTTCTTACCTGCCCTGCTATTGTTTCAAAATCTTTTTTGCAGGAGAGGTTATCAGCGGATTTCTTCTTCAATTGCTGAAGATAGGTCGTGTCAACAAAGAAAATCGCCTTAGCATTGTATTTTCCAAGGATGTCAAGCGTTTCACCGGTGGGTTTTATAAGACACTCCTCAATGTTCCCGCTCCGGTTGCCAAGAAACAATTCATAATCGTAAGTAATAAGAAGTTGCTTTTTCATAATAGTTCGGAGTGTGGAGCAGCAGGAAGTGGAGAGTAAAACAAGGTCAGCATTCCGGATTCCGGACTGCGGGCTCAGGCCTGTACGGGGATTTTTCGTTTTTCAAGAACTTCCACATAAATTTTTTCCAGCTCTTTTGCGATCCGGATTTCATTGAAGGTATCAAAACAGTTTTTTGAAATGGACTGCTGATTATAATTGGAATAATTTTTAATTATTTTTT
>DATEMK010000436.1:0-4153 GCA_035275625.1 Bacteroidia bacterium
AAAAAACAGGATGTTGACGTTGTAAAAAACTATGTAATCCAATCCGATAGCTTAAACCTTTCTGTCGCAAATAATGATTTGGATGAATACATCAGCAATTTACCTGACGATTCATACTCGAATCTTTTATCTGCAGTTCCGTTAAACGATGAAATGAAGCTGGATAAAGGCTGGGATTTATTCAAGCACAAAATACCGATGTGGATTTTTATCTTTGTTTGCCTGACGCTTACCGTTCTTTCTGTCACAAAAAACCTTTCATTGATTCCCGTGCTTGGAGTATTAAGCTGCTTGTACATGATGGCCCAAATCGAATTAAAAAACTGGATTGGATTCACCATTTGGCTCATAGCAGGTTTAGTGATTTATTTTTCTTACGGCTATAAAAACAGTAAGCTGAACAAAGGAAGGGTTGTATAGTGTAAAGACTGATTCATTTAAATAAGAAAAGTAATCATGAAAATTATTGTGTTAGGCGGAGGAATGGTCGGCAGCGCAATCGTTGCTGATTTATGCAAAGACAATGAAGTAACATGTGCTGATATAAATCAGGAAGTATTGAATTCAATCACTGAAAAGCTTTCTGTCAAAACTGTTCCCTGTGATTTCAGCGATTTAGCAGAAGTAAAAAAAACAATTTCACCTTTTGATTTAGTAATCGGTGCCGTTCCCGGATTTCTCGGTTTTGAAGTGTTGAAAGCAATTATCGAGTCAAAAAAAAATGTAGTGGA
The DNA here is from genome assembly GCA_035275625.1 of Bacteroidia bacterium. Lineage (GTDB taxonomy): Bacteria > Bacteroidota > Bacteroidia > AKYH767-A > OLB10 > DATEMK01. The sequence goes on from DATEMK010000436.1 coordinate 732, forward strand.
TATTTCTTTTTTTCCTGAAGATGCTTTCCTGTTAGATGATCTTGCAAAGAAAAATAATGTAACCGCAATAGTTGATTGCGGAGTTGCTCCCGGCCTATGTAACATGATGGCAGGACTTCATAACAGACAGATGAAGCTTTCTTCTTATGAATGTCTTGTTGGCGGATTGCCTGTTGTGAGAACAAAACCTTATGAATACAAAGCACCATTCTCACCTGTTGATGTTCTTGAAGAATACACCCGCCCTGCACGTTACATTGAAAATGGAAAGCTGGTGATTAAAGAAGCATTAAGTGAAGTGGAGCAAATTAATTTCGAACAATGTGGAACACTTGAGTATTTTAATTCAGATGGTTTACGCTCTCTGATTACAACCCTTGCCAATGTTCCTGACATGAAAGAAAAAACATTACGTTATCCCGGGCATGCTGATTTAATGCGTGTTTACCGCGAATCCGGCTTTTTTGAAAAGAATAAAATTAAATTGAAAAATGCGGAAGTTGCCCCGATTGACCTTATCTCAAAACTTCTTTTTTCAGAATGGAAATACAAAACCGGTGAAGAAGATTTCACCATCATGCGCGTCACACTATCAGGAACGGATGAAAAAGGCGAAGTAAAGATTATTTATACTTTATATGATCGCTACAATAAAGAAACAGAAACAATGTCCATGGCACGCACCACAGGTTATACCTGTACTGCTGCTGCTCGTTTGATCATTGAAAATAAGTTTTCCCGCAAAGGCGTTTCTCCTCCTGAATTTGTTGGTGAGGATGAAAAGTGTTTTGATGCAGTAGTAAATTATCTGAAAGAAAGAAAAGTAGTTTTTAAGAAGGAAGTTGTCAGAAGTTAAATCGTATTTACTTTATGCTTGAAATAAAATTCAATGGTTTTCCTGTTTTGGAAACTGAACGATTATTCTTCCGGCAGTTTACATTGGACGATGCAGAAGTTTTTCTTGATCTCAACTCAAATGAAAAAGTCATTCAATATTTTGACCGTCCGAAGATGCCGAGCATGGAGGAAGCAATCAAAACGCTGAATAAAATTTCAGCATCGTTTGAAAATAATGAAGGTGTGACATGGGCAATTGAATTAAAGGAAGCAAAAAAAATTATCGGTCACATAACTTATTGGAGAATTATTAAAGAGCATTACCGTGCTGAAATAGGTTACTCTCTTTTCCCGGAATACTGGGGAAAAGGATTTATGAGTGAAGCAATCCGGAAAGTTATTGATTTTGGTTTTTTAATATTAAAATTTCATTCCATTGAAGCTAATGTGGATCCGCGTAATATTGCATCAATGAAATTATTGGAATGCACAGGTTTTATACGTGAAGGATATTTAAAAGAAAATTTTTATTTTAACGGAAAATTTTTTGACACGGCTCTTTATTCTTTGTTAAACATAAAAGAATCATGAATATTGAAACACTCCGGGACTTCTGCAAAACCCTTCCTGCAGTTTCTGAAGACATCAAGTGGGGACATGATTTATGTTTTCTCATTGCAGGGAAAATGTTTTGTGTAACAAGCCTTGAGCCGCCCTTTACAGTGTCTTTTGAAGTAAAAGCGGAAGAATTTGACGAACTGTCTTCTTCTCCGGGAATAATTCCCGCTCCTTACATGGCGAGAAATAAATGGATACAAGTTCAGGATAAAAATCGTTTTTCAAAAAAAGAATGGGAGTACTACGTTAAACAATCTTATGACTTGAAGAAAGCCAAACTACCTAAGAAACTTTTGAAGGAATATAAACTGGGTTGAAAGTTATTCGTGAAAAGGAATCATTAGTCCACCACACCTATCTTAACAGCGGGAGTCGCATATTTTGAATTTTGCAGGAGAAGATTCTGAATGTGCACATCCCATGTACGTTGTGCGAAATCTACCGCGCCATGATCGGTGGCTTTATCATAAGCTTCCTGTTGTTTTTGCAAATCATCCCATGCCCAGTTATAGAATTTTTTAATCTCTGTACTGAAATTATCCCTTGCAGGACGGATGCCGGAAATTTTTTTCCTGAGCTTTCTTGCGTATGCTTCTGTTAAATCAAAATGTCCCTGTTCGTGCTTGAGGAAAAGACTGTCAGCATGACGTTTATTTACCCATGATTTATTACGGTCAAAATAGGCAATCAAAGTTACCGAAGCTGAATCACCAAGTGCCTGGGGAATACAATAAATACCACAGCTTGAAGAAGCAATTTTTGAGGTATCAGTGATACCTCCCTTATAATCATCCCAATTTACTTTAGTGGTTTCATTCCATTCAATTAAATCCCGGACTCCCCTGTCGGGTTTGAATCCCCAGATCAATACTCCTGTGAACAGAAGTGGCAATGTAATCTTAAATATTCTCATGCCTGCCAATACGCAACTTAGCCACCAAAGTATGAGCTGAATGTTATGAAAAAGAAAAAAACCTTACAGAATATTTAAAAGTTAATAACTTTTGCTGCTATTATTTCATGAATTCAGCAACCAGCCGGTGAAAATGATGGACACCCTGCTCGCGTGTTACCGAATATCTTCCGTGTTTATAAAACCGTGAACGGATTCCCTGCTGTACGCTTTGAACGACTTCTTCGTCTTCCATTTCTACTTCATGCAAATCTGCTCCAGCGCCCTGATTTAATTTTGATTCATCATAAATATAAGTGAGGAATGAAATAACACTTTTATCTATGCTTAATGGTTTCACAATATTTACAGACAATCCCCACGGATAAAAATTAAACATCATGTTAGGGAAAACAAAAAAATAATACGCAGCTATTTTTTTTCCATAATCAGGAGAGGATTCAGGTAAATCAAAACAGTCTGCATCATCTTTTGCAAATCCGATTTGTAAACTTGATTTGCTGAATAGTTCGGTTTTATAATTTCCAAAATCAATAATGTCATTCAATCCTGCATGAACAAAGGGAATATGAAAACCTTCGAGAAAATTTTCACAATACAATGCCCAGTGTGCATCTACATAATATTCTTTCGAAAATTCAGGAGCGAATTGGAAAAGATCAACTGAAAGCCAGTTCATCCTTTTTACCAGGTCACCAAAAAAACTTTGCGGCTTATTTTTTTTGCTTAATGAAACAAATAAAAATTTTTCCCATTGAAATAAATCAAGTTCGTTCAGGTTATCGTTTTTTGAAGGAAAATTTTTTACGCCTTTAAATTCAGGCATGGAATGAAAGTTTCCGTCAAGGTCAAAAATCCTTCCGTGATATTTGCAGCGTAGATTTGCAGCAGAACAATTTTTCCCTGCAATGATATTTCCGCGATGTGTGCACACGTTGGACAAACAGTGGAAAATATTTTCTTTATCCTTTGTAATTACCAATGGTTCATTTATGAAATTTTCAAACAGCACAAAGGGATGAATGTTGTTGCTGTTGTTTATCATATTCGTGTC
>DATEMK010000437.1:0-13288 GCA_035275625.1 Bacteroidia bacterium
CCCTATGGTTTCTTCTCCAAGCACCTGGTCAGACTTTTGATTGGTGGATTTGGTAAAAGAATAATTTCCTGAAAAAGAAAAATTAAATGTTTTCCATTCGGTTTTATAATTAAAAGACGATTCAATCCCTCTTGCATACACTTGTTTCAAATTTTGCGGTGAATAATAACCAAAAGCAGATGGCTGCCACTGAATCCAATCGTTGATAAGCGAGCTGAAATAAGCCGCTTCAATGGTTAAATTATTTTTTCGCAACGGGTGAATTTCCATTCCTCCTTCATACGACCAGCCGGTTTCAGGTTTCAGGTTGGGATTTCCACCCGGAACCCAGTACAAATCATTTAAAGCAGGCAGGTTAAAATTTTTTCCTCCTTTTGCTTTTAATGTAAGGTGATTTTGAAAAACTGTTTTTTCAATTCCCGCTGAGGGTGCAATCGGTGAGTTTTTATTTTCGGTAAAATCTTTTCTTGCATCAATCGTAATTTGCCATCCGTTTTTAACATCATATCTCAATCCTGCAAAAGCGGCAAAATAATTTTGTGTAACGGTATTTTTATACTCTTTGACATCTGCATTGCAGCGATTAAAAGAAACGCCTGCATTCACAATCAGTTTATCGGTAATATAAAACCGTTCTTCTGTTTCAGTCTTGTAGCTTTTGTTTTTATAGGGCGCATAAATATTGAACGCAGGGTCGGTATACAATTCGTATTCATCAAAGTAAGCTGCGCGAATATTTAAAGATGATTTTTTAAACACCTTTTTATACTCGAGAAAAATTCTCAGCACGCTGTCTTTCTGTTCGGCAGTATTTTCTGAAACGGTCATAAGCGGGGGAATTTGCCGGTCAGTTACCTGGTACCAGATTCCAGATGAGACCACATCTGAATTGTTGAACCTGAAGTAGAAGTTTTGGAGCACCCCGGTATTTTCAATATTTGCATGTTGCTGCTTTTGTTCCTGGTCATAAAAATTTTTGAAAGGAAAATCATTTTTACTTTGTTCATAAAAAATATGAGTGGAGCTTAAAAAATTTTTAATCCCAACATCAGCATTTAAAATATTTTCGAAAAAACCAAAACTTCCTGCAGTACCGGTATAATTTAATTTTATACCTGAAAAAAATTCAGGAATATTTTGCAGGTTAATAATTCCTCCTATGGCTGAAGTTCCGAAAAGAGAGCTTGTACTACCATGTACAATATTTATCTTATCTGAAAAATTTACGGGAACCAATGCAAAATCACACAAACCAAGCGTTGGAGAATTGATGTTAAATCCATTCCACAACACTGACGTATGTCGTGCTTCTGTTCCCCGGAAAGCAACGGTTGCAATTCCACCCGAGCCATAAGATTTAACAAAGGCTGTAGAATTTTCGCTGAGCAATTCAGAAAGATCAGCAGAAATGAAATTTGTTTTTGTAACGGAATCAATTTCGGTAATCCTGCCGCCCGCTGAAAAAAGATGCTCGCGCGTTGCGGTTATTTCTACTTCACGGATAAGTAATGTATCCTGTACAAATTGTGCATACATGTTTGAATAAAGCACACAACTGATCATGAAAATAAAAATAAAATTCCGCTTCATCATTTAGAAAGCAATTAAACTATTCAGGCATTGCGGAAGAAATAAATGATACCGGCAAATTAAAACCTGCTTGCATCGCTTTTCCTCCGAAAGCTTTATACTAACTGAAAACGGCAGGTCTTCTGACTTGCTCTTCTTTCACGCCTTCCCATCGCTTTTGGTAACAGACAGTGGCACAGTAATGAAAGATATTCAGAGCTTACAGCAGCGGGGACTGTTCCGGATTCACACCGGATTCCCTATTATCTCCCTCCTCAGGAGGAAGAACCATTTTCTGATACAAAGAAAGTAAAAAAAATCTATTTTGAAAGAAGCCGGGAAACAGCTTCATTTAGCAACCGTGGGGGAGATGAAATTTTTAATCCCGTATAATTTTCAGATTTTCTTAACGCATCTGACAGGTTGAATTTACTTTGTTCTTCGCTGTAGAAATATTTTTTTTCCAATAAATATTTCGCAAGATATTCCTGTTCCGTTTGCCCGGGCGTTGGAACAAAAATTGCTTTTTTCCCCAGCGTTACCAAATCCATTATTGTTGAATACCCCGGACGGCTGATGATGAATGCAGAAGATTCAATAGATGATTGCATTTCTTTCGAATCAGCATAAGAAATTATTTCCAGGTTTTTTTTCTGTCCTGTTTTCTTTTTGGTTTCTGTAATTCCTTCCACCAATATTGTTTTCTGTTTTGTTTTTAAGACTTCTTTGGTAAGCAAATCTTCAAAAATGGTTCTTTGTGGTTCCGGTCCCGAGCAAATCACCATCAAATCATATTTTTTCTGCGAAGGATTCTGGTCGCCTGTAAAACGGGATAGTGGCCCGATGTATTTAATGTTTTCCAATTTATGTGGGTGCGAAAGAATCCCTGAAAGATTTTCTTTTCCTTCAAAATCGGGAACCCAGCATTCATCAAATTCGGAAATAAATTTTTTATTCTTGACTGAAATCAGCGGTTCGGCCCATTTAAAACCGGGAGGAGCCTGGATATTTAACTGGTGCGTCATAAAAACTGAATAGGCCTTTTTGCTCCGGCATCCGTAGCGGTTGTCGGAAAATACAATATCAATATTATTTTCTTCTGCAATTTTTTCCAGCTCAGCGTGTTCTCTTTTTATTGCAGAGGAAATTTTTGAAGCCTGTAAAATCATTTGCAGAACCATTGAACCGTTTTCAGGATATTTGATATCATATCCGCCCAGTTGAAAATATTTTAATTCTGGAAATTCTTTTTTTAACAGTTCAAGCGATCTGCCGTCAGAGGCAATAAAAATTTCTGCGCCTTGCCTGTAGAATTCCAAAATTACAGGAATGCACCGGGTGGCGTGGCCTAAGCCCCAATTGAGAGGAGCAATTAAAACCTTTTTTGAGTTCACAAATTATGAATCTTTACGAATGTACAAACTTCAGCGAACTAATAAATAATTTCGCAAACATATTAAATGGCTGATGGGGAAAAATAAGCTTAAGCGTTTTGAAGAAATAAAAACTTTCGAAAAAGTTTTTCAGCCCAAAGTTGATTTTCATTCACCCGATCATGAATTAAAAGGAAAATGGAATGAAAAAATTTTTTTGAATGATCATCCTATTGTGCTGGAATTAGGTTGCGGCAGAGGGGAATATACTATCGGGATGGCGAAGGAATACCCTGAAAAAAATTTTATCGGCATTGACATAAAAGGCGCGCGTTTATGGAGGGGTGCAAAAACCGCTCACTTGGAAAATTTTACCAACGCTGCTTTCCTGAGAATAAGAATTGAATTGATTGAAAAATTTTTTGCAGAAAATGAAGTCTCTGAAATCTGGCTGACATTTCCTGATCCTCAATTGCGTGAAAGCAAGGAGAACAAAAGATTGTCCTCACCTCATTTTTTGGAAAAATATAAAAGAATGTTTGGCAAACGGGGATTGTTACATTTAAAGACGGACAGCAAAACGCTTTTTGAATATACGCTTGAAATTTTGAAAAATGAGAAAAGCAAAATATTGTTTTCTACAAATGATCTTTACCACTCGGATGTCAAGGATGCCATACTTTCTATTCAAACTACCTATGAAACAATTTTTCGCAAAGCAGGAAAAAACATCTGTTATTTATGTTCGGAATTTGAAAAATAAATTCAGACGGTATAAGGAGTAAAAAAATCTTCTGTTCCTTTTGCCGTTGTTTGGAAAATTTTCTATTTTTTTGTAATAGATTTCATGTCACATCTTCACTTTATTCGGTTATTCAGAAAATTTTCTTTTGAAAAAGGAAATTTTTTCCTGTTGCTGTTAACGCTATTTATCTGTTGCTGGACAACATCATCAAAAGCTCAATGTGGTGTGACAATTTCTTCTTTTCCCTACCATGAAGATTTTGAATTGTCAGCTGGCGGATGGGTGGCAGGCGGAACAAATAATGACTGGGCATGGGGATCGCCTTCCAAACCTCTTATCAGTGGTGCAGGAAGCGGAAGTAAATGCTGGATTACGGGCGGAATCGTTGCATCGTTTTATAATTTCAGTGAACGGTCGTATGTGGAAAGTCCGTGTTTTAATTTCAGCACACTGACCAATCCGCATATTACCTTGAAAATTTTCTGGGATACGGAATACACTTATGACGGGGCCAACCTTCAATACTCTACTAACAGCGGAGTGAACTGGACTAACGTGGGCGCTTATGGAGACGCCATTGATTGCATGAATGAAAACTGGTATAATCTTTCATCAGTAAATAATCTGTCAACTCTTGCAACTGTTAAAAACGGCTGGTGCGGTACCATACAGCCTTCAGGCGGAAGCTGTGTCGGAGGGGGAGGAAGCGGAGCGTGGCTCGTTGCAAAACATACTATGCCTTATCTTGCAGGAGAGGCAAGTGTTAAATTCAGAATCATCTTTGGTGCGGGAACAACGTGCAACAGCTATGACGGATTTGCATTTGATGATATTACAATTAAAAATGCTGCAGCGCCCATAACAGTTGTTCCGGCTTTGCAACCATCCGGTTGTACTATTCATGACGGATCAGCAGCGCTGGCTGTGAATGGCGGAACGCCTGTTTATTCTTATTCCTGGAATCCCAATGTGAGCAGTACTAATACTGCAACAGGGTTGAGCGCAGGAAATTATACAGTTACTGTAACTGACATGGCCGGATGCAGCAAAGTCAGTTCATTTGCAATCGGAAATACACCCGCTGTTTCACTTACTACTGTGGCTTTTCCTGATACTTGTGAAAAACATGTGGGTGCAGCTTCAGTAATTGCCCAGGGCGGTACACCGCCTTTTACATATTTATGGAGTCCCCAGGGTAATACCACTCCGGCCATTACTAATTCAGGCGCAGGTTCGTATATGGTTATTGTTACAGATTCGAAAGGATGTACAAAATCTGAGAATGCTGAGATAGACAGTACGGGGGCTTTCACCATAGATCTTGGAAGCGATACCACCATTTGCGGGAACGGATTTTTATTGATGCCCGGAAATTTTTCTCAATATATATGGCAGGATCAATCCGGTGATTCCGTTTTTAACGTGCAGCAGCCGGGAATATATTCGGTGGAAGTGATGAGCGCTTCAGGATGCACTGCTGCAGATACGCTGGAAGTGATTGAGGATTGTTTGCACGATATTGTGGTGCCAAATGCCTTTTCTCCGAACGAAGACGGATTGAATGATGTTTTTAATGCGCAGGCTGTTAATGTTAAAAGTTATGCTATGAATATTTATAACCGCTGGGGAGGAATTGTTTTTGAAAGCAATTCCATTCAAAACGGATGGAACGGAGCTTTTAAAAAATCAAAATGCGTTTCGGGAATTTATTTTTGGGTAGCCACCTATTCAACGGATGATAATGAAATGAAAGAGAAAAAAGGAACAGTGTTTTTGGTGCGGTGAAGCAGGGAAATGAACTTTATTTTAAATTAAATAACAAAGTATCATTTTTATCTCTATATTTGAACATGTCACAAATAAAGAAAAAGTATCCGAGAATATCTAAGGCGAATATGGTAATGACCCAGGGTCCTACCAAAGCAAAAATAAAAGTACGTCTTGATGAGCGCACTACCGTTACCATACAGCATATTTCAGCTTTAAAATTATGGCAGGTTAAATATCCTGATGCGAAAGTTATAGAAACTAAAGTAGCGTAGTTTTTTCGTTGCACAACTCTTTTCCGGTGCAAATACCTGATTTTACAGTAGGTTTGTAAAAAACATTCTTCATGAAAGTAGCCATTCTTTCTTTTACATCCAAAACAATTATTTTCTTTATAATTTTCTTCGTTTCATCTCACATAAAACTTTTCGCACAGGAGGAGGGTTTCTGCGCAATATGTTCACGTGATGCATGGGCAGGTGATTCAGCAGCATTGAATAAATTTATTGCAGGATGTGGTGTCATTGATACCATCGGTTACGATTCACTCAATAAGCCGGCTAAAACAAACCAGGCGTACCAGGCAATTACCATGAAACTAAACAGCGGTAAAGTTATGTTTACCGATAAAATATATTTTATTACCGATCAAATGCCTGAATTTAAAGGAGGCATGGAGGCTCTGCTTGAATATCTCACAAAAAATATTCATTATCCGCAAACAGGAAAAAAAATTTCGGGTACGGTGTATGTAAAATTTATTGTTGAAAAGGATGGTTCCGTTAAGCGTGCTGATATTGTTCGTGGAGTGGGTGAAGAATATGATAAAGAAGCGTTACGTGTTATCAAAGAAATGCCGCCATGGCAGCCTGGCACGAAAAAAGGAAACCCGGTGCGCGTTCAATTTAATTTGCCGGTAAAATTTTCTTTGAATTAATTCTGCTTTTCTGTTATCACTTATCAAAATACAGATTCGCAATGACAAATAAAAACTCTGAAAACGGATTAAAAATAAAAGCCAGCCTTACGGGACTGGTTTTTACCTGGGGTAATCATTGATTCATTTTAACATAACTTACGAACTTGATTTTTTAAAAGAGCTTACGGGCTCTTTTCTTTTTGAATCAGCCTTACAGGGCTGGTTTCTATGTTTAAAGAACTTACGGGTTCTTTTCCTTTTTGGTTTTTACGCGCTCTAAAGATTTTGTAAAATTTGATGATACCAATATATATTGGTAAACAGCCCTTATCAACTAAAAATGAGCAGATGGGAGGAATTAATCAGCAGTTGGCTGAAATAAATGATTAATTGCCTTTTAAAAGGAAATAGGGAAGTGCGGGAAAGTTGAATTTTCAATATTGAAAAAACCGCTGTTGACTATTGAGCAACAACTGCCATGTTCAATTCAAAACGTTTTTCTGCCATTTCATTCACTGCGTTTCCTATAGCGAGGCAGGCAGTGGCTGCGGGGGAGGGGGCATTCAAAACATGAAGAGCATGGTCATGATATTCTATTTTAAAATCATCAATAATATTTCCATCGGGGCCTAACGCCATAGCTCTCACCCCGGCACGGCCAGGAGTAATGTCATCCATTTCAAGAGAAGGGATAAGACGTTTCAACCGTTGAAGAAATAATCTTTTTGAAAAAGCGCGTTTGTATTCATCCAGGCCGAATCGCCAGTGCTTGAAAAATAATTTCCATGTTCCTTTATAACCCAGTGCTTGCATGGTATCGCGCATGTTAAAATCGGTTTTACCATATCCTTCGCGTTTAAAAGTAAACACAGCATTCGGTCCGCATTCAACTCCTCCGTGAATCATCCGGGTGAAATGAACCCCCAGGAAAGGAAATTCAGGGTTCGGGACGGGATAAATGAGGTTGCGAACTTTGTGCATTCCCTTTTCAGTAAGATCATAATAATCCCCGCGAAATCCTATAATCTGCATATCGGTTTTCACGCCTTCTTTTTTAGCAATGCGATCACTGAAAAGACCTGTGCAGTTAATAATGTACTTGGTTTTATATTTTTCAGTACCGGTAACCACCACCGTTAGTCCATCCTTTTTTTCAAAATTTTTAACAGTTTGATTAACCAGCACATTGCTTCCATTGAATTTTTGCTTAATCAGTTCAGCCAGTTTGTTGGTAAGCGCTGCATAATCAATAATGCCCGTACAAGGAACGAGGATACCTTCAATGCCTTTGCAAAAAGGTTCAATTTCAGTTATTTTTTTTGAATCAATTTTTTCAATTCCTTCCACTCCGTTTTGTAATCCATTATTGTAAACCTTGTTCAGGTGCGGTAGTTCGGCAGGATCGGTGGCTACAATAATTTTTCCGCATATATCAAATGGAATATTATTTTCTTTAGAAAATTGAACAAGTTCGCGCCTGCCTTCCACACAGTTTTTCGCTTTATAAGTTCCGGGCTTGTAATACAATCCTGAGTGAATTACACCCGAGTTACGGCCCGTCTGGTGGGCAGCAAGCTGGTTTTCTTTTTCAAGAACAAGAATCCTTAAATGAGGATGATGCAGGTTTATTTTATAAGCAGACGCAAGCCCGACACATCCTCCGCCAATCACAATAACGTCATAAATATTTTGATCCATCTTTAAAAAATAGCAGACAAAGGTATCAGTTATTACATTATTATGATTATGCTATTCAGGTTGATTGCTTTTTTGCATTTAACATACTAACTTGGTGCAGTTTCAATCCCGATTATACCCACAATTAAGCTGAATTCGCCAAATAGTTGTTCCAATAAAGAACCATTTGCCTTAAACTGCACAGTTTTTGATGCAATGAAACGAAACAGAACGGGTAGAAAAACAGTATAAGCAGTTAAAATAAAACTGTTAATAACTAAAAATATTAAAACCAAAATGTGCTTGTGAGGTAAATAACAGGTCATTATATTTGTTCCACCTCAAAACATCAACCTTCTTACTCAAAACCATCTTTGAAAAAAATGCTAAAAACTATTTTGTTGCTTGCGGCATTATTACCTTCATTTGCTGTTGCAGGCGGATTTCAGTTAAATACGCAGGGGCAACATGCATTAAGCATGGGTGGAGCATTTACGGCATTCGGCAAAGGAGCATCAACAGTTTTTTATAATCCGGGCGCTATGTCATTCACTGAAAAAAAAGCAATAACAATCGGGGGAACATTTGTAAAAACCAATACAAACTATCTAAGCCCGTATAATGGCAATGTGGAAGCAGAAAATCCTTCTCTTATTCCGTTTCACGCTTACCTTAATTACCTGTTAACAGATAATATTTCTGTTGGATTGGCAATTAATAATCCTTTCAGGTCAGATTTTAAATGGGCTGATAATTGGGAAGGGCGTTATGTTACCCGGGAAATGAATTTAAATGCATGGTATATTCAACCGACTGTAAGCTACAAGGTGAATGAAAATTTAGGAATTGGAGCAGGGGTTGTTTACGGGTTAGGAAACATAGGTTTTCGGAGAGCAATTCCTGTTGAGGGAGCAGCACCTTTCGGGCAGGAAGAATTAAAAATTAACGGAAATGGATGGGGGTTTAATCTTGGCTTGTTTTATAAATTCAATAAAGAAGGAAGTATCGGGATCAATTATCGCTCTGCTATAAAATTTAATATGAAAAATGGGGATGCAACTTTTTCTGATATTCCAATCACTTTTTCTGAGACCTATCCATCCACATTAAAATTTAATACTTCTGTAAAATGTCCATCCGTAATTTCAGCAGCAATAGCCTATAAATTTACTTCAGCTTTGACCACCACCATTCAATTAGATTTTACAGCATGGTCGTCATTGGATTCATTAAATTTTATATTCCCGGATCATTCGGAAGTTGATATTCGTACAGCGCGAAATGCCAAGAATTCTGTTTGCGGAAGAGTGGGTGGCCAATACAGCTTTACTGAAAATCTGGATGTTCGCATAGGAGCAGCTTATGATTTAGCCTCTGTCCCCCAGGACCATTTAAGCCCTGATTTACCTGAAGCTGATAAAATATTATTGTCAGCCGGTGCGGGATATAAATTCAACAAAATGCTCAGCGCTGATATAGCTGTTGGAATGGAAAATTATTTTGAACGCAAAGGACAATTTTCAGACGCAAATTTAAGCGGCAGCTATAAATCGAACAGTATAATGATAGGATTGGGTTTAAATTATGAATTTTGATATGAAGCCATTAGAAAAAATTGTATTTCCTTTTTTGTTGTCCCTTATTTGTGCATGCAAAACAACAATTGAGGAACCTAAAATAACTTCGGGCAATGCGGACTTAAGCAAATACCTTGCAGTAGGAGGATCCTTTACTGCCGGTTATATGGACGGAGCTCTTTACCTGGAAGGGCAGCAAAATTCTTACCCTTCCATTCTTTCAAAAAGTTTTTCAAAAGTTTCAGACCAACCATTCATACAACCGCTTGTTAATCCGGGGGTGGGTATCGGGCTTGATTCCAACTCAAAATTAGTTTTAACCAATTCAACCTTTTGTTATGGAAATTCTTTAAGTCCCGTGTACGCTTCCCAGCCCGGTGATTTTTCCGATTATGAATGGATAGGCAGTACAGGCCCGTTTAACAATATAGGTGTTCCCGGTCTGAGGATTTTTCAAATCAACAACCAGCTTCTTGGCAATCCCCAGGCTGGCAACTCTTACTATGCACGATTTGTTAAAATGCAGGATAATGATCACACCATTCTTTCGGATATTACAGAATTTAATCCGACTTTTTTCACTTATTGGTTGGGGATGGATGATCTTTTACCTTATGCATTGAGTGGCGGCACAGATGATAATGATCCGGTTGTTGATCCGGGATTTCCCTCCACCTTTGATACATACCTTGAGTTAATGATAAAAACCCTTTGTGCTAATAACGCTAAAGGAGCAATAGGAAATATTCCGGACGTACTTGACTTCCCTTATTTTAGAGCTATTCCTTATGATGGTGTTGTTCTTACAGCAGCCGAAGCAGCGGAAATCAATGCCATTCTTGCTCAATCATTTCCTGATTTGCAATATCATGAAGGCAATAACCCATTTATAATTGACGACTCATCGGCTCCAAATGGAAAAAGATTTATTGCGTCTAATGAATTTGTTTTAATGAGCGTACCATTAGACTCTATAAAATGCTTTCATTATGGCTCTTATGATTTACAGTCCGGAAGATTAATTCCATTGCCTGATAAATATGTAATTGATGGCGCTGAAGGAAGCCTGATTCGCAGCAGGCAAATTGCATTTTCTGCCAGGCTTATGGAAGTGGCTGATGAAAAAGATCTCGCTTATGTAAATATTTTTGAACTTGTCCGCCAATTAGATGTAGAAATAAAACTCAACGGTACAACGTATAGTCTTGAATTTATACATGGCGGAGCATTTTCATTAGATGGAATTCATCCGACAGCAAAAGGAAACGCCTTAATTGCAAATGAATTCATAAAAGCAATTAATAGCAAATACGGAGCATCTTTACGTGAAGTGGATGTAAACGAATACCCTGGTGTAAAATTTCCTTAAAAGCTTATTTGGTAAATAGCTCCTGTTGGACTTCTTGGTCCAAACAGATGCTGAACGACAACATATAACTCCCCGTTTTCACTCTCTCCCATGCTATTAAGTTTTGCATCAATATCATTCGAGTTCGAATCGTCCAAAAAGACTTCTCCGCGATTCCAGGTGGCGTTTTTATCCTGCTTTAAATAAAACATCTTTCCATTCCAGTCGCCAAAAACATAGTATCCGTGAAGTGATGGAAATTTTAATCCCCGGTACATATATCCTCCGCAAATGCTGATTCCTGTACCATGATTATATTCGTCTATAGGCATCGCCAGGCCTTGCGTTTTGCAATCAGAAGAAGGGTTGTAACAATGAGTGCCTTCCATAATTCTCCACCCGTAATTTTTTCCCTTTTCAATAATGTCAGTTTCTTCCCATTGATTCTGGCCAACATCCCCGCAATATAATCTTCCCGTGACACGATCAAATGAAAATCGCCAGGGATTTCTCAAACCATAAGCATAGATTTCCGGTTTCACATTGCTTTGCCCGATAAAAGGATTATCAGCAGGGATGGCATACGGATGTTTGGAATCAACATCAATCCGTAAAATTTTGCCGAGCAATGTATTTAAATTTTGCCCGTTTCCGGATGTGCCATGCTCATCACCGGCACCTCCGCCATCCCCGACACCAATGTATAAGTATCCGTCTTTCCCGAATTGAATGCACCCACCGTTATGATTGCTTTCCGGTTCTAAGATTTCCATTAATATTTCTTCTTTGATGTCCGCTATATCCGGATTTGCTGAAGAGACATGGTAGGCTGCAAGAATACTTTTATGGTCGTAATTTTTTTCGGAACAGGGTGCACTGTAATAAATAAAGAATCTGCCGTTTGTTTTATATGCAGGATGAAACGCTAATCCGAGCAACCCTTTTTCACTATAAGCAATATTCAGCTGATCTAATTTATCGGAGACATCAAGAAATGGAACCGGAAGAGCTTTTCCGCTTTTAATAATTTTTATTTTTCCCCTCTGTTCAATTATAAACAAACGGTTAGTTCCATCCTTAGGTGACCCCATCCCGATTGGAGAGATAAATCCTTTGGAAACAAGTTTTAACTTTAAGTGTATGGGAACAGCAGGTTTTTTTTCCTGCCCGAAAGAAAAAAACAAAAGGGAGATTGCTGCTAAAAAAATAATTACAACCAGCCAGGTGACTGAGGATTTCATAAAATTGAATAATTCATGTGATTTGACGTTTAATCCTGGATTAAAAAAAGATATTCAAATTCAGGTATCTTCCTTTACTGTTTTTCTGTTTTCAATATAAATGCTTGTTGTAGCATAGGCAAAATGGCAATTGTTTTCAGACACGATTTCCATAATTTTAAAATTCACTTCTTCTTTGACATCTAAAAACTTATCTCCATCATTGGTCAATACATGATAAACTACCAGGATATCAAGTGAACTGCTGTTGAATTCAGAAAATTTAACAGTTGCGTCATCTTTGATCATGGAGTGGGACTGAAGCAGGCTGAAAATATCATTTATAACATTTTTCATTTGCTCAATAGTGGTATTGTAAGTAAGACTAATATTAAAGCGGGCCCTCCACATTGTTTTTAATGTAACATTTTCGAGTTCTGCGTCAATCATTTTTTTGTTAGGCATGGCAAGCAGGCTTTTATCAGCGGTGCGAATGCGGGTGCTTCGCAGCCCGATATTTTCCACGGTGCCTTCCGTATTTCCCACCTTTACCTGGTCGCCTACTGCGAAGGGCTTGTCAAGAAAAATAGTAATGGAACCAAAAAGATTTTCGACAGTTTCCTTGCTTGCCAGCGCCAATGCCAGTCCACCGATTCCCAACCCGCCAATCAGTGCGACTACATTGACGTGAAATACATTGGCAAGAATTGAAAAAAAGCTTAATAACAGTATGATAATTTTTAATCCTGATTTTATGTAGGGAACAAACTGATCATCCATTTTTGTTGCCGTACGGGCAGAACGTTTCATCAGTATCAGTCCGAAAAAATCTATCAGCCGTAATGTAATCCAGGTAAAAGAAAGCAGTAAAGAAATTTCAAAAAGCAAGAATACAACCATGCGTAATCCCGGTTTTTCAACCGGGTCTAAATTCCATTCGGAAGGAAATTCAAGATGATCAAAAGCAATATACAGGATAAGTAAGATGAAAAAAAATCGTAATGGCTTTGTAAGCAAATCCTGCAATTCTTTTAAACTGACTCCAAGCGTATATCTTTTAAAAACCCTATAAAGACACCATGAAAAAAAAGTG
>DATEMK010000438.1:0-3051 GCA_035275625.1 Bacteroidia bacterium
TTGCTCACTGAATCTTTATTTTAAAAATCAATTCTTATGAAAAAGAGTTTATTATTTGTTAGTTTTTTATTTTTTGTTTTGGCCTCTCCCGCACAGCAAAAAAAGCTGGATTCATTGCTTACACTTTTGAATCAGAATACCGGTGAGGATACAATAAGGCTTAACCTGCTGAATAAAATTGCAAACATGTATTCCAACTCCGATCCCGCAAAGGGGCTGGAAACTTCAGACAAGGCTATTTCGCTTGCGCGCAAAATAAATAACCAAAAAAAACTGGGGCTCACCTATACCATCAAAGGTTTTAATTACCAGGCAAAAGGCGAAGATTCGCTGGCGCTCGGCATGTACCTGCTTTCACTGAAAATATACGAACCCATGCAAAACCTGACGGGTATTGGTTCCATCTGCCACAACATCGGAAGTATCTATTTTAATTTTTCAGAATACGGCAAAGCGCTCGAGTACCAGGAAAAATCACTGGAAGCGTTTAAAAGTGCGGGCAATAAAAATAATGAAGCAGGCGTCTTAAACAGCATCGGGCTTATTTACCAATATTTATCTGACTATCCAAAAGCATTGGAGTATTTCCTGGAAGCGATGCGCACATATGATGAATTGGGTGACACCGGAAATGATGGTTTGGCAAGCGTGCTGGTCAACCTCGGAATTCAATACCGGAAGCTGGGGCTTTTTGATAAAGCGCTCGAGTATAATAACAAAGTGCTGGCTTTATATGAGGAGGCTGAAAACAAGCAGGGGATTGCTAACGTGCTCAGCAATATGGGAAACGTATATGACGACATGAACAACCGGGAAAAGGCGCTGGAGCTTCATCAGCAGGCGTTAAAGATCAATAAAGAGATTGATAATCCCAAAAAGATTGCGGGCAGCCTTACAAACATTGGCATTATTTACAGCGGGATGTCAGACTTCGGCAATGCTTATGACCACCTGCAGCGGGCGCAGAAAATTTATGAGGAGACGGAGGATAAATACAATTTATGCATTGCGCTGAATGAAACCGCTAAAATTTACCGCAGCGCACCCGATGCGTTTTTTACGCAGCATCATTTATCGCCATCCGTGCGCTATGATAAAGCCATCGAAGCCCACCTTAAGAGCCTTGAATTTGCTGTGGAAACAGGGGCGCTGGACCAGGAAGCTTTTGTCTGGGAAGAACTAAGTAAAACGTATGAAGCAAAAAAAGATTTTGCAAAAGCGCTTGATGCGAGCAGAAAGTACATCCATATCCATGACAGCATAGTGAATGATGAAAACAAATCAGAGATAACACGAAAAGAAATGCAGTTTGATTTTAATAAAAAAGAAGCGTTAATCAAAGCGGATCATGATAAGAAGGAAGCATTGGCTGCGGCCGAAATAAAACGGCAGCGTACCGTAAAAAATTCGGCAATGGGCGGAGCGGCAGTTTTGATTCTTGCAGGTTTAAGCAGCTTTGTTTTTTATAAAAGAAGGCGCGATGCTGAAGAGCAAAAAAAAGAATCTGATTTCAAGGCGGAAGTTTCGGAAACTGAAATGAAAGCGTTGCGTTCGCAGATGAACCCGCATTTTATTTTTAATTCGCTCAACTCAATTGGCGATTATATTTCACGAAACGATAATAAAGCCGCTGATAATTATCTTTCAAAATTTGCCAAAGTAATGCGCATGATTTTGGAAAACTCAGAGCAAAAAGAAGTGAGCCTGGAAGATGATTTAAAAGCGCTCGAACTCTATATGCAGCTGGAATCGCTGCGCATGAACAATAAATTTACCTATGAAATAAAAGTAGATGATGATATAGATAAAGAAACAACCCTGGTCCCTCCACTCATCCTCCAGCCGTTTGTGGAAAACAGCATCTGGCACGGTATTTCAAAAAAACAGGAAGCAGGAAAAATTTTAATTAAAATAAAAAAAGAAGGCGATATGATAAACTGCATTGTGGAAGATAACGGGATTGGCAGAAAAAAATCGGAAGCGGAAAAAGGAGAAATTATTTTAAATGAAAAAAAATCCCTCGGCATGAAAATCACCAAATCAAGAATTGACATCATCAACAAATTAAAAAAATCAAAAGCCGTTGTTGAGTTGTCGGATTTGGCGGAAGGAACGAGAGTGGAAGTTAAATTGCCCCTTGAATTAAGTTTTTAAAGTAAGCCCCGCCTGACCTCCCCGGAGGGGAGGAAGGCTTTAGCACCGACCCTGGTAAATCATTTAAATGAAATTCGACCACCCGCGTCAGCATCCCTCCCCTCCGGGGAGATCAGGTGGGGCTTGATTTCATTGTTAATTATCAATTACCCTAATTACCATTTACCTAATTACCATTTACCTGATTACCATTTACCTATTTACCTATTTAACAAATTACCCATTTACCTAATTACCTAATTACTAATTTTACAAAATGATCCGCACCCTCATAATAGATGACGAGCAGCACTGCATAAACCGCATGAGCGGGTTGCTGGGAGACCATTGCAAAGATGCTGTTCTCCTGATGGACTCTTTTCAATCGGTTGAAGACGGAATAGCAGGAATTAAAAAGCTGCAGCCTGATTTGATTTTTCTCGATGTGCAGATCCATGATAAAACCGGTTTTGATTTATTAAAACAGGTGGGTGAAATAAACTTTGAAGTCATTTTCACTACTGCTTTTGAAAAATATGCATTGCAGGCTTTTAAATTCAGCGCCATCGATTACCTGCTGAAACCGGTGGATGCTGATGATTTAAAGTTTGCCGTTGAAAAGCTGAAGCAGAAATTTTCTAAACCCGATACTACCGCCAAGCTCGAAGTGCTGTTTAATAACATGCAGAGCAGCTCCAAACGTATATGCGTGCCCGTTATAAACGGCTTGGTTTTCCTCCAGGTAAATGACATTATCCGCTGCGAAAGCGATGTGAACTATACAACTATCTTTCTGAAAGACAAGCAAAAACTCATGGTGGCAAAAACATTAAAGGAATTTGAAGAAATGCTCACCGACTATAATTTTTTCAGGGTGCACAATTCACACCTCATCAATCTTTCCTATATAAAAAATTA
>DATEMK010000439.1:0-4611 GCA_035275625.1 Bacteroidia bacterium
TTCGACAACTCAAAAAATAACCTTATTAAAATAATTAACGGATGAAAAAAATTTTATTCACAGTATTAATTTTTACCTGCGCAACTTCATTTGCAAAAAAAGTAAAATTCTCTGTTGACATGACAGGGCAGGTGCTGAGTCCTAATGGCATTCATGTAACAGGTGACTTCCAGGCGGCAGCGGGCTTTCCCGGTGGCGACTGGCAGGCGAACACTACTACTTTAACACAAGAGGGTACTACCAGTATTTACAGCATCATCGTTGACATCCCCGCATTTACAAAATATGAATACCGTTATGTAAATGGCGACCAGTCCTATGAAGTGGAATTTGTTCCTGTTGAATCAAGAGTCGGATATAACTTTGATGATAACCGGTGGCTGTGGGTGGATTCACTTGCCAACGACACCACTGATATCGGTGCAATTGTTTTCAATGCAAATGCTCCGGCCGGATTAACGCTCGTTCGTTTTTTAGTAGACATGCAAAACGAACCCTCAATTGCTTCTTCAGGAGTTCATGTTGCCGGAAATTTCCAGGGATGGGATCCTGCTAAAACAATGCTGTATAGTTTTGGATCTGATGTGTATGAAATTATTTCTTACGTATCATCAGGGACTTATCAGTATAAATTTTATAACGGCAATAACATTGGAGCGGCAGAAAACATTCCTTCGCTTTGTGCTGTAAGCACAAACCGTGAAATCCAGGTTCCATCGGATACTGTTTTATCAGTTGTTTGTTTTTCCGGTTGCTCTTCCTGTGGACCGGTTTCGATTTTTGAAAATAAGAATGATGCATCCGTCAATTTATTTCCCAATCCGGCTCATGATTTTGCTGTTCTGAAATTCAATGATAACAATCAGATCCATACAATTTTAATATCGGATGTTACGGGCCGGGTTGTACGTACTTTTGAAAATTATCAATTCAATACTTTGAGAATCGAAAAAGAAAACCTCAAAGAAGGCGTTTACTTTGTAAACATTTATTCTGACGGACGTTTGATTTCTCCCGTTAAACTAATTATCGAATAATTTTTTTCGCAGATGTTAAGGAACAAAAATGTTGCCTGCTTTTTTGTAATTGTATTCATTTTTTTTAAGAATAATACAATTGCACAATCCGCTTTTTATAACATGGATACCATTCAGAAAATTGAAATCAGTTTCACGCAGCCTAACTGGGATTACATGCTCGACACTGCAAAAGCCGGAGCAGACGGTTACCTGGTGGCAGAATGGGTCAAAATAAATAACATTCAGTTTGACAGTGCCGGTGTAAAATACAAAGGCAATATTTCGTATGATTCCACGTATGCAAAAAATCCTGTTCACATTGCAATGGATGAATTTAAACAACATTCTTACCAGGGTTTTACTGATATAAAATTAGGAAACGGATACGCTGACCCTTCACTGATAAGAGAAGTTTTGTCTTATGATATTTTAAAAAACTACATGGATTGCCCGCGTTCAAACTTTGCGCAATTGTATATTAATGGTGTATACACCGGCTTGTATTCAAATACTGAAAGCATCAATAAAGAATTTTGTTCCGATCATTTTTATTCGTCTCAGGGCACATTTATAAAATGCAATCCGCTTATCAATCCGGGACCTGCAACAAAAAGCAATTTGAAATATATTTTACCGGACAGTTCCTCTTATTTTAATTTTTATGAAATAAAATCAGATTACGGATGGAATGACCTGGTTTCTTTATGCGATACGGTTACTAATTTTTCTTCCGGTTTTAGTTCTGTTATGGATTTAGACCGTGTGATCTGGATGCTCGCTTTCAATAATGTTTTGATCAACCTCGATAGTTATTCAGGCGTTTTTTGCCAGAATTATTATTTATACAAAGACAACACCAATCATTTTAATCCGGTTGTGTGGGATCTGAATATGTCATTTGGAGGGTTCCCCTATCTCGGAAGTTCAAACAATAGCATGGCAAGTTTAACAATTGCCAATATGCAGCAGTTGCCGCTCACTGCTCATTCAACAGATCCTTATTGGCCCCTGATAAATGCTGTAATGAATAACCCGCAATATAAACGAATGTTTATTGCACATGCACGGACAATTACAAACGAAATGTTTGCCGGCAACAGTTACCAGGCTACAGCATCGCAATTACAAACTGTTATTGATACTGCAGTTCAATCGGATGTAAATAATTTTTTTACCTATTCACAGTTTCAAACCGGCATGACAACTGATAATACTTTCGGAAGCTATGTCATCCCCGGAATCAGCAACCTGATGAGTGCAAGAAATACTTACCTTCAATCTACTGCTGAATTCACCTATGTTGCTCCGGTAATAACGTCTGTTACACCAAGCAATTCATCTCCCGGCTTAAACAGTCCGGTAACCGTCACGGCACAGGTAACGAATACCAGTTCAAATGCAGTGTATCTCGGGTATCGTTTTGACAATGAAGAAAAATTTCAAAGGATATTAATGTATGATGACGGTGCACATAATGATGGCGCTGCCGGTGACAATGTGTATGGCGAATCATTCAACATGATTTCCATGCAATGCCAGTATTACATTTATGCTGAGAATAATGATGCAGGAATGTTTTCTCCCGAAAGAGCCGAGCATGAATTTCATATTCTCAATGCAAGTATTGTTTTGCCGCTCCCGGGTGAAATTGTGATCAATGAATTTCTTGCAAGCAACCAGGCCGGGCAAACAAATGAAACAGGGCAATTTGCGGACTGGATTGAAATCTACAACAATACTTCAATCACCAAAAATCTTTATGGTTTGTATCTGACAGATAATTTTTCCAATCCTGCAAAATTTTCGTTACCGCAAAACGCAGATGTCCCTCCAAACGGTTACCTGATGATATGGGCTGATGAAAAGGCAAGCACTCCTTCTTATATCCATTGCAATTTTAAATTATCAGCAAGCGGTGAAGAACTTATGCTGAGCAATGGAGCCGGATATATATTGGACAGCCTTTCATTCGGTACACAATTCGATGATATTTCAACAGGAAGATGCCCGAACGGAAACGGTGGATTTACTTCTTTGTCAACTCCGAGTTTTAATGCAATAAACTGCCCGACAGGAATTTCCGAACAGGTATTTGATCCGGGTGATTTCACAATTTTTCCAAATCCTGCAAACAGTGATGCAATATTTATAACAAACAAAAAATCAGGTGCGGATATTATTATTTCAAACGCATTTGGCCAGCAAGTTTTAAAAGCAGCTTTTTCTGAAAAATTAATTATGGATGTTTCCGCATGGTCTGATGGCGTTTATTTTGTGAAGTGTGAGACCTCAGCTAAAAAATTTGTGGTAAAACATTAAAGTTTGCAGTAACTTATCCGTCATTCGGTTTGACTAACCAACCTCTGTTGTTCTGTATTCTCGAAGTTATATGCAAATTTTTCTTAATTTTAGCCATAATTTTAATTTCTAAAAATGCTTAAACATTTACATTTTGTTATTTTTCTTTTACTATCTAATTTTCAAACAGCAATTTCCCAATCTTTCAGCGGAACGGGCGATACTATTCCTGATGACGGAACCAGCATTGATTTCTTAATAACCGTTAGCGGATTACCCAATACGATTGATACTGTGAATTTCGGGCTTGAAACAGTTTGCATAAATATTATTCATACTTATGACAGCGATCTTGACATCAGCCTTATTTCACCGGATGGAACGCAAGTGCTTTTGTCTTCCGGAAATGGTGGAGGTGATGATAATTATATAGGTACCTGTTTCAATCAATCGGCAGCAATAAGCATTGTGCAGGGATCACCGCCATTCAACGGAAATTTTCGTCCGCAGGGCCAGATGGGAATTGTGAATAACGGGCAAAATCCAAATGGTATATGGAAGCTGCATATATTGGATACCTATCCGTTTGCCGACTGGGGAGTTCTTTTGAACTGGTCAATTACATTTGGAAATAGCCCTGCCACATACAATCCGTTTGTTTCATCCAATCTTCCCATTGCAGTGGTCAACACATTCGGACAAGGGATTCCGAATGACCCGAAAATAACAGCCTTTTTGGGAATTATTGATAACGGTCCCGGTATACGAAATTATATGACTGACCCTTTTAATAATTATAACGGATATATCGGAATTGAAACACGCGGGCACAGTTCACAGAGCTTTCCGCAAAAACAATATTCATTTGAAACACGCGACTCTTCGGGAAACGATCTGAATGCTTCATTGCTCGGTATGCCTGCTGAACATGACTGGATCTTATATGCACCCTATACCGATAAATCATGCATGAGAAACTGGCTCGTTTACCAGCTTTCTAACGACATGGGTCAGTATGCAGTGCGCGGAAAATTTTGCGAGCTCGTGCTGAATGGCGAGTATAAAGGAATTTATGAAATTACAGAAACCATAAAACGCGATGCTGACCGGGTTGATATTGCAAAGCTCACTCCGAATGATACTATCGGTGATGATGTCACAGGCGGTTACATTGTAAAAATAGATTGGGTGGACGGTCCTTATTGGGTTTCTGCCTACCCCCCTGATCAGACAAATCCCTGGAATAACGTTATTAATTTTCAGAATACATCACCTAAACCCGACTCACTTTTGC
>DATEMK010000440.1:0-12097 GCA_035275625.1 Bacteroidia bacterium
TTTTGCTTTTTTCATTTCATATTTATCGCCTCATTTTGTAAATGAAAAAAATTACAGCCATGGTGCAAAAAATGGTTGTATAGAAAAACAAAAGCCGGTTTACGGACCGGCTTTGCTGCACATAAGAATAAACAAAAAAGAAACTTAGTCAGTTCCTCTGTTCCAAAAATATTCCTGGCTTGTTAAGCAAAGATTACTGCAATATAAACTTTGTGTTATTAAAAAATGCCATGGATATGGCATCCGGAAATGCAGTAACAATTAACCTAAACTTAACTCAACGGTAATATGTTTTTCAACGGTGCAAAATACATTTGTGCCGTTTAAAACTAAAAACAATTAACCCCTCAATATTTTACTATTACCCTCGCAAACCATCAAAATTTTAAAATACATCCAAATAAAAACTAAAACTAAATAAAAAACACAATGAAAAAAATTACATTATCAGGCTTATTCCTTACCCTTTTTGGGTTCTGCGCCCATGCCCAGAATGGCTTGGAAGGTATTATTGTTGAAAAATATTATGTTTCTAATTCCACTGATGCCGGTGGAAGCATAGGAACGCTGCAAACGCCTTCTACTACTTACCGGGTTTTTGTTGACATGCTTCCTAATTATAAATTCCAGGCTGCTTACGGAGTTCCGGGTCATGAGCTTCGTATTCAGACTTCCACTAAATTCTTTAATAATGAAGACCGGGGCGCAATCACTCCGGCTTATTCTAAAACCCAGGCAGCAGATAATACGGTGATGCTTGATTCATGGGTTTCAGTGGGAGCTGCCTGTACCGGGAATTTTGGAATTATTAAAGCAGAAGATAATGGAGTGTCTACTGTTGTAAACAACGATGGTCTTTTAATGAATAATGCTGGCGACCCGCCTGCTGTATCGGTACAGGATGGCCTAATTGCCGGGACACCGGAGGCTGTTACACTGGTCGGGTTTACTACCGAGCTTGATATCCTTGATGCTACAAGCCAAATGGGAAATTTAATATCAACATTCAACGGATCATGGGCATCACTCAATGGTTCTATAGGACCCACTTCTGCTAACAAAGTGTTAATTGGTCAGTTTACAACAAATGGCTGTTTCACGTTTGAATTAAATATTCAGATTGGAACTCCGGGCGGTGGAGTTGAAAATTATGTTGCAAGAAATCCTGTTGGAAATGAAATACTGCTTCCAGGCCTTACATATAATAAAGCTTCTGTCAGCATCTCAGCCAATCCTCCGGGAGCTGTTTGTTCAGGAACGAACATAACGTTTACGGCAACTCCTGTAAACGGGGGAGCGGCTCCTGTCTATCAATGGAAGAAAAATGGCGTTAATGTAGGTACTAACAGCCCTGTTTATACCAGCACTGTGGGAAATGGCATTCCGGTTAAATGTGTGATGACATCAAATGCCTCCTTATGTAATACCGCTGCCGCTAATTCCAATACCATCATAGCTAATGTCAGTCCTCTGCCAACGGCAACTATTACAACTAACGGTCCCACGACTTATTGTTCAGGAACCAATGCCTTAACTCTTACGGCAAATTCCGATGTAGGATTTACTTATAAGTGGAAGAAGGGATCAGCTTATGTTTCCGGTGCTACCAATATAAGCTATAATCCTAACAGTACCGGAACTTATAAAGTAGAAGTGACAAATTCAAATGGCTGCAGCAAATTATCAACTACAGGAGTTACTGCCACAGTAAATGCTTTGCCAACAGCAACCATTACACCCACGGGACCTACGACCTTTTGTTCAGGAACAAATCCTTTGACGCTCACAGCAAATTCAGGAACAGGTTTAACTTATCAATGGAAAAAAGGTACAACCGTGCTTTCAGGCGCCACCAATATCAGCTATGTTCCCACATCCACTTCCACTTCCTACAAAGTTGTGGTCACCAATGCAAACGGATGCAGTAAAACATCTGCTAATTTTTCAGTTACAGTGAATCCTCTTCCAACAGCAACTGTCACACCTCAGGGGCCAACCACGTTCTGTGTAGGGGAAAGCGTGGTGCTTCAGGCGAACAGCGGGGCAGGATTAACTTATCAATGGAAAAAAGGGGCAAACAATATCTCCGGGGCCACTTTGCAAAATTATACTGCGACAACAGCGGGTTCTTATAAAGTTGTTGTTACCAATGCAAACAGTTGTTCTAAAACATCGGGAACAATTACAGTAGTTGTTAATTGCCGCACGGAAAATCTTAGCTCTGCTGAAGAAGGTCACCAATTATTACTCTATCCTAATCCTGCCGTTGGTGCATTTACATTAAAAATCAGTGACAGCAGCATTGAAGATGGTGTTGCCCGTCTTGAAATTACAAATGCAGTCGGTCAGAATGTTTTTACAGGAAAAGCAGAATTCTCTGGTGGAACTTTAACTCACGAGATCACTCCCGGAAGCGATTGGGCAAAAGGAATTTATTTTGTAAAGGTGTATGCAAATGGAGTAACTTATAATGGAAAAGTAATGCTGCAATAATAGATTTGTTAGTGGAAACCCCGGTGTAACAGCCGGGGTTTCTTTATTTATAATGAATGCTGCACAATATTTATAAACAATTATATTAAAAAACATTAATGATGAAAAATATAATTTTAGGATTATCCCTGGTTTTATGTGCTGGTTATATTAGTGGTCAGGGGTTAGAAAAAGTTATAGTGGAAAAATACTACATCTCTGACGCAAGAGATGCAGCAGCATTTGGCGGTCAGCTTCTTGTCGGTTCGGTTACTTACAGGATCTTTGTAGATATGCTTCCCGGGTACAGGTTCCAGGCAGCTTATGGAATACCTGGTCATGAGCTTCGTCTGGCAACTACCACTTTGTTTTTCAACAATGAAGATAAAGGCGGAATTGTGTCCAGCGTTATTCCTTACCGGAACCTGAAAGACAATACGGTTATGCTTGATTCATGGTTATCTGCAGGTGGCGCTGCTGAAGGCAGTTTTGGCATTCTTAAGACAATGGACGATGGGGTTGAAACTATAGTAAACGAAAAAGGGATTTTGCAAAATTCAGATCCTGGAGCAGGTATTCCAATCAAAGTTCAGGATGGTCTTATTGCAGGGATGCCTCCAAAAGTTACTTCATTTGGAATTGATTCTATAGTTGATGTTTTTAAAAACCGGACGATAGGTTCAGAATTCTCAACAACTAACGGATCCTGGGCAACCATGAATGGTGCTATTGGCCCTGATTCAATTGATAACAAAGTTTTAATTGCACAAATTACAACAAACGGAGTTTTCACTTTTGAATTAAATATTCAGATCGGGAAACCGGCAGGCGGAGTTGAAAATTATGTGGCTAAGAATCCTGTGGCTAAGGAAATTCAGCTTTCCTCACTCGCCTATCCCGAAACGGCATTAACAGGAAAAAAGGATTCAAAAGATACTGGAAGAAATGAAAATAATAAGTAATATTATTTTCATTTTTAGGTTTTGCAAAAAATTTAACCGGTTGCAAACATTGTAGGGACAAAAGTTGGCCAAGATTTGACTGTTCCGGTATTTTCAAAAATCAATTGCTGACTATAGATTTATTCTCGCTTTTTAAACACAACACTTAACTTAAACTTAACGCAATGATAATATTTGGTTCAGCAAAACTGTCTTTTTTTGTAAGAGTTCAAAACCTCTCTTTTTAGATATAAATACATTTAAAACTGCTTAAACTTATAACATATAATTTACCAATTAAATAACTCCATAAATAACACATTAAAAACATTTACCATGAAAAGAATCATAACTTTTTTAGCTTTTATTTTTACAGGAATTTTTGCAAATGCTCAAAACGGCCTTGAAAGCATTATTGTCGAAAATTATTACTTGTCTGATGATGCTGATTCAATAGCATCTGATGATATATCTGCCAGTCCCGGCACGTTGCCTGTAGGCTCTAAAACCTACCGGATTTATGCAGACATGCTTCCCGGTTATAAATTTCAGGCAATCTATGGCATAAACAATCCTGTTCACGAATTTATGATTTCAACAACTGCTTCATCGTTCTATAACAATGAAGACAGGGGTGCTACCACTTCTAACGGGGTAAATAATAATTATGTTGATGATAATACCGTAATGCTTGATTCATGGTTATCAGTAGGCGCTGCCAGTTCTACTATGTCAGGGATTCTTAAAGACCATGATGATAATGTTGCAACTGTTGTCAACAATGATGGAGCACTGCAAAATAATAGTTCCTGGGCAGGAATTCCTTTAACTGATGAGGATGGTTTAATTGCTGTAACTCCTGATCCCGTTACTTTAGTTGGGATTACAAATGAAATTCTGGTATTTGATGCTTCGAATAATGCCGGTGATAATTTGTTCTCGACAATTAACGGTTCTTTAGCCTGCCTTACTGGATCGCAGGGCCCCGACACGGTTGACAACAAAGTCTTGATTGCTCAGATAACTACCGATGGTATTTTATGTTTTAAATTAAACATTCAGATAGGAACGCCTTCAGGAGGAGTGGAAAATTATGTGGCTGAAAATCCTGTTGGCAGCGAAATTCAAATTCCCAGTCTTATGTATTGCAGCGCAGTCGGGGTAAATGAAACAACAGCTAACGGTTCATCATTTAAGATTTTAAACAATCCTTCACCCGATATAATCGGGATGGAAATTAACACACCTCAACCGGTAAATAAAAGCAGCTATGCCATATATGACTTCACCGGAAGAATGCTTTATACCAAACAGCTTGGAAAAATTTCAGATACCCGGACTGAAAGCATAGACATATCTTCATTAGCAAAAGGACCATACCTTTTTGAATTGACTCTGGATGGAATCGCTTCAGCGAAAAAAATAATTAAAAACTGATTTACATCTTGCTTTCTGAAAAGAAGTAATTTAAAAAGCAATAAATTATTTTTAACAAACTGCCTTGCTGTACTGTTTACAGACCAATTAACCAAATGAAAAAATTTCTTCTGTTTGCTGTTATCAGTTTAGTTTCTTACTCATATTCTATCGCCCAGGGCACTGTAAGGGGTAAAGTAACCGATAAAAACGGTGAAACAGTAATTGGCGCTCCTGTAGTGTTGAGTACGATCCATTCTTATGGAACCACTACAGACCTTGATGGCAACTATACATTGAAAATAACTGATTCAACAGAGCAGGTATTAGTTGTTTCTTATATAGGTTTTGAAACACAGAAGAAAACTGTGCATCCCGTAAATGGTGAAGTGATTATCCTGAATTTTGTTTTGACATCTTCAACCCAGGCAATCAAAGAAGTTGAAATTACCGCCAAAGCGGTAAAGTCTAAAGAGTATTATATGGAGAAGATTAAGGAAAAATCAGCCACTACTATTGACTATATTTCATCGGAGACCATGAAAAAAACCGGTGATGTCAATGTTGTTGCTGCCGTTGCCCGCGTTTCAGGTGTTTCTACCAATGGCAGCTTTATCACTGTGCGCGGGATTGGTGACCGTTATGTTAAAACTGCTATCAACGGTTCAAGAATTCCTACGTTAGATCCTTTTACGAACAATATTAAACTGGATTTGTTTCCTGCCAGCCTTGTTGATAATATCATTATTACTAAAACAGCAAGTCCCGAATTGCCCGGTGACTGGGCGGGCGCATATCTTTCTATTGAAACAAAGGATTATCCTGATCAGCTTACACTGACTGAAGAAACTTCGTTCGGGTATAATGATCATACCAGCTTTAAAAATGTACTCAGTTCAGACCACAGCTCTACTGAGTGGCTTGGCTATGATAATGGTTTCCGCGATCATGATCACAGCAGCTTTAATGAAGCTTCTCCTTACCCTACAGATTACCAGGAATTTGTTGCCGTGGGTTTAGGTCCTTATTTTAATTCATTAGGCATTACCCAGGAGAACTGGACGTATGATGGCGCTAACGGTGAAAACTATTACAGGTTAGGATTGGTGGAATTAGGCTTGTTAGCTCCGGCACTAATTAACGATGACGATGCTGTTAAAATCGCCAGAGACCAATATATGAACGGCACTTATGAATCGGAAGCATATAAGGTAATTAACGCAGATGTTCCTGCAACGGGCAGATCTTTTCCTGCCAACTGGGACCCGGTAAGAAGAAAGGCTCCCCTCAATTTCAGCCAGAGCTTCAGCATTGGCAACCAGGTTAATTTATTCCGCAGGCCTTTTGGGTTTATAGGGGGATTCCGCTACGGAAGCTCCGTAAATTATGACCCTGTTTCAAAAGCTAACAGGAGGAGATTTGACGGATCTTTATCCTCTTCTGAAGATCGCGAGGTTGGAAGGGAAACTAACGGATGGAGCGCCCTTGCAAATGCGGCCTATAAATTCAGCCCTAACCATAGTGTTTCAATATTATTTATGCCCGGCTTTACCGGGGTGAGCAATGTTGCTTACGGCAAAGATACTATTGACCCTTCAAACAATTATATTTTAACCAAGCCGCAGCTTTATGAGGAGCGGAAGCAATTGGTTTATCAATTTAAATCAGAGCATTATGTCCCGGTTCTTAAGCTGAAGGCAGAATTAAATGCTTCTTATACAAACGGGAAAAGCAGCACTCCTGATTTTAAGTACCTGCAATATTACCAGAGCCCTATCACCGGTTTATATAATGTTTCCCCGACAACATTATCAGGAATACACAGGTATTACCGTTATCTGTCAGATAATATTTTTGATTCGCGCCTTGTTTTTGAATTACCTGTCAGCAAAAAAACTGAGTTGGTGAGAAAATTAAAATTCGGAGGAACTTACCAGCGGAATGATAAAAAAAGCGATCAGTATGACTACAGGCTGTCATTTATAGGAAATTCAACACTGGAAAATGATAACCTGGATGAATTTTTCAGCCTGGATAATTTTGGAATACATGAATATACGGATGTAAACGGCAACACACAAAGCACTATTGACCAATATTACGAGGACTACACTACTCCTGCCGATCATAATTTCGGCAATAGCGAGGTAAAAGGTGCATTTGCAATGGTGGACTACGGAATTATGCCAAGGATTCGTTTTTCAGGAGGCATCAGGGTTGAAAAAGCATCTATATTTACTGATGTATATCAATTTGACTCATTGGGATTGGCGCGCAATGATCCCCGCAGGGCATACAGTGATGCGCTGCCGCTGGCGAACCCCGGAAAATTAGATGAAACAAGCTGGCTTCCCAGTGCAAGTCTTATATATAAATTAAGGAACGTTGAAGATGCTCCGATCAATCTCCGGTTTAACTATAGTGAAGCCGTAGCCCGTCCGAGCATCAGGGAGCTTTCTGATGTGGCCGCTTTCGATTATGAATACAGGGCATTTGTTTTTGGTAATTCTGATCTCAAAATGGTAAAAGTCAGGAATTATGATTTTCGTGCGGAAGCCTATTTTAAATCAGGCGACAATGTGTCGGTGAGCGTGTTCTATAAAGATTTCAAAAATCATATTGAATTAGTAAATTCAGGTGGCTATACCTGGCAGAATGTGGACAAATCATGGGTAAGAGGTGTAGAATTGGAAGGAAAGAAAGTGCTGGCAAAGAATTTTGATATTGGCGCTAATGTTACTATAGTAGAGTCACATTCAAAATACGTAAGAACTACAATTTTGATTGGGGGTGGCAGTGTTAAAATTTATCTTCCCCAGGATACTGTTACGCGCACCATGTTCGGACAGGCGCCTTATGTGGTAAATGCCATCCTGTCCTATAAAGCCGAAAAGCTCGGGCTGGTCTGCACGGCAAGCTATAACGTGCAGGGGGAGCGATTAGTTATCGCTTCGGATAATGCAGCCATTCCTGATATATATGAACAGCCAAGACATCTTGCAGATTTTAAAGTCACTAAAACCCTTGGCAAACATTTCAGCGTAAGCGGTACCGTAAGGGATATTTTAAATACATCTGTAGAGAGAAAATACCACGGAACCGGGACCATTTACGATACCTATAATTACGGAACCAATTACGTCCTTGGCATTTCCTATAAACTTTAAAAACTGAATACTGCTATGAATAAAAAATTTAATTTAATCGTCCTGCTTTGTTTGGTTTTATTTTCATTTAAAGCAAAAGCGCAGATAGAAAATGTGATGGTGGAAACCTATTACGTTTCCGACACCAATGATGCAACGGATACTATTGGCGGAATATTAGAACCGGGTTCAAAAACGTACAGAGTATTTATTGATCTTGCTCCCGGATGCAAGCTGAAAAAAATATTTGGAAATGGAAGCCATACACTTCGTTTCTCCAGCACCGGGATGTTCTGGAATAATCTTGACAGGGGTAAATCTTTTGGCTGGGAAAACAACATAAGTTACCTTGATGAAGGAACGGTCGCATTAGATACTTATATTACTTTAGGACAGGCTACAAAAAACAACACCACTCTTACCTATTTCGGAATTTTAAAGACACAGGATCCTGACACTTCTATTATCGGAGGCGTGCATAACGATGGCGGATGGTCTGTCATTCCTGATGGATTGATTGCTAACCAGGATTCTGCAGCGGGCATTCCGGTTACACTTAAAGACGGGCTGGTTGCTGTTTCTAATTATCCTACTAATCAACAACAGGATGGAATACTTGATGCGTTTACTCAGGAAGACTCCACGATCTTCGGTTCACTGAAAGTGGATTCTCAATTTGTAAGCAATAGTGCAAGCGTGCAATGCTCAGGTGCGATGGATGCAATTTCAGGCAGTAACAAGGTATTAGTTGCGCAGCTGACTACTAAAGGCGAAATTTCATTTGAGCTGAATGTAGAGATTGAAGATATAAATGGAAATCCAATCATTTATGTAGCAAACAGTGATTCACTTACAGGGGACACCATTGCAAGCCCTTACCTGAATTACCCGCCATCCTGCGGATGCACCGATCCGGATTATGTGGAATATAGCAATACGTACGCCTGCAATAACCAGTCTGAATGTAAAACGCTGATCGTTTACGGATGCATGGACCAGGCCGCTTGTAACTTCGATCCCAATGCTAACTTTAATATACCCACTTTATGCTGTTATCCGGGTTATTGCAATGACCGCGATCTTGCTGTAGTTTGCCCTTCGCTGAACAATGAACGGATACGGGCTGCCGGAAGCAGGCTGTATCCCAATCCTGCCCAGGATGAACTTACACTTGAAATTCCGCAGGGCCTGGAAGCGGGTATCCAATATGAAATACATGACGCTTACGGAAACAGAGTTTTGAATAAAAACCTGGGCGTTGTTTCCAGCGCTGTTTTTGAGAAGATAGATGTCAATACGCTTTCACCCGGTTTATACCTGGTCCGGCTGGATGTTGGAAGCAGCTTTTATATCAAAAAATTTATGAAAAATTAATTTCAAAAAGCAACTAATATGGTTTACACCTTAAGGCATTTAAGAATATATAGTGTTATAGCAGCAGCTTTCTTCCTGCTGATAAATGGATGTAAGAAAGAAGAGGAAACGGTTGTGGTACCGGTGGTTCCGCAAACGGATTCCATAACGGATATTGACGGCAACGTTTATACGATTGTAAAGATCGGCAACCAATGGTGGATGGCAGAAGACTTGCGTGTTACTATGTATCGCGACAGCACCTTTATATTTGAAGCGCAGGCTGACTTCGACTGGATTCCTAATACAACAGGCGCCCGGTGTGTTTTTGGTAACAATCCTGATGCTGCCGGCTTGCTTTACAACTGGTATGCCGTAAGCAATGTTAAAAATATAGCTCCTCCGGGATGGCACGTTCCGAGTGATGATGAATGGAAAGAATTAGAAAAGCATCTGGGCATGAGCCAGGCTGATGCCGATAAATTCGGATGGCGCGGCACGCATGAAGGCGAAAAGCTTCGTATAAAATCGCCTGAAGTATGGAAAACGTACAGTGATGTATGGTCCACTAACGAAAGTGGTTTCACGGCTCTTGCCGGAGGTTGCCGCATTTTTAGCGGAGAGTTCAGCATCCCGCTTGATTTTGGTTCCATGGGGTTTTGGTGGACTTCCACCAATCACGGGGATAATGATGCGTATTATCGTTACCTGGATTATAAAAATGCAAACGTTTACCGGTCGCATGTTTCCAAAAATTACGGGTGCAGCATCAGGTTAGTGAAGGATTAGGTTCATTAAGTTGATTTCCTAATTCATAATTTCTATGATAGTTTTCGATCAAAAAACAATCGCATTGCAATTTAATGATTGCATTAACATTAGGGACATTGCAGGTTTTGAACGCCTGATGTCAGACAATCATA
Source organism: Bacteroidia bacterium (assembly GCA_035275625.1). Lineage (GTDB taxonomy): Bacteria > Bacteroidota > Bacteroidia > AKYH767-A > OLB10 > DATEMK01. The sequence continues at coordinate 10,252 of DATEMK010000440.1, forward strand.
CATTTATTGACACAGGAAATAATGTAACTACTGGAAAACAAGCTTGTTTAACAATCTGGAAAGGTTTCTTCAAAATGTTTCCTGATTATAAAAACGTCTTTAACACAATTACCGCCAGCGATAATTTAGTAATCATGATCGGTTATTCTGTCTGCTCTGACAAACGATTAAACGGTCCTGCTATATGGACTGCAAAAATTACAGACGGCAAAATATCAGAATGGCGTATATATGAGGACACTGCCAAAAACAGGTTACAACTTGATATAGATCACCACAAAGAAAAAGCCCGCTCTCAGGGATTTCATCAATAACTTAATTTTTATTTTGTCGCTCCGGATTGTGTCCTCACAAAAAACCGCTGGTTTATATCGGAATTATTGTTTTCGCAACAGCCTTAATTCTTTCTTTTTCACGGGCAGGGCTAAGTACATAACAATTTCTTAACATCCTTTCTTTCCCCACCAAAATTCTTATCGTAATTTTGCGATAAACAATTTAATGATGAAAGCCAAAGTATTATTCCTCTGCGTTCACAATTCCGCACGCAGCCAGATGGCGGAAGCCTATCTTAAAAAATTTGGCAGTGATTATTTTGAAGCCGAAAGTGCAGGGCTTGAAACAGGAAAGCTCAACCCGCTTGCAGTGGAAGTCATGAAAGAAGACGGCATTGATATTTCACAAAACCAGACTAAAGATGTTTTCGAATTTTTCAAGCAGGGCAGGATGTACCAGTATGTAATCACCGTCTGCGATGCAGAAGCCTCTGAACGTTGTCCCATCTTTCCGGGCATGCGTTCAAAAATTAATTGGAGTTTTAATGACCCTTCAAAATTTGAAGGCACTCACGAAGTAAAATTGCAGCTCACAAGAATAGTCCGCGAACAGATAAAAGAAGCCGTTCAGAATTTCATCAAAGAACATAAGGGCAAGTGATGAAAAAATATATTGCCGAATTCATCGGCACTTTTGCCCTCGTCTTCTGCGGCACAGGCGCAATCATCATTGACCAGCAGACAGGCGGGGCAGTTTCACACGCAGGTGTCGCAGCCACATTTGGTTTAATCATCCTTGCCATGATTTACACCTTTGGAGAAACATCAGGTGCGCATTTCAATCCCGCAGTCACCCTCAGCTTTGCAGTTGCAAAACTTTTTCCATCAAAACAAATCGTACCTTATATTTCTTCACAAATCGCAGGAGCATTCTTTGCAACTTTTGTTTTAAAATTTTTATTTCCCGAAAATCAAAACCTCGGTGCCACGCTTCCCGCAGGTTCACAAATGCAAAGTTTTATTCTCGAATTCATTCTCACCTTTTTCTTAATGACGGTGATCTTAAATGTCTCTCAGGGTTCAAAAGAAGTTGGAGTAATGGCAGGCATAGCAATAGGTTCAACAATCTTATTGGAAGCCATGTTTGCAGGGCCAATCTGCGGAGCATCCATGAACCCTGCAAGAAGTTTATCCCCCGCTATCATCTCCGGTAATCTTTCTGCATTATGGCTTTACATCGTTGCCCCGGTTGCCGGTGCAATCACCGCCACCCTCACATGGCAGTTCATGAAACAAAACAATAATTAATTTTGTTAAGTCCCTTGCGTCTTTTTCGTCCTTTGTGTCATTCATAAAGTAAACTACAGTTACATGAACAACAAATCAAAATGCTGCCCCGGTGAAACCGACTGCTGCCATTCAATTGATTAAAAAAAACAGGGTATCACCGCCCTGTTTTATTTTTTTAAAAGCCAGTTTAAAAATATTTAACCTTTATGGCGGATTTTTAAAAACACAATTCCAAGTTTGACCTTCATTAAGAAGTAAAACTGTTTCTTCTCTTTGGTTCA
>DATEMK010000441.1:0-3985 GCA_035275625.1 Bacteroidia bacterium
TTATTTCAAATCATTTATTCTCATCACAGCAGCTGTGGCAGCATACATAGGGTTGCTCACTATGCAGGTGAATCCTTTTATTGCTGCCGGATTATGTTGCTTATTTGGCTTTATCCAGGCATGCATTGGTTTTAATGTGATGCACGATGCCAATCACGGCAGCTATTCAGAAAAGAAATGGATCAATAACCTGATGGGCTTAACAGCTAACATGATGGGAGTGAATGCCTGGTTTTGGAAACAAAAGCATAATATAATCCATCACACATATACGAATGTAGATGGAGTGGATGATGATATTATTAAGCCTCCTCTTTTACGGATGTGCTCTTCTCAGAAATATTTAAAGGTGCACCGTTATCAGCATATTTATTGTGTCCCGGTTTATGGATTAACTTCTCTCATTTGGACATTCGTTTCTGATTTTGCAAAATACTTTCAGAAAAAAATTCAGTCAACCAAAATCAGGAAAATGGAGGCAAAAGAGCATGTTATATTCTGGTTAACTAAAGTTTTGTATTGTTTCTTTTACATTGCATTGCCAGTATATATGGTCGGGTTTGTTCCTTTTATTATTGGCTTCATCCTTATGCATGTTACGATGGGGATCACATTAGCGCTCGTGTTCCAGTTAGCCCATGTTGTTGAATCCACACATTTTGTGGATGCTCAAAATAATGACCTCCGGATTAAGGATGAATGGGCTGTTCACCAGGTTCAGACTACGGCTGACTTTGCCACCAATAATAAAATTATCGGATGGTTAACGGGAGGTTTAAATTTCCAGGTGGAACATCACCTCTTTCCAAAAATAAGTCATGTGCATTATCCTGTCATTCATAAATTTGTTAAGGATGCCTGTCAGAAATTTTCGATAAGGCACAATGATTATCCATCTATGACTTCTGCAATATTTTCTCATTTGCGGTTAATGAAGCAACTCGGCATGCAGTAAATTTTAATGCCGCTGGTTGATAAACCCAGGTTTCAGGTCGTTCCGGCATACAGCTCAAACTTTTTCTTATTCGGTTTCAGCAAATCTTCCTGCCAGTTCGGTGCAAATATTTTTTGCAGAATAGCCACGGGATTATTAAAAAAGACCGGTTTGGCAACATACAGGTTTGCTCCGTCAGCAAATGTTTCAATCATATCCATCACATTTATGGAAGTGCAAAACATGATCACAGGAATTTTTTGAAATTTTTTATTGCCCCGTATTTCTCTTAAACATTGCTTTCCGTTTTGATGCGGCATAATAATATTAAGAAAAATAATGCCGGGAAAATTTTTGTCCGCCACGTAAAGTTCCTTCATTAATTTGAATCCGTCTTTTACTGCTTTTAGTTTAACATTTAAGTCAGCCTCTTTCAGTGCTTTCCTGAAAAGCAGCCGGTCATCCTCATTATCATCTGCTAATAAAATTTTAATTGGTTCGCTTTCTCCTGTTACCATCGGTTTAAAGTTTTATGCAGTTATACAGGAAACTTTTCAAATTACTTTTTACGTCCGGGCAAAGGAATATAATAAAAAACTAAAAAACATTGCGGGTTTTACGTATTTTTGATTTTATAGCTTCGGGATTCTGCCAGTTATCAGTAGCAGATCATACTTTTCAACCCTTTGTTCCATTCTAAATGTGTGAATGATGTAACTTATTTCTGAAATTGTGTAATGGTTATCCTTCTAAACATTCTGACCTTTACAGAGTATTTCAAACACAGCACATAATGAAAAAAGTTAAAAAAAATCTTACTGACCTCAGCACTCAGAGTAATCATACCGATAAAAGTAATCACACGCCTGTCACAGAATTAGAAAAATCAAAAACACACATCATTGTTGAAATAATTGAATATGTGCCCAAATCCGTAGTAAGCAGAACTATTATTAAAAAAACAACGGGCAATATCACTATTTCATCATTTGACGAAGGCGAAGAATTAGCAGAAAAAACTTCTCCCTTCGACAACTATATTCAAATAATTGACGGGGCTGCCGAAGTTATTATTAATGAAAAGACATACAAGCTCAGATTAGGTGAAGGAATCGTTATCCCCGCTCATGCAGCACATTGCTTTAATGCCAATGAGCAATTCAAAATGATTTCAACAGTTATCAAAAGCGGCTACGAAGATTAGTATAAATCAAAAACTCAAAAATAATTTTAACAAATATCAATTCACTATTTAAATAAATATCAAAATGACAGAAAATCAAAATGACCAGCAAAAAGAACTGGAAAAAACTAAGGTAGAAAATACCAAGGAACAGGAAAAGACGAATGTGCAAAACACCAAAGATTTGCAAAACCGCGAAAAAGGAATAAGTGAAGACCTTCAGGATCGAGGAGAGCAAAAGCAAAAGGATTTGCAGGACAGAGAAGAAGTAAAAAGTGAAAAATAAATTTTTTTCTGTTTAGTCCGGTACCGGTTTGACAGGTTGGCTAAACGGCAACAGGAACATGGAAATTTTCCAATCTTCTTTCCATGACCAACGAAAAGGTACACGAGCCTGTTACCCGTTAATCGGTTCTTTATAAAAAAACATCCGCAAAAATTGAATTTTCGTCTCTGATGTTTCATAGCCTTCGCAAAAATGGCGAAAGACGATGAAAGTGCATAAAAAATTTCCTATAAACTCAACTAAACAAAAAACACAACCCTGAACATGAAAAAAATATTATAAAACTATAATTCCATTTAATTAAAAAATAAAATGCGTACAGTATCCTATCAAACACGTAAACACAGTAAAAGTAAAATTGGGCAGGCGCAAATATTCATCAACCAGGAATGGTTTTCAAAAACACTCTTGAGCATGGGAGAAGCCGTTATTGCTACCGATCATAAGGGTGCGGTAACATCTATGAATAAACTTGCTGAAGAACTTACCGGCTGGAGCCTGGCAGAGTCAAGGGGCAAACCGATAGACAGCATCTTTGATGCAATAAATGAGCACACACATCTCCCGATTGAAAATCCAATTAACATAGCGCTTAATGAAAACAGGGCCATATTGCTTGCCAACCATACTATATTAATCAAGAAAGATAAAACGCAACGCAATATTGTTGACAGCGCTGTGCCTCTTCATAATGATAATTCGGAAATTATCGGAGGCGCTTTAATTTTCAGGGATGTAACAGAACTGTCCATTAGCCGGAAAAAATTACTCGAAAGCGAACGGTTGCTGAAGGAAACACTTGAGCTGGTTGCCCGGTTGCAACAGAAAAACAGGGACCTCCGGCAGTTTTCCGACACGCTTTCGCATGATCTTCGCGCACCTGTTAACAGGGTGTTGAGTTTAGTGTCTTTGTTCAGCAGGGAACCGGAGTTGAAAATAAATAACAAAACCATTATGGAAAATGTGGCAAGTGAAATAACCAACTTAGACAATGTGATAACAGGCCTGACCACTACTATCTCTGACCGTGACGAAGGAAAGCAGGAAGAATACATGGCTTTTGAAACAGAACTGGCCCTGCTTAAGAAGGTGCTTGAAAATGAGATTAACGAAAGCAAAGCTGTAATTACAGCTGATTTTCATAAAGCCGCGGGTATTGATACTGTGAAAAGCTATCTCTATAGTATTATGTACAACCTGCTCTCCAACGCCATTAAATATCGTTCACCCCGGGTACCATTAACCATACATTTACAAACCCAGCTGGATAATGAATTTATTTGCCTTACCGTGAAAGACAACGGCATGGGCATTGATTTGAATAAAAACCGGGACAAATTATTCGGGTTATACAACAGGTTCCATAGTAAAAAAATTGAAGGTAAAGGAATAGGTCTCAATTTAGTTAAGGCGCAGGCAGAATCGCTGGGTGGAAAAGTAGAAGTAGAAAGCGAAGTGAACCATGGCAGCACATTTAAAATATTTATACCCGTAAATCATAACCAGGATGAAACCGGTTGACAGTGTTCTCCTGGTTGATGATGACCAGATGGTCAATATGATTAATGAAAAAATCATCCAG
>DATEMK010000442.1:0-3840 GCA_035275625.1 Bacteroidia bacterium
TGTCAATTGCTTTTGCAAGACATGTCAAAAATTCAATTCCCTTCCATAAGGTAATATTATCTGTTTGCACAATTAATCTTGAATTTCCCATGGGAATCTGGCTTTTTATACTAACGGCTTCTACGACCTTTTGCAAGGCATTTGAGAAGTCCTTAAACAGTCCATATTCACGATATTGATAAATGGAAGCCGCATAAAATTTTAAAGCTGAAACTTCATCTTCTTTTAAGTCAAATTTTTTAATAGAAAACGTTTTATCGGAATATCGAAAAGCCTTGCTTTTTTGATCATACACAATAGGAGCATTCCACCCCAGCAAGCTATCTTGCTTCATTGCAATTATATCTTTTTGTAATTGTCTAGTGGAAATTGGTAAACCCATTTCCAATTCAATTTTATCTTTTAAATCTTTTGTTTTGACCCAATCTTTTTTGTGTAATTCCCTATCAATAACTTGATACCTACCATAAGCATATTTATTTAGAGACATATTTTGTTTCTTTCGAATTAAGATTAACTGCAAATTTACCAGATTTTAAACCGGATATTGAGAAATCGTTTTGTCAAAAGAATTCAACTTCATTGCATGGCAAGATAGCGTGTGGAAAAGTATAGCTCCGAACTAATATTTTTTTTTACGCAATACTTTAGGAACACTAATGTACTGAACAAGAATATGACTGTGTTTTTCAACCGTTCTCGCAGCATAATCTAATAATAACGCGAGAATAATAATTCCAATAGCCGCAGCGAAAGCACGAGGTACATTGTAAAGACCCCCGGCACGAAGTATCAAGAATCCTAATCCTTTATCTGAGGCAATAAATTCGCCAACAAAAGCCCCTAACAATGCGAATCCAACATTTAATCTCATAGAACTCAATACCCAATCAATTGATCCCGGAACAATAACTTTAAAAAAGATCTGGTGTTTGCTTGCATTCATTCCTTTTAAAGTGTCAATGTACTCATTAGAAACTAAGTTAGCCCCTTTGTTTGCTTGATTGAAGGCAACGAAAACAGTTGAAAACGCGGCTAAGGCAACTTTCATTCCTAAACCAATACCAAACCAAACTATAAGTAAAGGTGCGAATGCAAAAACAGGAAGTGTACCCACAGCGATTATAAAAGGACGAGAAATTTCTGTTATGCGCTTTGAATACCATAATAATAAGCCAAATAAGCTACCCAATGAACTCCCGATTAATAATCCGCAAATTGATTCAAATCCTGTTGTAAAAAAATGAATATGGAAATTGTCTTTTAATATTAATGTTGTAAATTCTTTAAAGATTGCGGAGGGTGTACCAATAACAAAGAATATGTTTGAAGAACTTCTTCCTATAACTTCCCAAATAATTATAAAAACTATTGATATTAAGAATTGAATTACCGTATCTTGTTTTTTAATTTTCATAATTATTTTTTAAATCCTCCCAAATCTTTCGAAATAATTCAATGAATTCTTTTGATTCTCTGCATTCAACAGCATTATATTTATCCAAAGATGGAAAAGTCGTATCATGAATTGAGATTACTCTTCCTGGTCTACCACTCATTACTGCTACAGTATCTCCCAAAAAAATAGCCTCTTCAATATTGTGAGTAACAAATAAAGTAGTCATTCTTCCCAGATGACACATTTTTTTGAATTTCGCGCATAAGTCCAATCTTGTAACAAAATCAATCGCCGAAAATGGCTCATCACAAAAAAGCAAAAGAGGACGGGATTCAACAGCCCGAATAATATCTACTCTTTGCTTCATGCCACCGGAAAGTTCAGAAGGAAATTTTTCTTCAAATCCCTTTAAACCATACTCCTGTATTCGGTTATAAATTCGATCAATGGTATCAGGATGTAAATCCTTTCGCAATTCAGTACCTATTGAGGCGTTTTGTAATAAATTACGCCATGGTAGTAAAAGAGAATGTTGTTGTACATAAGCTATTTGTTTGCTTCTTTCAAAATCTACTGTGATTTTTCCTGAAGTTTTCGGGATTAAATTAAGTAAAATTTTTAGAAGTGTTGATTTACCACAACCGCTTGGACCAAGCAGGCAAAATATTTCTGAACGCTTTATTTTAAATGAAACATTTTTTAATACCGTAATAGAATTACTAATCTCTCCGAATGATTTCTCAAGGTCTTCCACTATAATGTCAAATTCGTTGTTGTCCATAAAATAATTCAAAAATTAATTCTTAATTGCCTTAAGGATAATGGCCACTTCGCAGCTAATAAAAACACCAAAAACAGCTAAGGAAAACCATATTTTAGGATCTTCAACCAACGGTATTTTATATAAATATAATACCATTAAAAATATTGAATACAAAGTAATAAAACAACATAATCCTATGTGTAATTTATTCAACTTTGGATGTTCCATAAGTTTAAATATTTTTGTAATTAGAAAACCATATAGTAAAAACGAAATAACAGTAAAGGAAATGCAATCATAATTATAAAATATTTTACTACAAATCATTCCAAGAAAAAATAAAATTCCTAAAAACAGCAAAGTATTACCTTTTACAACACTGATTTTTGTTGATTCTTCCACAGTTGGATAGATTTTTGAAATTATTACGTCCCGTGCTGCCTGACGAGCGTAATGAGCATAAGGATTGATATAACTTGCATAGGAATCTGAAGCTATTTTCGTGCTTTGCTGTTCTGTAAGGTTGGAATTAGCGGCTCTTACTGCGTTTTCCCATTGAACTTTGTTCACTTCAATACTTGTTGGAAAAACATGAGAATCAAGCGCCATACGCAAAGCGCCACTTGCGTTTTTGCCTTGTGCAAAATATCTTTCAGCAAAAGTTACAACCGGATTATTTGATTCATCATTTTCATGGTAAAGTCGAATCAATAAAATGGCCCTTTGAATAGCTCTAAGAAGTCCATCAACTAAAGGTTGATGATTGGAAACAAAATCTGATGTGCTTATTAAACCGGTCACAAGAACATTGCTATATTCAGGTGTAGCGCCAAGTGATAAATTAATTTTATATTCCCCTTTGCCATGCTTAATTAAATCATCAATATCAAAAGGATTAGGGGAAAGAGCTACTGTTCCTGCTTTACTTTTGTGGAGTTCTTCAATTTCCCTTTTGGCTGGAACAGTTTTAATAAACTCTTCTATTGAAACATTTTTATCGGAATACTTATGAAGTCTTGCAGCAATATTGTATGAGGTAGTTCCTTTAGGATAAGAAATAATTTTATCAAAACGACTTAAATCTTTAAAGTCCATAATCATATGAGAATCATGATCAACTGCCCAAAAGGCAGAATTTGTCACTAGTGCAGCTAATACTACAGGTGTTCGGTTCTGAATTTGCAGTCTAGGATTTAAAATTTGTATGGGATCGCATATTGCAAAATGAATATCTTTACCAATATCAGGAGATGTGATTAACGCCTTAAATGCATTTTCATCAGTATGGTCAATGGGGGGCAGTTGGGGCTTATTTATTTTGTAATTTTCAGGAATATATCCAAAAAAGTCATAAGACTGTGCGTAATAAAATGGTAAATAAAGAAAATGCTCTTCCATATGGACTATTCCAACGATCTGTTGATCTTTTTTTTCTGACATTTTCCAGATAGTTTAAGAGTTAAGACTGTTAATAAGTATTGCAGTTTATTTCTGCCCATTGAGCAAAAGAGTTATCAACATACTCGCTCATGTTTTTAGATATTTTTAAATCACCCACATCTTTTCTTAATGAAATGGCCTTTTGCCATGCGTCATTGTTTATTATAGTATTTGACGGAATTATTCCCTCATTGATTACGCGTGTTAGGGCCTGACGGGCAATTTCAGGTTTTATTTC
>DATEMK010000443.1:0-14838 GCA_035275625.1 Bacteroidia bacterium
ATATTTCAAACTGTGAGAGGAAATTCAAAAGAATAAATAATCCTACGAATGCAGTGTTTGCCCAGGCTTTCAGCCAGAATCTCAGCACTCCTGAAATCATAATGAACATGGTGAACAACAAAAGAACACTTGCCCCGGCAGGAATTTTAAAAAAAGGATAATCCCTGAACAGGCCTAACAGGAAGAAAATAATAAAAACAATAATTTCAATAACCGCTGCATTAATATGATTCTGCTTGAAAACAGATTGCAGCATATAACCTTTATAGTGAGATGTATCCCTTACTAATTTTGTTTTAATCGGGATGGATAAATAGGTTTCCACTCTCCAGTTGCGGCTGCTGTATCTTTTTTTTCTCGGGTTGGCTTTTTTTCGCGCCATTCGTGTTTCAAACTGTTCGCTTTCCGCATGCTCCACCCCGAACAGCTTATAAATATCTTTATTGGTAATCAAAAAATATTTCCACGTAGAATAAATTACAAAAATTACTCCGAGCAGGAAACAGGTAATATTGATCAGGATTTCCCCGGGAGGCTTTAACTGCTTTTCGTACTGGAAAGCAAAAACCTTGATAATGTAAATTGCAAGAAATATGACAGGGATTACAAAATTATTAAGCGTATATTTCTGAAAAGTTTTATTCAGGCATGCAAGAAAGGGAAACCGGAACCCGTTCAGGATATAGCTTGAAATATTGTATGCCATGATAAAAAATCCGGTTGCAAATCCCATAATCATAAAAGAGCGCCCGTCCACTTTTCCCATGTATTCGGGGTCAAGGAATAAATAAGGAATGCCGAATTTATTTGCAAATGTTTCGGTTACAAATCCAAAAAGCAGCAGCCAGTACAGCATCAGTATCTGATTTTTCTTGATGTGCATAATCAGCAGCTGGACTGAAAATGAATAGAAGTACCGGTTAAAAACCTGTGTATTGAACATTGAATTGCAATTCAAAATTACATACGAAAAAAGCTTTGAAAAGATTCTGTAAGAATACTATAAATCCTTCAAGGGGTATCAAACTGAAATCTTATTATTCACGATTGTAAGAATTTCTGATTCGAGCGACATTGCTTTAGATTCTATTTCTTTTCCTTTAGTTAATATTTGATTCACAAAATTCTTGTCTTCATAGCTTGACGAATTAATTTTCACATTCAGAAAAGCGCCCATCACCGCAGAGCGTGCACACAATGCCCCTACCCCGGCATCACTCACAGAATTCGGATTCCCGTCCGCTGCCATAGCTTTAATAATTTCCATGGAGGTGAGAGAAAGCTCCATTACTTTAAAGGGAATTTCAATGGCATATTTTGTAGCATCCTGAATTGCTTTTTTCCGCAATTTTTTTTCTTCATCGGTAAATTTGGCAAGCTTAAACGCATCCATTATTTTATTGAAAGCAGCGGTATCTTCATCCACCAGCGAAAGCAATTGTTTTTTTATGAGCTGGCCCTTCTCCGCCCAATCTGAAAATTCATTCCATCGTTCTTCCCAGCCTGTTTTGGATGCAGAAAGATTTGCCACCATTGTTCCGAGAGAAATTCCAAGAGCACCGGCATAAGCAGAGATAGAGCCTCCGCCCGGTGCAGGCGATTCACTTGCTGTTTCATCAGCAAATGAATTCAATTTCATATTGACAAGAGGCGATTTTATTTCATTCTCTAACAAATATTCAATGATTCTTTTTTTAGGATCAAAGGGCGCAAGTTCATCAAGCCCCATAGATTTTACGGCAATGTGAATTAGTTCTGCATCACTAACCCCCGCTGATAAACGTTGCTTTTTTAAAAAATATTTTCCTGCATCAAGCATGGCTGATAAGGGAATCAGGCCAACAAGTTCTGAGCCGGTAGCTCTAATTCCTCTTTCCATTCCGCTTTTTACAGACTCATCAAAAACTATATGCAAGGGTGTTTCCTTGAATTTGGTAATGTTAATGGACACTTGTGCAATGCCATATTCTTCAATATACCATCCGATGGCTTTCACCCCTTTCAGTTTTCCGGGAATACGAACTTCATTTCCTTTATCATCCAACAAATTTTTTCCTGTTTTCGGATCTTTTTTTACTCTGCCCGCTTCACGAATATCAAATGCAACAGCGTTCGCACGCTTCACTGATTTGGTATTCAGGTTAACATTATATGCAATTAAAAAATCGCGTGCGCCAATGACAGTTCCTCCATGCTTTGATGGAAATTCAGCGGGACCAAAGTCAGGATTCCATTCTTTTAATTTTATTTTTTTGAAAAATCCCTCGTACTCGCCTGCACGGATCACAGAAAGATTATTCCGGTCTTTATTTGATTGTGCTTCTTCATACAGGTAAACAGGAATTCCTAACTCATCACCTACCCGCTTTCCTAATTTTTTTGACCATTCAGCAGTTTCCTGCATGGTGATATTTGCAACAGGAATAAACGGGCACACATCGGTTGCACCCATGCGCGGATGCTCACCCTTATGTTTGCTCATGTCAATTAATTCAGCAGCCTTCTTGATTCCGCGAAAAGCAGCTTCTGTAACAGCAGCAGGTTCTCCAACAATGGTAACTACTGTGCGGTTAGTAGCTTTTCCCGGATCCACATTAAGCAGCAGCACTCCTTCCACGCCTTCAATTGCATCCGTGATTTGCTTAATTAAATTCAAATCATTTCCTTCACTGAAATTGGGGACGCATTCGATGAGTTGTTTCATGTTATAATGTATTTTTAGAATGGACGATGTACGATTTATGCTTACTATTAACGCTTAGCGTTTTTAGTTTGATAATTTTTAAAAGATTCAAATATTGCATACATTTCTTTTTCTGAAAAATCATTGCGGTACATTCGTCTGAAAGTTTCTTCGTTTAATTCTGCTTCGGAGATTTCCGGATGTTCATTAAGTATTCCAATCTGCAAAAGAATTTTTGATTCATCCATCATTTTTAATCCTTCAATTAATCTTTCTTCTTCGGTTAACAAAAACCATAACTCCGATTGTTTTTTCCTGATTTCAATTGAAGTGTCATTCATAAATTTGTATTGTAAGTTTTTAGATTTAATTTTTTTATCCAATTACCTATATATTCCAAATCAACAGGCTTACTTTCCATAATCCATAATATATCTCTCTCATGCAATTCACTGTAAAAATCCTGTATCCACATTAATTTTGACAAAATTAAATCCTCAATTGAAATAACCCAAACATTTAAATCAAGAAACTTCAATTCTTTCTTTCTTTGAAATTCAGATTCCGTAAATTCTGTTGTTTTTTTTAAAATAAATCAAGTTTGAATCTTGTTGTCTGGCTTATTATATTAAACGTTCCTCTTCTTTTAATCTCTTCTTTGACAGTATCCGGATTCAAATAATAATCACCTTTAAAAATACTTATAAAACTTTCGGCATCCTCCATTCGCAAATTAACTATAATGTCTATATCTCTTGTTTGACGTGCTGTTCCATATAAGGTCATTGCAACACTGCCTGTAATAATATATTCAATTTTCAAATTATCCAATTGCTGACAAACAAAACGAAGAATATCAATTGCCGGAAACGGAAATAAATTAAGTTCCATAAAAATTACATTTTAGTTTTTGAAAATTTTCCATCAAATATCCGCTTTTAACAGGAATAAATTTTGATTATTGTTGGACACCATCTAAAAATACTTTTTCAACCATATTGTCTGTAAATGAATACGGAATAAAAGTATAAGAAGGAATTTCTTTTGTAATAAAAAAATTGGCTTTTTTCCCCCGCGCAATACTGCCTAAATCCTTATTTACTTCCATTGCATAAGCGCTGTTGAGGGTAGCCGCATTGATAGCTTCTTCAGGGGTCATTTTGTATTGAATGCATAAAAGGGAAATCATAAAATTCATATTTCCGCACGGAGAGCTTCCGGGATTATAATCGGTTGCAACTGCTACCGGCAATCCTGCGTCAATCATTTTTCTTGCCGGTGAATTCGGAAGATTTAAGAAAAAAGCTGCACCGGGCAAAAGTGTCGGCATGGTTTGAGAATCAAGCAGGATTTTTATTTCTTCATCACCTATATACTCAAGATGATCAACACTGATGGCGTTACACTCCACTCCTGCCTGTACACCTCCTGAATTGCTTAATTGATTAGCATGAACCTTTGGTTGGATGCCATATTTCAAAGCAGCTTTTAAAATTTTTATTGTTTCATCTTTTGTAAAATAATTCCTTTCGCAAAATACATCACAATAATCGGCTAATTTTTCCTCTGCAATTTGCGGAAGCATTTGGTTAATGATAAGATCAATGTATTTTTCTTTTTGATCTTTGAATTCAGCGGGGACTGCGTGCGCTCCAAGAAAAGTTGATTTGATTGTAAGAGGAGAATTTTCTCTTAACTTTTTTATTACACGAAGCATTTTTAATTCTCCTTCAAGACAAAGTCCATAACCGCTTTTTATTTCAACTGCACCGGTGCCGTACTTCATTATTTCGTGCAAGCGATTCCAGGCTGCCTGGTAAAGTTCTTCTTCAGAAGCAGCATTCAATTTTTTTGCAGAGTTTAAAATTCCACCACCCCGTTTTGCAATTTCTTCATAGCTCAATCCATTGATGCGGTCTCTGAATTCTCCTTCGCGTGTACCTGTATACACAATGTGAGTATGAGAGTCGCACCAGGTTGGAAAAACGAATCTGCCCGCTGCATCCACTTCCGTTAATGCTGACCTCTCACCTCTGGTTTCCGGCATCTTGATATTTTTCATTTCACCGAAATCTTTAATTTTTCCATCCTGGATAAAAACAAAAGCATCATTGATGCATGGCAAATTTTTCATTTCATTTCCGGAAACTTTTTCGACAGACTTATCCTCAACCTGGACAAGCGATTTAATATTTTTTACGAGGAGATTCATCAGAAACAATGACTGCCGAAATTACTAAAAAGAGAGAAGAAAATTTTAATACAACAAAAACAGGTATTAGATAAAATGGATGCCTCCGTTTTTAATGTATCCGGATAAAACCCGGGGAGAATTTCATAAACCCAAATCTTTCAGATACGCCTCATCGTTCGGATTCCTGCCCAGAAAATCTTTTACTAAATTCATAGGATCATCTGAAGCGCCTTTTGAAAGAATTATATCGCGATAGCGGATACCCGTTTTTTGATCCATAATTCCGTTCTTTTTGAAAATTGAAAACATATCTTGTGCGTATACTTTTGACCACAGGTATCCATAATATCCGGCCCCATAGCCATTCAAATGTCCAAATGAATATTGAAAATGGGAGCCTTCAAGAAAAGGATACAGCGTGATTTTGTTTTGAAGTTCTTTTACTACATCCGTGGTGGAAGTGGTTGCACTCAGCGGGTCAAACTTATCATGCAAAGTCATATCAAGCGACCCGTAAAAAACCTGCTGCAATGTATTTAATCCTGATCCCGCATTTTTTGATGCTTTCATTTTATTAAATAATTCCTGGGGAAGCACCTCACCTGTTTTGTAATGTTTGGCAAACATTTTCAAAGCATCATATTCCCATGCCCAGTTTTCAAAAATCTGTGAGGGGGCTTCTACGAAATCCTGTGCCACATTAGTTCCTGCAAAATAATATAAATCAGATGTGGTCAGCATATTGTGCAGCACATGTCCGAATTCATGGAAAAAAGTTTCTACATCGCTATGCGGCATTAAAGCCGGTTTGTCTTTTGTAGGTTTTGGAAAATTACAGACCAGCGCAGCTGTCGGATACTGGTATCCGTCCGGAGTCTTTTTTCCGCCAATGATTCCAAAACATGCAGCGTGACCGTACTTATTGGGACGCGGATATAAATCAAGATAAAATCTTGAAATCATTTTATCTTCCTTCATCACTTCAAACATTCGCACATCGGGATGCCATACAGATGGGTTCTTTACTTCTACAAATTTTAAGTTGAACAAATGCTGGGTGATTTTAAACAGCCCATCCAATACATTGTTCAATTCAAAATATTCTTTTACTTTTTGACCATCCACCTGGTATTTCTGCTCTAAAAGTTTGTTGGTGTAATAGGAGGCCTCCCATGGGTTGATCACTTTTTTTTCATTTGTCACATTGGAATCTCCATATTTCATGGCTAACAGCTCACTGTTATCTTTTGTTGCTTTCTGACGCACTTTTCCTGTAAGGCTTGCTTCAAAATGCCACACTGTTTCTGCATCATGAGCCATGCGGTCATCGCTTAATCCATATTCTGCATAAGAATTATAGCCAAGCAGCGTAGCTAATTTTTTTCGTTCCTCCAGCAATTGAGAGAGTACTTTTTCATTAACAGGGGCGCGGTTTGTAAATTTCAAATAAAGTTTTTTCCGGGCATTCTCATCGTCACAATATTTCATAAAAGGATAATAAGAAGGATAAGAAAGATCAATGCTGTAACCATCTTTTGTTTTACGGGCCTGGAGGAAATCTAAGGGCAAACCTTTAGACTCTTCCCAGTTGATGAAAAGTGAATCATTGTAAGACTCTATGTTGTCATTGAAATGAATACTGATATCGGCAATCTTATTTTGAATTTCCTTTAACCGGTCACGTTTTTCTTTCGGCAGGGCAAAACCATTACGTTCAAATTTTTTCTTTATTTCAGTAAGGAATTTTTTCTGATACCCGGTAATTATATCCGATTCCGGGGTCATGGAATATTCTACAACGGCTTTATAAAGGTCTTCATTCAGTTGAAGCTCATTATAAAATTTGGAAATAACTGCTAATTGCTCCAATGCAGCTTTTCTTCTTTCTTCATCCGGAAGTACATTGCTCAAGAGATCAATCGCGGAAGCAATTGAATTGAGATGATTGTATATGTCATCCAGCGCAAGCATCGTGTTTTTAAACGTGCGTTCCTCTGCATGGACGGTAATAATTTTACCGAGCGATTTTTTTGTGCTGTCAATAATGCGGGTTACGGCATCTTTAAAATGTTCAGGTTTCAGTTCACCAAATGCAATAGGTTTATTGAATTGATTGAACAGTGGATTTGTTCCCTTAGCCGCAGCAGTATCGCTTTCCGCTAAGCTTATGTTTGAAATCATGAGTAATGAAATAAGGAATATAGATTTTAATTTGCTGGTTTGCAACTTCGCTTTCATTCACTTAATTTTTGTGAGGCGCAAATATATTTAATTATACCAACTCAACCCGGGGTTATTTATGATTTACATGAAAATGTTAAAACTGAAGCCATGGATTTTTGAATAAATAAACCGGCCTTTTGAAGGGTTAAATCCCGGAGCTAAGGTGATCAAAGGCCTTATTCAGCTGATAAATTTGTTTTTTTCATTTTCCTTTTTTACTTTTAACATCTTAAAATCAAAAAAACAATCAAATGAAAAACAAATTCTGCTTCACCTCGCTCATTGTAGCTTTGGTATTCGGCATAAGCCAGGTTTGCGCGCAAACCAATTGTCCGACACCTTCAAGTTTGACATCATCAAACATTACATCAAACAGTGCCACCCTTTCATGGAATACTGTTGCCAACAATGCATTTTACAATGTACGTTACCGCGTATCAACCAACACCACCTGGCAAACAATTACAACACAAACTTCAAGTGTAAATTTAACAAACCTGCTATGCAATTCCAATTATGAATGGCAGGTGCAGTCAGCCTGCCCGACAGGCACCGGGACAGTTACATTGAGCCCGTTTTCTGCATCAGCATTTTTTAATACATTAGCATGTTCGGGGAATCTTTGCGGAGTTCCGACAGGATTATTTGCAAATAACATTACTTCTACCAGCGTAACTTTGCATTGGAATTCAACAGGAGCGACTAATTATAAAGTACGTTATCGCCCTGCCGGAACCACAGCATGGACGGTAAAAGGTGCTGCAACAAATTCAAAAAATTTAACAGGATTAGTACCGGCAACAGCCTACCAGTGGCAAGTGAGAAGCAGGTGCGTTAGTCCCAATGGGACCATTACTTTCAGCGCATGGTCACCCACTTCAGTTTTTCAAACACTTGGTGCGACTACTTGTGCTACTCCAACCGGGCTAACCGCGGTTGTCAATAGTGCAAACACAGCGCTCCTTGCATGGAATTCAACCGGGGCAACATCTTATAATATCAGGTATAAACCTTCTAATACAGCAGCGTGGACAAACACCACATCGAACACGAACTCCAAGTCATTGTCGGGTCTTTCGTCCGGAACCGCCTACGAATGGCAGGTACAAGGTGTTTGCGCGGCTAACGGGACGATTACTTTAAGCGCCTGGTCAGCGTCTTCGTTCTTTACAACGAATGCACCGCTTTCAATAGCTCCCAATCCTGCTGCAGATAAAATTACAGTCACATATGAATCAACTGTTGAACAAAAAATAAATCTTATGATCAGGGATTTTTTAGGAAATTCCTATTCCGCTGAAACAATATTAACCGGGACCGGATCCAATCAATATGAAATGAATGTTAGTTCTCTCAAAAATGGAATTTATTATTTAGAGCTTACGGGAATAGAAGGACATCAAACGATGAAATTTTATGTTCAGCATTGATATTAGCTGAAGATTTTCGATTAAGATTGAAGATTGAAATAAAAAACATTTCGATCTTCAATCTTTATTTTTTTGTTCTGTTATTCCTTTAAAATCTTCTCCGTCATTTCTCCCCCCGGAGCAAGAATTTTCACAAGATAAAGTCCTTTTGCAAGGCTGCTCAGGTCAAAAATGTGTTCATTCCTCCCGCTTAAGAGTGTTAATTGCTCCTGCATCACCACCCTGCCCGTTACATCCATAAGCTTCAAATCACAGCTTTGATTTTCTTTTGAATTGAAAATAACAGTAACCCTTCCGTTAGCCGGGTTAGGAAATACTTCCAGGGTTGTTTCTTCTATTAAAGTTTCGCTTAACCTGCAATTGACAGTTATAATTGTACCTGCTGAAGTTCTGGAGCAGGTATTTGCATTGGTTACAATTACTCTGTACGTTCCGCCTGTTTTTGCAGTATAATTTTGCAGGGTGGCTCCTCCGATGCTACCCCCTCCTTTTTTCCATTGATAGGCTAATCCTGTTCCGGTGTTTGCCTGCAGCACTATACTATCCCCCGCACAAAATGTTGTCGGACCCTGCGGAGTTATAGTAGCTGCAGGTAATGCATTAACTGTTACCGCTATCCCGGCAGATAAACTGCTGCATGATTCCGGGTTTGTAACAATTACCTTATATGAATTGGCTGTGGCAGTCGGGACATAGCTTTGCCCGGTTGCCCCGGCAATATTATTCGCTCCTTTTTTCCATTGGTAAGTATAACCTGTTCCCGGATTTGCTGTAAGGGTTAACGGGTTAGTGCCTGAACAAAAGGTTGTGGGTCCGGCAGTGGTAATGCTGGCACCCGGTTTGGAATTAACCGTTACAGGTACAGTGCCTGTGGCAGTTCCGCTGCTGCAATTGGCATCAGCCAGAACGGTCATACTATAGGAATGGGAACCCGCAGCATTCGGAACAATTTTAATATCAGCAGGACTGACGGAAGAAGTGCCGTTAATGTTCTGTGTTCCGTCAGACAGTGTATAATTCCAGGGGCTGGCACCGGTGAAAACGAGATGCACATTCACAGAATCACCTGAACAAATCGTACCGGAACCGCTCACCAAAGCTGTTGGTGAAGGAGTCTCCGTTATAGTAACAGAAATTGAATTTTCACATCCGTTATCGTCAATAACTGAAATGTTATAAGATCCGGAAGCAAGCCCCGTATAAATTCCGTCTAAAGTTGCATTGCCGTCAAGGTCAAAAAGAAACGGGGGCGTTCCGCTGGTTGCATCAATATCAACAGACCCGTTATTAGCGCCATCACATGCACTTGTTTGTGATGCAATGGATAAAACGGGGTTCGGGTTAACGCTTACACTCGTTGTTGTCGAAGCGCTGCAGCCAAACACGTTGGTAACTGCTAAGGAATACATTCCTCCATTAGCCGGAGAAGCGCCACTAATGGAAGCATTCTGCAATGATGATGTAAAATTATTTGGTCCGCTCCAGGAATAGGTGTTGCCGGTTGTTTGCCCTGCGGCAAGGTTATTACCAAACAAGAACAAGCCGCTTCCTTCACATACCGGTGCATTGCTGGAAGCATCGGGAACGGGCGGGGTAAACATTGTAAAAGTTTGTGAGCTTGTTCCCGTGCCCAGCGGTGTTGTTGCAGAAATGGTACCGGTGGTTCCATTGCCCGCAACAACCACAATTTGTGTTGTCGTGTTTGAAACAATTGAAGTGACAGGCGTCCCTCCTATTGTTACTATAGTGGCACCTGATAAAAGAACGCCATTAATAGTTACAGTTGTTCCTTCGCAACCGGATGCCGGGGTAAAGTCAGTTATAGTCGGAGTTGTTGCAGGGCAGGCGGAGGTTAATGTATATGGACCATTCGCAGCAGCGCCTGTTCCGGTTACGAGCACATAGTAGGTAACACCAGTGGTAGCGGAAAACGTCAATGTGGAAGCAGTTGAACAGCCATCATTATTGTTTGCCACACAGCTCATCGCTCCGCAGGTCCCGGAAAAGACGCGGAGATATGTATCCCATGCCGTTCCGCAAAGTGACAAGGTCAAATTACCCGTACCGGTTGCAGTTATAGAATGCCACAACCCTTTAGAATTGTTTCCCGTGCCCGGGCAGGAAGGAAACCCGGTATCATTGCCTGCAGCAGTTGTATTCCCTGAAACACTTCCGTCACATGCAAGAGGAGTTGCGGTTGCACAATTATCACCTGCACACGAAATAGTTAATGTGAACAATCCTGTTGAATTAGAAGATCCGTTCACGAGGATATAATAAACGGTTCCCGCAATTGAATTCCATGTGACAGTTGATTGCAAACCGCAGGCATCATTATTACAATCTGTATTTACAAGGCTTGCACATGTTCCTGAATAAACATGCAGTCTTGTATCATAGTTAGTTGTGCCTCCGCAGGTGGAAGCTGTGATGGCATTCCCGGTTCCAGTTATTTTATACCAAACACCGGGAGCATCAACCGTTGTCGCGGCACAAACCGGTAAACCCGTTTCACCTGCTGTAGTGGCAGAAGCAGTTGAGCTGTTCACTATACTTCCGCAGGATAAAGTGACGGCAGCGGAACATTGGTCATTAGCAGCAAGGCCTGTAATTACATTTAAATTATCCACGCCAATATCAGTGACCCCGAAATCAGAAGTTGCCCTTAAGCGAATGACTGTTGTAGCGGAAGTTGAAGAAAATGAAAAAGCCTGCGGTGTCCATGCTGATGCAATGGTTAAATTAGTTTCTAATTGCGAAAAATTTGTCCCGCCATTGGTGGAAAGAAAAACAGCAAGAACATCCGAACCGCTTTTATTAACGTAATCAAAAGTGACCTGTTTACCCGCGCCACCCGTGCTGCAATCTATATAGAGGTCCAATGAACCCTGTGAACCTGATGTGGCATCGTAGCTGTGAAACCTTGCCGAAAACGATCCTGAAGTAGATGCCGGAGAATATCCACCGCTGCTGCCTGACCATGCAGCAGATGCACCCTGGTCATTCCTGCGCCAGGAATTATTTCCGCCTGCAGGTGTATTTTTCCAGCTTGCCGATGGCGCATCCGTTATCCCCGAACAATTTACCCAGCTTTCGAAATTTTGCGAATAAGGAAATGCAGCATAGACAGGGATGCAACTTGCGCCAACATTTATATTATCAATACCAATATCCGTGGTTCCGAAATCGGATGTGGCCCTCAAACGGATCACTGTGGTTGCTGATGTTGAAGTAAATCCAAAAGTGGCTACCGTCCATGATGTGGCTGCGGTCAAATTGCTGCCCGTTTGTGTAAAAGTATTTCCCCCGTTTGTAGAAATCAGCACAGCGAGTACATCTGATCCGTTTCCATTGATATAATCAAATGTTAAAAACTTGCCTGCCCCGCCTGCACTGCAATTAATATACAGGTCCAGTGAACCCTGGGATCCTGCAACAGCATCGTAACTGTGAAACCGAGCTGAATAAGATCCTTTTGAAGAAGTGGGAATATATCCCCCCGAAGTACCGGACCATGCTGCTGAGGCTCCCTGGTTATTTTTTCTCCAGGAATTATTCCCCGTTACAGGTGTGTTTTTCCAGCTTGATCCGGGAACATCTGTAATACCCGTACAATTTATCCAGCTTTCAAAACTTTCTGAATAAGGAAGCGCTGCAAAAACAGGTGTGCAACTTTCTGTTATATTCAGGTTATCCACACCGATATCAGTTACGCCAAAATCAGATGTCGCCCTGAAACGAATTACAGTAGTGGCAGAAGTTGAAGAAAATGAAAAAGTTTCAACCGTCCATCCTGTTGCCGTTGTTAAATTATTTCCAAGCTGTATAAAATTATTTCCTCCGTCAGTGGAGAGCAGAACTGCAAGCACGTCAGAGCCGCTTGTATTGATATAATCAAATGTGAGGTGCTTGCTTGCATTTCCTGTGCTGCAATTTAAATATAAATCTAATGAACCCTGCGATCCTGATGTTGCATCATAACTGTGAAACCGTGCAGAAAATGATCCGGCAGTAGAAGAGGGTGTATATCCACCGGATGTACTTGACCAGCCCGCAGACGTACCCTGGTTATTTTTTCTCCATGAATTATTCCCGGTTGCAGGAGAGTTCTTCCAATTGGAGGTCGGGTTATCATTTGTGCTGAGGCAATTCACCCAGCTTTCAAAACTTTCTGAATAAGGAAAGGCTGCGTAGATTGAAGTACAGGAAGGAGGAGTAAAAGTATAAGCCTGGCCTGAAGCAGGTTTTGTTGCTGTTGAATTCTGGTTGTAATAGCAGGTTGCATTGTTGGTCGCACCGGCTGCAGGCGAACTCCAGTTTCCTCCCGATAAAACACCCAGGTTTTTAAAATCAGCATTTGTTATTCCCCGTAAACCAATTTGTCCGTTGTTTGAAGAGCTTGCACTAACGGCATCTGACCATGTGCCATAAATTATTTTAATAACATTGGTTGTTTGAAAAAGCTTGATCTGCATATTAATTCTTTCGGCATTCGTGATCGAACTGTTATACCTTCTTGCATCTGTCCATTGCACTGTAAAAACTCCTCCTGAACTTGTGTATTGCACATTTCCCAAGGGGGCGGTGTTTTGCGCCTGGATATCTCTGCCGTAGGCAGCAATTGCTCCTGAATAAGAAGTTGCATCAGAAATCGGGGTATAGGGTGTGCCTCCCGGAGGTGCGGTTGTTCCAAAAGTTATGTAACCATTGGCATTAATTGTACAGGTGGTGTAGCTGGTTCCATTAAAAACAAAAGCAAACCCGATGGGCACGGAAGTAACATTTCCATCATCGTAGCCTGAAGAAAAGGCTGTGGTGCCGCTGATAGCAGCATAAGTTTCGCTGGCGGAAGCAAACGTATAAGCAGCTACCTGTGCATTAACGTTTCCTGTTAACAGGCAAATCAATGTCATGCAAAAAGAGAGCCCTGCAAATTTTTTCTTCAGAAAATTTTTTTTTATCATAGTGTTGGTTTAAATAATTTATGAAACGGTTATTTTTTTGAACGTGAATGTTAGATTTATCAATCACTTTGGGATGAGGGTAAAACAGGGACAAATAAAGTAAAAAGATCAGTTTTTTGGGGTAAATGTACAAGAAAGTAATCAACAGGCAAAAGGGTTGAAGTGCCTGGTGTAAAAAGTTATAGTTATTTTAACTTTCTTTTAAAAAATAAACGAAGAAATTAATTCTCCGGATGAAAATAAATCGTGGAAAATTTTTTTTAGTTAAATCTTTTGGTGCTTTCCATTAACGCTTTTACGTTGTCTTTGCAAAAACCATGATTTTCTCTTTCTATGAGTTCGTAAATAACCCCTGTAAGTTCAGATGGTTTGGTAAACACCTGTACCAGCCCGGGACAGCTTAAAGGTTCAGTGGTGGCAAATTCCACATATCCTTTCTTTTCCCACTCTTTCATTTTTTCTTCCACAGAATCTACCTGGAAAGCCATGTGATGAACTCCGCCAACTCCTCCCCTTTCCTCCACCCATTTTCCAACGATGGAATCATTTGTACCATCAGAAATAAATATTTCCGGGGCCAAATGATAGTTAATGTATTCATGATCAAAATAAGTTTCTGCTATCCAGGGAGTATTTCCGGAAATTTGTTCAGGCGGTAATAAAACAAGACAATCAGCATACGATCCGTCTTCAAATTCTATTTTGAAACCTTCCGGAAGGTCTTCTGCAAGCCTGTATCCGAAACATTCAATAAACAGCCTGGCCGTTTTATGCCGGTCTTTTACACGATATGCAATGTGATCAAGTCTCATTTTTTTAATAAGATATTCTGACCACTAAAATAAAACGCACGTTGGGAAAAGCGCCAGTTTTTTGGTGAATTAACCAAAATTCAGGACTAATCAAAGACTGAATTTGGACGAATGTTTTTTTATTTTTCAATGTCTGTCATGCAGAGATTCCAGTGAAAGGGAAAAGAAATTTATAATTTAGCAGTATAAAATAAATGGTGAGGTATTAAAGGGGCAATTTGCAATGGGCAATTCGGGCCGGAACAGTTTGGAGCATGAACATGACAAAAGAGATGCTTTTTTAATTGTTTTAGAAATAAGTGATTAAAAGATTGGAAAAAAATACCGGCAGAAATTTTCAAAACAATTCTAAATGGAAACAGGTTTACTGACAGCATTAATTATTTTACTGCCTGTTCTTTTCATAGCAGGCTATTTTATCGGGAAAAGAACAATAAAAGATTCCATAAAACCAAAAAGAATTGAGGAGTATGAATTTTATCCTTTTGTAACAAATGAACAGGGAATTGTTGAATTCAGCCAGCAATTATTT
>DATEMK010000444.1:0-4181 GCA_035275625.1 Bacteroidia bacterium
TGTCAATTCCTGCCGGAGTGATTTATCGAGATATACTTTAAACTTTTCACAAATCTTGCCAGAGAAAAAACATCGTATTTCTTCTGTAAAATAATTCTCCCCTTTTATTAAGGTCCTGAATGCCATTTCAATTTTTTCAAGACTTGCATTTTTTAATAAATATCCATTTGCCCCGGCTTTAAACATTTTAAGCACATCATATTTTTCGGCCATTGTTGAAAGTGCAATAATTTTCATCTCGGGATTTGATTTCTTTAACCTGTATGTTGTTTCTATTCCATCCATTCCGGGCATCCTGATATCCATGAATACAAAATTCACAGTATTGTATTTTATTATTTCTAAAATTTCCAGGCCATTGGCTGCATGAAATACATGAAAAGATTCATTAATCTTTTTAATGATCATTTCCATCCCGGTACGAAACACCGGGTGATTGTCTGCAACGATAATTTTTAAAGCCTCCATACGTAAAAAGATAATTAATAAAAATTCACTATCTCCGGAGAGATTCAAAACCTGAAATTCCGCTGGTTGAGGATCCTGAGTATTTCAGTTAAAGTTAAATCAGCACGAAAAATAGAAAATAATCCCAGTTATGCAATAGATGTTAATAACTTTTTCAATCAACGAAAGAGAAAATAACCTTGCCATAATGTTTTTGTGACTTAAAATTAACCTTCATTAATACGGACCTGTCCGCAATTAACCGCCTCCCATCTTACCCGGAACTATACACCATCCTTATCCTGGCGTTGCCTGCATGTTTTTGATAGTTTTTTTTATGACTGTTTGAATTTATTTACCTGCTTTTTGCCCGGATTTTCGGCTGTCTCCGGTTTGTTTTGTTATTTACTATTGCAAATTTTTATTTACGCTTTGTTATTGAAGTTTTTACAGGGCGTGACGTTTTGCCTAACGGGTTAATAAGCACAGATTGTTTTGGTTTTTGTGTCATTCTTATCAATTCTAAGCTCCCGCTGTCATCACAATCATTTCCTCCTTCATTAGTAAAAGTTCCTACCATATAATCCGGAGTATTATAGTTATAAACTACATTATAACACTGAGAAGTTTTGGGACAGGGAGTACTTCTACAGAAATATAAACGACTGTTGGTAAAAGTTCCAGTGAAGTCATTATTAATATACAATGTATTAATTGTTTTTGAGGTTCGAATATGCCCCATGACAAAATTACTTCCCCGTCTAATATCGTTTTGTATATTCAAATTCCCATTTAAGGTATTGTTTGATATTTTGCTATGCCATTTAAATTCCCAATTTCCAATAATTTTATTAATCTCCACTCTTGACAGTAAATCAGCTTCTGCCTTTGAAGTTGAATCAGCAATAAGTTTAGCTAATGCAGCCTGCAGGTTTTTTTGAAGTTCAAGAGAGTCTTGTTGCGATTTTTTCATTAAAGAATCAATTGTCTGCTGATTTTGAGCTTCTCTTATTTCATGAACATTTTTTATTGAATCTAAACTTTTCTTCTTAATAATAGAATCAAAAGCGAGCTGAGAGGCATTTAAGGCAGCAGTGATTGAATCCTGCCTCTTTTGTACCGCACTCATAATTTCTGTAATCGGTGATGGAGTTTTGTCGGTTGAAGAATCGGGAAGTAATTTTACAACTACAGCGACCAAACTTGAGACGGCTGTTATTAATGCAGTAACTTTTGCAAGCGCTCCTAAAGTAGAATCCCAAAATTTCGCTTTTGGTTTTTCATCCGTGCTTTGATCCTGATTCATGATTTATGATTTATAATTGCTTATCTATTTATTATTCATCCTGATTGTTCCTCATTTTATTCCTGATTTTTAATTGGTTTTCATTCCTCTGCATCTGCGACCAAAGTGTGACATTTTTAAGTATTAACCCGGTTATGATGTGCATCCCAATCGTTTCGTGTGTTAAGCTGACCGGCATCAAAAAGCTGTTTGAGGCGTGAAGGGTCCACATCATAAACACCATTCATTATAGGTGGCAGAAAATACCTGCCGTGGTCAATGATCTTAGGGTTTGCAAGAAGAAAATCCTCTTCAAGGCATTCATCATCTTTACTGATTTCAGTATTGCTTATGTCAACAAATTTGTTGAGCACTTCAAGAATATTTTTTGGGAATGAAGCGTCTTTGTAAGAAGGTTTCAGGATTTCATTGTTTTTGGGCCTTGAGAAAATGGTGCATGTTTCGGTAATATTCCATTGTTTGCTTTCGAGCATGCGCAGTGTGGGAGCATGATCGCGCACCCCGCCATCAAAAAGCATCAGCCTGTCTCCTTCTTTGGGGCGTTTTGTTCCTTCGAAATCATTGATAGGTCCGTGCTTAATGCCCGGGGTAAAAACCGGCAAACTTGATGATGCATTTACCATGCTAAGAAAGTTTTCATAAGAAACCTGCTTGAGGTTTATATATACACGCTCACCACGAATAAAATCAACAGAGCCTACCACGCATGTGGCAAAAGTGTTATCTGTTTTATAGTTAGTAAAGTCAGTCTGCGTTATCACTTTAGAGAGTGTCTTCTCCAGGTTATACTGTTCACCGAGATAATGTTTCCCTGTGATGATTTGCCACAGTGTGTGAATAGGCCTGAAACTTCCGTCCTCTTTCACCGGCAGCACATTAAAAAAGGCATCCAGCTTTATACTTCCCAGCATTGCATGCATTTTGTCCCACATCCGCATGGCTAACGGAACAGAAAGAATAGCACCGGCACTTATACCTGAAATAAGGTCGGGTTTGTAGTTTTTTTCGCGGATGATTACTTCAGCGGCTGCAAACAAGCCGACTATTTTGGTTCCGCCACCGGATATGCCGAGATGTTTCATGGATTGTTAGTTAGGATGGATGATTTTTATTTATGATTTCTGATTGTTGTGCATGCATGGTTTTTTCTTTTTATGCGGCAGTATTCCTGAAACTTTAAGGCGAATCCGCGCCTGAAGGATGTTGGTTTAATTTATTTATTTATTCAGTAATTCCATTCCTACTCACCTACAAGCGAATGCACTTTTGGCGCGATACATTGCTCCAGTATTGACCTGTCAGTCTGGTAATGTCCAAACGCATAATTATTAGCAAGACAGGGATCGGGAACCATGCTATATACAAAAGCAGCAATTCCGCTATTTATCCCCGGGCGACAGGGAACAGTAGTTATCACTTGTACATGGCGATGATTAGGATATACTATTAAATGTGTGTGAGGATCTATTTTAGGTCCCCTGCCCAACTGCCCCAGATTAACACGCAAATACCCATCATAAAGCTCCCAGTTTTTGGTAAAATCATCAAGTTTTTTAAATTCCTTAAACTTGGTTTCCATAGGCAGCAGCACTTCCAGCCTTGCGCAGGAAGCATCGTCATCACCCACATTGGAATTGCTTATATATATGTCAGTTACAACATCATCGCCCACTCTTGTTATCCACAAAGTATCAATACGTATGTCGCAATTACCATAATCTCCTATAGTGGTATCACTGTAAAATCTATCAGAATCGGGCATACAGGCTTTTGTAAGCCTATCGCCACAGCACCATGTAGTGTCTATCTCATTATACTCCTGAACTTCAGGGGTAGGACAATAGCAAGTGGTCTTGCATCCCGACCCTGCAATAATTCCGGTAATAACGGCCGCAATAGCCATTAAATTAAATTTTGGGTTTTTCATGTTAGTTGGGTTTAAGTATGAGTTATTATTTTAATTTTTTTTATTGATAAAAATTAGTATTGCACTAAATGAGCGATACGTCTTTTCATTTCAGTTTGCTTTAAGCTTGTTCTCTTTGTCCGGCTTTTATTTAAATAGTTTGGACTTAACCGCAGTAAAGGAAACCTCACAATCTTCCTTTTGCAAGCATGAATTAGATTTTGGCAGTATTTGAACAGAAATTGACCGTTTTTTCACAAAAATCAAACGGAAACAAAGCCTCTCTTTACCGGATTTTCGGCTGGCTCTGTTTAACGGCTAAACATTCAATTCTTTTTTAAGGAATTCAATAAATTCCTGCCGGGCGCGGGGGGGTGTCAGCCGGAGGCAGCATTCATTAATTGCCTTTTCCACTTTTTGTTTGTCCAAAGCAGGAAATACCTGGAGGATGTTTTCCGCAAGAAATTCTTTTTCGGACTGTCTTTCACAGAAGACAAAATCACGTTCAAATGTTTTTTTATG
>DATEMK010000445.1:0-2384 GCA_035275625.1 Bacteroidia bacterium
AAAATGAAAAAATATTATCCTGCATATTTTATCTTTCAAATTTTATTTTCATCCTGGCTTTTTCTTAATTCTTCTCCATCATTTTCCCAGAATTCTTCAGGTCACCAGTCAACTGCAACGCATCCTGTTTTTCCTCAACAAAAAATAAATAAAGCACTTATAGAATTATCACAACAAGAAACGGACCCTGGGAGTCAAAATGTTTTGAAAACAACAGGACACCAAAGCGGAGCATTTAATGTATTAAAATTATCAGCTGAATGGGAACAACCTTTTGATGCCGGAAATATAACAGGTAAAGTTCAGCAGGCTCCAGACACCATATTTGTGGGCGATGTGCCGAATGACACACTCATCATCACCGGCACCTGGACGAACAACGGACCTGTATTGGTATTTAATGATGGTGTTTTAATTTTTCAAAATGCCAATGCAACTGTTATTGGAAATATGTATGTTTTCCAGGGAGGAAAATTATGGGCGGATTCTTCCACTTTATTTTTCCCGCAGCAATATTTCTACCAGCGTTCATTGGTTGTTGCAGACAGCGCCTTTGCGCAATTCGATAATTGCACACTTGACTATGGCGGTTATTCGCACTCATTAATGGCAGCAGGATCGTCAACTATTATCATGAATGATGTTCATAACAATGACTGGACAACAGCAGGCGCTTATGGAAATTCAACTATAACAATTAACGGAACTAATCTTGGAGGAGAATATATTTTAAGCGATCACGCTAATTTTAATTTCAGTAATGTGACTACACTGTTGCTCTGGCATTATTTTCCTGACACCGCTGTAATCAATTATTCTTTTCCCCCTGGCGATACTGTAAATTCATATACCTGCAGCAACAGTACACCAGGAATAACCGGGATAGGATATAACGTTCAGGCAGACAGTTGCTATAATGTATGGTGGGGAATGATGCCTGTGAATGGTTCAGATGTAACCATCAGTAACTCTGTTATCAGGGCAATAGGCGCCTGGTTCCAGTTTGGTGATTCTGTACACGTTTCAGGATTGGTGAATAATTCTTCTTATACAAACTTTGTTGCGCCCCTGCCTGACAGGAATTTGCATTTGATAAATTCTGATGTGCAAACATGGAGCTTATATATTTTCGATTCATCCGAGGTAAATATCACCGGCTGCATTCTTGGCGAAGTAGGGAGCATGGGACGCTCCTATGTGACCGCTTCGAGTATGTTCTGTGACGGATCAGGCGGATATTTGTGGGCAACTGATACCAGCGTTACCATTGCCAGTGGTTCATCTGCTACAACGACTGTAAGAAGTGAAAGAAATGGATTCATGATTTACGGATACGGAAGCATTAGTAACGGCACAGCTGATGCAATTAATAATTCGCTTTTAATAGTAGTGCAAAGCAACCTGCCGCAGGATCCCACTCCCTATGACGGCAGTGTGGCATGGTTTGGAAATATTAACGGCCCTGCCACCGGTTTTGTTAATTCATCAGTGACTGTTATTGGTTCTGCATGGATTGACCAGGGACCGTTAGGTTCATGGATGGATTTTGGATTGTACAAGCTTTATTATAACCAGGGTGCAGGCGCATGGACTGCAATTGATACAGGTTCAACAACAGAAGTTAGCAATGCTCCACTTGCAACTTGGAATACATCAGGCTTAACTCCGGGAAGCTATACATTGCACCTTGTTTTATTTAATGATTTAGGTGACAGTGTTGAAGCCACAAAACCCATTATACTTCTGCCTTCAATTCTATCAGTTGATGAACAGCAAATTTCTGAGTCTGTAAGAGTTTTTCCCAATCCGTCAGGCTCTGAAATTGTTTTCAAATTTAATTTGTCAAAGGACGAACCTGTACAACTGTTTATTTATGATGCTTCCGGAAAAATAATTAAGCAATTCCGGGAAACGAACTTTGCGGCAGGAGAGCATCAATTAACCTGGGAAGCACAAAATACAACAAGCGGAATTTATTACTACAGGTTTTTCTCTCCTGAAAAAACGGAAAACGGAAAAATTGAATTGTCCGGAAAATAAATTTCAATTACAGCTTTTAAAAACCAAGCTTATCAATTGCTTCGGCAAGCTTTCTGTCACGGTCAGTTACAATATCGCCTGCATCGTGTGTGCTTAAGGAAATTTCTACGCGGTTGTAAACATTTTTCCAGTCAGGATGATGGTTCATTTTTTCAGCAATGAATGCAACGCGTGTCATGAAAGCGAATGCTTCTGTAAAATTTTTAAACTGAAATGTTTTTTTTAATTGATTGTTTTCTTCTTTCCACATTTTGGTACGAATAACGAATTTGTACGAATTTACGAATAAAACTAATAGAGTTTTTTGAGCAGTACTTTTATAAATTCTCTTTCAAGGACCAGTT
>DATEMK010000446.1:0-13656 GCA_035275625.1 Bacteroidia bacterium
AAAAAAAATTTATCAGTCAAGCTCTCCTATCAAAATGCTCTTGTCATAGGCGGAACCGGAACGGGAAAATCAAGCGTGGTATTAATTCCAAGCTTGTTTAGCATGCGTTCAAGTTTTGTAGTGAATGATCCTTCAGGTGAACTCTATTCCAAAACAGCAGGGCATTCAGAGCAGCGAGGATATGAAATTAAGATTTTGAATTTTACTGATCCAACAGTTTCTTGTGGTTACAATCCGCTTGCGAGAGCCCAAACCTCTTCGGAAATTCAAAAAGTTGCATCGCTCCTGATTGAAAATTCTTTAGGAAAAGGCAAAGACCCGTTTTGGAATACACAGGCAATTGCATTGCTTTCAATGCTCATTACCATATTAAAAAAACAGGAACCGCAGTTTCAGAATCTTTATAATGTTCGCCAGTTATTAAACCAGCTAGGAGGAAATCATGAAGCCGTGGATTCATTTTTCAGCCGGTTTGCCGATGAAATTCTTTTTGCTGAATACAAATCATTCATTGCCTACGATGACAAAGTCGTGAATGGTGTGATTGCCACCTGTAAAGCGGCACTGCAGATTTTCAGCGATGAAGCAGTCGCAAGCGTTACTTCATTTGATAATTTAAATTTTCAGGATTTCAGAAATAAGCCAGTGGTACTTTTTATTCGGAACTCCGTGGCCGACCAAAAATATTACAGCGTTCTGACGTCAATACTCTTTGAACAATTTTTTACATATGTCCTTAGCCGCTTTCCAAAAGACAATGAACAGGATATTTTTCTTTTAATTGATGAGGCTTCTTCTCTGAATCTTCCCACACTTCCATTAGCAGTTGCAAACGTAAGAAAGCATAGGGGAGGGGTAATGCTGCTTGTTCAAGACTTTGCTCAAATTGTCCACCATTATGGTAGGTACGATGCGGATGCCATCAAATCAAACTGCTTTGCCAAAATGTATTTTACGGGGCAATCGCTTGAAACGACAAAAGAACTCGAATCAACTCTTGGTAAGTTTGAATACAAAGATGACAAAGGACACAAGGTAGTTCGCGCTCTTATGACCAATGATGAAATACGCACGATCAAATCAAGCCGTGCAATCCTTATTTGCGGCAATAAGGCGCCTATAATGGCAAAGCTCGTTCCATACTATAAAAACCCCGTATATCGCAAATTAGACGCTATAAAACACGAAATAAAAGGAACTATACCTTTTACCAAACCCCCTGTTCTCGACCTTACCAATTTACCTGTTAACACCAATGAGTAGGAAGAATAATAGCGGAATGTGGGAATATTTGGATGCAGTTGGGGTTTTAGAAAAGGGAACTGACGAAGAAATCAAGGCGGCCAAAAAAGCTTACCGCAAAAAATATTTTCTTGAGTACAAACAGAAACAAAGAAGTAATAAACCGGAATACACCATAAATTTTAAAAAGGAAAACGGGGAACATGGCAGAATTTCTCTTGCAGCCAAACAGCACAAAATGACTGTTACTTCCTTTATTCGTTCTGCTGTCCTTGCCTATCTCAACAGAACGTACATTGTGCCTGATCGCCTGCAAATTGCAAGGCTTGAGCAACTACTTTCTGATTGTCTCAATGAAATTAAATCAATTATAAAACCTAAAGAAAGATATTTCTGGGAGCAGGAGCAAAGAATTGAATTAATTGAAAAAAGAATTCAGAACCTAGAAGCTCAGGTAAACGATATTTTCAGATATCCTCCCCTAATGCAAAATGATTATCAAAATCAAATCGCATAAGCGGCAGGTCTTTAAGCAAATATTGGAATATATGTTGAATGACAAAGACAGGCTTTTTGATGAGAATAAGAACAGTTTTGCAATTACTCATAATCTGAAAGGGAAGGTAGTTGCCGAGTGGGAGAAACAGTACAAAGCAAACGAGCTTTTCAGAAAGTGTAAAAGATCAGACAGCGTATATCTCACCCATGAAATTCTTTCATGGCATAGAGACGATGCTAAAAATATTACGCTTGCCAAAATGGAAGAAATGGCAAGGGAATATGTCAGGCAAAGAAATCCGAAGGGAATGTATGTTGCCGTTCCGCATTTTGATAAACAGCATTACCATATTCATATCTGTGCTTCCGGTATTGAATACAAAACAGGGAAGTCACTCCGGCTTACAAAACCTGAGCTGCAAAATCTTAAAAAAAATATTCAGCAATTCCAGATTGATCGTTTTCCTGAGCTTTCAAAATCAATTGTCCAACATGGAAAGAATGAGAAAACGCTTTTGACTGATAAAGAATATCAAATTAAACTTCGTACAGGACGAGAAACAGATAAGGAACAACTAATTGGAATGCTTAAGACGTGTTATAAAAAAGCGGATTCAAAAGAAACTTTTTTGCAATTACTCAAAGAAAGCCATCTCGTTCCTTATGAACGTGGTGGAAAAACTTCAGGAATTGTTTTTAATAATAAAAAATTTCGGCTTAAAAGGCTTGGATTTGCACAAGAAAGATTGGAATATCTTGATAGACCATTAAAAAGAAAAAGTGAACTGGAAAAAGTTAGGGACATAAAAGAAAAAACTATTCCATTGGAAAGAAATTATTTTGATATTTCTCATGAGAGGAATTAAATTGGTATACGAATTTTCACCCTTTTTATAGCGCCCCATAAGCTTTTCCAAAAAGACACCTTGGGTGTTGGTCTGCATATACTGGAAGTACTTCTCAAACCCATTCCTAACTCTGACACGTTTTGATAATATTGAGGTTGCGATTTCATGTACTCACTACAGTTTTTAAGAAGAAGCCTCTTATCTTCAGGGCTAAGGTTATTAAAAGCTTTGATCCAATTATCAGTAAAAAAACCTCTATCATTTAAGTTTCCCCAAGTACTTCTATCCGCAGGATTAATTAGTCCGTTATTAACAGATTCCAAAAAAACCATCAATTGTTTTTCCATTGCAGCCATCCTTTCATCTCTTTGCTTTATGTCGGCTTCACTCCAATTATAATCATTTGGAGATTTCGGAGGGTCTGATCGGACGAAAGGGTCTTTGAAGGAATGGTCATTCATTGTTGAATGTTCGTTCTGATGTGGAGGATGCAGGTGAAGATGGGGCATCTCAAATTCCGATGCAGAATCTTTTACTTGATAAGTATTCTCAGAATATAAATCTCCATTGTAATGAGTTGCTGACGAATCTATCTTTGAAAAAGCCCAAAGTACAAACCCTCCTATGATTAGACACCCAAAGACTGGAAACCATTTTATATTATTTGATTTTACTTTTTTCGATTGAGCTGTGGTTTTTAAATTTGGTTCCGTGGCTTCGGCATTAGAAGTGAAGTTAGCTGTTTCTTTTGCTCGGAATGTTTGGATAAAGACATTCTCAGGTGTTTGAGTGACCTCAGTGCTTTCAGCGATCTCTATACCATAATCAAACAAGAATTTAGTTCCACAGTTGGGGCATTTGCACCGAACAGGTCTATTCACAGGGACTCGCATTGGTTTTTCGCAGTGTGAGCAGATGACTATTTTGTTTTTCTCATTCATAGTAATCAGGTTGATTTTCACAAAATCTCAATATGTATACCAAACGAAATGCTGATTACATTTTTGACATGAAAAAGCAGTGAGGTTTTTCTGACATTTCCCCCGTTCTACTCTAACAAGAAGTAAGCAGTGCGAAAATTTTTATTCAAAAGCCCGGGAAAGATTGTTTTCGGATTTCTATTTTTGGGAAAAATATTCCCAAAGTTGTTAACATTCATTAATTCTCAAGACAAGTTTTTTATTTTTGTCCTACATATAAAATATATAAATAATGATTGCTGAAAATTTGCTCTGTTTAAAACATACAAATTCGAAAAGGGGAATACTGGAAGTTCGCTTTTATCACGATGGTCAGATTGTCAATTATCATTAAAACAGGCACCATTTTGAAAATATTATCAAAAACGAAATTGATATTTTCAAAGAACTTGTTCCAGAAAAGCAAGTTTATTACCACCTGGGAAATACCCATTTGTAAAACCATTTTGCAGGATCAATTAACCATAACCAAACAGAAGTAAGAATGGAAGAGTAAAAGATCACCCCTTCTGGAAAATAACTGAAGACGGAACAGCCTTTATTCTAAGCATTTTGTCAATAACAATAATATTAAAAAATAAGAAAAAGGGGATTAAAAAATCCAAAATTAGATTGGGTACAATATTAATTAAATGCTAAATTGTGAACAAAAGACAGTTATTTCACAATACTAATTTTCTTTTTCATCACTTCATTATTAATTCGTGCTTCCAGACAATAAATACCATTTGCAAGATTTAATTCTTTTATTACAACAATTTGATCAACCGTTTCAAATCTTTTCACAACTTTACCAATTTCATCTGTTATAGCGATTTGTACAGGAGTCGAAAGCTTATTTGAAAACTTAATTGTGAATTGTCCAGAATTAGGATTCGGATAAATGGTAAAATCTAAATTGTTTTCCAATGAAATTGTTTCTCCCTCTTTACACGGCACACTAACTGCCACAAGTGCAGAAGTTTTTGAACAACCATTACTATTTGTTACCTGCACCCTGTAATTACCTCCTGTAGTGGCTGTATAATTTGATAAGGTTGCTCCCGAAATAAAGTTGCTTCCTTTTTTCCATTTATAAGTTAATCCTGCTCCGGTGTTTGCCTGCAACACGACACTTCCTCCTGCACAGAAGGTCGTGGGTCCCTGTGGGGTTATGGTTGCAACAGGAAGTGCATTTACTGTTACAACTGTTGCACTGTTGGTTGTTTTAGAGCAACCTGTTACAATATTTGTGACTATCACCCTGTAATTTCCTCCTGTGGTGGCAGTGTAAGAGGATAAGGTTGCACCTGAAATAAGGTTTGCTCCTTTTTTCCATTGATAACTTCTGTTTGCAGCGACAGGCGCATTTAATACTACGCTTCCTCCTGAACAAAAAGTTGTGGGACCTGATGGTGTTATTGTTGCGGAAGGCAGGCTGTTGACTGTAACAGAAATTATATTAGAAGTGACTGTTCCGCACGAGTTGGTCAATACACATTTGTAATTACCGGCTGTGATAACTGTATATGAAAACAAAGTCGCCCCGGAAATATTGATATTATCTTTTTTCCACTGGTAACTTAAGCCCGCTCCTGAATTGGCTGAAATGGTAACACTACCTCCATTGCAAAAGATTGTGTTACTTCCGGCAACTATGATGGATGGAGGGTACACACAACCGGAACAGGCATTTGTCCAGGATGCGTTTCCATATATATCAGCGTAATTTCCTCCTAAACCGCCATCACCAAAATCATTGACAACTGAACCCGTTCCTTCATTAAACCTGAAATAATCCACCAGCAAAGGATCAGAAGATGAAACTACTGCATTCATATTATTCTGAATTTCTGATTGTGTGCGGGAAAAACTCCACACACGGACTTCTTTAACAATGCCATTAAAATAACTGGTAAATCCACCAAAAGGATTAAACCATTTTGCGATATAAACAGGCTGAGTTGAGCTGATATCTCCGGGATCAGTCAATATATTCGGATAAGCTGTTCCGTCAATATATGCAGTCATAGTGGTGCCCTGGCGGACCACAGCAATATGATGACATATGCCATCCTTAATATTTACCGGAACATAGGTCTGTGCAGCCGGTCCCCACAAAGATAAATAGCCATTAAAAATACTAAGGGTGAATCCCTCACTCGCACCCATTGTTTCATTGCGACTGGTTAAAATAATATCCTCAGCCGATGGATTAGTTCCATCAGCTCTAATCCATGCTTCAATCGTAAATGGGTTGGTACCCACAACGCTGTAAAAACCAGAAGGAGCAGGTATTTGAACATAATCATCAATGCCATCAAAACGTAATGCGGTCAGGCTGATTTGACTGTGAGACTGAAACAAGGTGAATATAGCAGAAAATAACAGCAGAATTTTTTTCATGAGTAAACTTTGTGAATTGCGGCAATATTAAAATATTACCACAGAATCCGCAATACGATAAAAGTATTAATTTTTATTTGGCTTATAAGAATCTATTTTTTCTTCTATCAGGTCAATTCTGAAAATAATTATATTAAAATTTTTTAAAAGAAAGAACCATTGTAAAGGAAAATGAAAGCGGAAAAATTGAAATAAAAATTATACAAGTTAAGCAGGGAAGCCCGCAAAAGGAAGCAGCCATGATTTTATTGAACCGTGATCTTTTTTGAAAAGTCACCATCGCTGCCACTCAATTGTAAAAAATAAATTCCTTGTGACATCCTGGTGAGATCAATTTCAATTTTATTAAGAGAAAAGATATTTCTTTGAACTACCGTTTGTCCTAGAGTATTCAATATTCTAAGCTCATTGAACTTATGTACGGACCTATTCCAGCTAACAGAAAAGTTTCCGGATGAAGGATTGGGGTAAATGTTTACAACAGAATTGGGAGTTAAATCTTCAATCGCGGAAGGAACAGTAAAACAAACCTGTAATTGAGGATGCAAGTAATCAACAGGATTGTCGCCTGACGCAAAGATCATTCGGGCGTAATAATTTTCTGTTGTAAGTTTCAGCATGAATCCAAAATTAGTTGAAGGATTGGCAACCATACTCTGCACCATACCGGTAACATTCATGTTAAGGTAATCCTGATTAGGGAAAGTAGTGGGTGGAAGTATTACCTGGCCGATGGTGTCAGTTGAGGGTTGATTATTCCATGTAACCGTATTTTCTGTCCAGGAAGAATTTACCTTTTGTAAAGTACTCTCATTGGAACTGGTCAGGGAAGTATCGTCTGCATAAAAATTGTTATTGGGTGCGTAAAATAAATTTAAATCTGCGCTTTGAATAGTTGCATTTACAGGTATAGAAGAAAAATCAAACTTAAACAGGTTGCGCCATATAACCGGTGTGCCGTTAATAGTCCAGGAACCTGAAAAATATTCAATCTCATTCGGATAATTATTCCCGGGACCGTAATCATCAATAGTCGCATCCTCTCCATTCGCATCAATCGTAAGCACCGTGCATGGAGTTGAATAGGTCACCACCAATTCAGGATGTCTTGAGGAATCTGGATTGTCTCCTGATGCAAAAATCATCTCTGCATAGTAAGCCTCATTGGTCAGTTTCAGCATAAAACCAAAATTAGAGGAAGGATTATAAAACATGTCTTGCACCATTGCTGTAACATCCATGTTCTGATAATTTGCAGTGTCATTGACACTCTGGAGAAGAATGATCGAATTTAATGAAGTAGTGGTGGGTTGATTGTTCCAGGTAACAGAATTTTCAGACCATGCAGAGGTAACCTGCTCCACGATGCTCTCATTAGAATTTGTTAGGGATGAATGGCCCGGCCAGCCAAAATTATTCTGAGGTGCAAAGTATAAATTAAGATAGGCGCTTGTTATAGTTGCATTGGAAGGAATGTAGTTTAAGTTGAATTTAAACAGGTTGCGCCAAATAACAGGAGTTCCGTTAATAGTCCATGCTGCGGAAGCATACTCAATTTCATTCGGATGGTTGTTTGCAGGCGCGAAATCATCTATAGTGGCATCTTCTTCATTGGCGTTCAGTTTTAAAGTTACAGTTGTTTGCGCTGATGCAATAACTGATATAATCATTGTCAGAAAGAATAAAGTATATAGTTTTTTCATTTTATTATATTTTATTATTTGAATTATAATGTTAAATAATTGCCGACAAAATTGCAGGCTTTAACAAAAACAGAAAATAGGTAAAAAGGCTCAAAGAATTATCTGAGCTCAGGATAAATCACCCTTTTGGCTTACTTCTAAATTTATTGATGGCTTCCACACGCGAGGTCACGTGCAGTTTTTGATAAATATTGTAGATATGAGATTTGATTGTCATAGGGCTGACCGACAATTTATCGGCCACTTCTTTATTCCTGTAGCCTGACGCCAATAAGCTTAATACTTCCTGCTCTCTTTCGGAAAGAGGATTTTCATCCATATCCTGCGGCATTGTTTGCCTGAAGCCTTTGAGAATTTTTTTGGCAATGTAACCGGATATAGGAGAACCGCCTTCCATTAATTCCCGGATGGATTGAATAAGGTTATTCGGCTCGGTCCGTTTTAATATATATCCATCGGCTCCCGCTGAAATGGCTCGGAAAATCTTTTCATCATCTTCAAAAACAGTGCACATCATTATTTTCAGCTCAGGATATTTTTGCTTAAGCAATTGTGTACATTCAATTCCTGACATACCGGGTAATTTAATATCCATAATGACCACATCGAACCGTTGCGGAGTAACTGCTCTTAAAGCAGCCTCTGCATTGGTGAATATCTCTGAAGAAAATCCATCGTTAAGTGAAATTATATAGCTGATGCCTGAACTTATTTCAGGACGGTCTTCCACGATAGCCACACGTATCATTGCCTGTAAATTTAAAGACTGCTGTTAAAATTATGCTGACGAATGGCATCTATGCCGATTTCAAGCTGCACTGAAACGCCCTCTCCCTTTTTTGAATAAGCGACAAAGGAAGAATTTATTTCTTTCATGCGTTCGCGCATGGTGGAAAAGCCCATGCCTTCCGTAATTTCATTTTGATCGTATCCTGAACCATCATCAGCATAATGAATTTTAAGTGTTGACGAGCTATTGAATATTTTTAACGTTACATTTTTCGCTTCGCTGTGCTTCACCGTATTATGAAGCAGCTCCTTCAAAACTAAAAAAATGTTGCGTCTTTGTATAGCGCTGATTTTAAAATCGGGCATGGATTCATCCTGCTGAAAAATTAATTTCATGTTTGTATTTTCAAGATATTGAGAAGCGTATTCATGAATATACATAATTAGATCTTCGGAATGATCGTGAACCGAATTCAATGCCCAGATGATTTGGTCCATCTTTTCAAGAACCTCATTGGATGAACGGGAAATTTTTTCAGCTACTTCTGTGTTTTTATTTCCGCCTGCTTTCAAAATATTTGACCAGATATTTATTTGAGTGAGGTCTGAACCAATATCATCATGCATATCAGATGCAATACGATGGCGTTCATTTTCGAGCATCATCTGCTGATTTATCTGTCTTTCATAACGTCTGCTCACTCTTCGCCTTACGGTAAAAATCAGTACTCCCAAAAACATAATTCCTGCTATTGATTTTGACATGACTGTCTGGTACCAGAGGGGTCTTATTTCAAAATAGAGTTTTGTTAATTGATTATCCTTAATATTTTTTAAACCGGGCTTCAGCTCTATAATATATGATCCGGGGCTGAGTGAAGAAAATTCAATTTCATTATTGCCTGAAGTAATCCATTTTAAATTGTCATTATCATTTTGAATCAAACGGTACAGCACTTTTGCCTGGCTGGCAGGATTAAAAACGGGATAAGCAAACCTGATTAATAATCTTGGAATTTTAGAACTGAAAATATAGGTGTTTGCGGATAACGGGTGTACGGTATCTGTAATAACAGATGTAATAATCACGCGGCTGGAATACTGGACGGGTGCGGATAATGTGCTGCTAAAAACGGTAAATCCTTTATCAGTGGCCATGTATATTTTTTCATCTTTAGCAATAACATCATTAACCGAGTTAGAGAGCAATCCGTTTGCCATTGTCAGCACGCGAACTAATTTATATCTTCCATTTTGTTTTTCCAGGATATTTAATCCATTTGCAGTGGCAAGGTAACACGAATGCCCGGTCAGAAAAATTCTGAAACAGTTATCATCGGATATGTCATTTGCCGTTGAGAAATGCTGTACCATTTTTCCGTCCTTCATTATGTACAAACCATTGCCGCTTGTCGCCAGCAGCAAGAGATTGTCGCTGTCCGTTTTCATATCAATAATTCGTATATCAGAGAAATTAATATCTGTTTTTAAGGCAGAATATTTTCCATTTGGCTCATATTGAATTAATCCACGCATGCTTGATACTACATAATGATCCTTTTTATCTTCAACTATCGAAAATGTTCTTACTAAGGAATCAAATTCTTCATGTATGTAAAAGCCCTTACTGTCTTCCATAATCTTTAACAAATTAAAACTGTAGGTTGCATAGATTGCGTTATTATTCGCTTTCATAAGTTGCTTTACCGAATAATGCGGATTTGTACCCACTTTTTTATCGAAGGGGATAAAATTTAAGTTATGATTCTGAATATAATATACTCCCATATCGGTTCCGCACCAAATGATTGACGAATCCGCAATGATGCTTATAACCCTGGAAAAGGTCGGCTCATCAGGTTTAGTAAAGCGGTAGGTTCTTTTTTTATGATTTGAAATTGCATCTATTATACCGTTGCTATACCCTAACCACACAGAGCTATCTTTATCCAGGGCAAGCGAAGTAATTTTATCTCCTGACAGTCCGGAGGATTTATTGAAATTGAAGATGCCGTCATTACCTGATGGTATCATAAAAACACCTTCGGTGAAGGTAGAAAACCATAAATTACCTTCCCGATCTTTCCTAACAAAATTGACCACCCCACCTTCGAAATATTTCTTGTTTAGCTTTCCGTTCAGGTATTCATAACAACCGTTTCCTAATGTACAAACCCATAAATATGTTCCATCTGAAACAAGATTTACGGTTTTATTAGAGGGTGGTAATGATTTTTCCTTAATAAATAAAGAAGAGGAAAGGTTTGAAATTTTAAAAATACCTTCGCGTGCTAAATAATATAGTTCTGAATTGTTTTTCCCTTGACAGGCTCTAAGCGGATCTGCTTTTGACATCAGTGCAATAGAATCTTTAAAATTTTCTTCCAGCAGCTTATACATCTTGTTATTTTTAAATGACCAGACACCACCACTTGAATCTTCGACCAATATCACTGACCTGAGCATTATGTTTGCTTCAGGGAATTGAAAAACCTGAACAGAATTGTTTTTAATGACAATGAAACCTGCCTGTTGTGTCCCAAACCAAATGTGGCCTGTTTGATCTTCAAAACTTGTCACAATGATCGAACCCAAATAAGCTTTTTTAAGAAAGGGTGTATTAGAAGGATTATAAATTTCTCCGTCTTTCCAAAATGATAAATATCCGTTGAAAGTTAGGAACCATATCCTGCCCTCTCTGTCCTGAAAAAGTTTAAATACTTCATTATCTGTTATCCCATCCTGTCTGGTAAACCGTCTGAAAACTTTCCCATCAAATCGAAAAACCCCGACATTGGTCCCAAACCACATGAAACCTTCTTTGTCTTGTAATATACTATAAACCGTTTTACCGGTAAGTCCTTCATCTTCTCCGTAGTGTTTAAATGAGAGCAAAGGATGAATACTATCGTTCTCGAAAGCCAATACATTTGGTTTGGTAGCTAACAAAATAAATAAAATAACAATTACTGATTTCAGCCTCTGTTTTTTTGACTTTATAGAAAACATTTGATAGACCTTTTATGATTTTAATCGGAAAATTTTGGTTCAAATATAAATCAATCTTTTTGGCATGGCATCTTTTAAACGATTACATGGTCTTTAAAAACTATATATTTTGACAAACAAAAAATGTTTTTTCAAAATGCATTTTAACCTTGACAAGTTAAAGAGCGATTGCCTGTGCGAATGAATTTTAACTTTTGAAGCGTTGTATTTTTCTAAGCAATAGCTAATTCAACTTGCAGAGGCAGCCTTAAAAATACGGAGTATGGGTTGGTATCCAAATCCAGTGAAGGGAATGAGTTCAAATAATCATTTAACTTTCCAGTAATAGCAGGGTCGATTAAGGGTATGCTTGCTATAGTTTGTGGTAGTTGTGTGGTGTGGAAACCATGCATAAAAAATTATTTATCTTCAAGAATAAATACCCCTAAAGGTACATTGATGGAAAGGAAATCCGAACAGAAAAAAACCTTTTCTACATGGTTTTGAGAAAATTGACGCTTTTGCTACAGTGCCAATGCGCAAAAATAAAGGTTGTTGTTCTTCGGAAGTAAGGGTGATAAAACTAAGATATATTTCCCACAAAAAATGTCCAATAGCATCTAATTAATGATGCTTGTAAAGTCGTTTCACCGTTTTCTGTTAATAAGAATTTAATAAGAAAGTTGATTTATTCCGATCTTTGCAGAAATGATTTACTCAAAAATATGAGTCGTCAATTAAAAAACGGTTCCAGGAAGAAAGCACCTTTCAATCCTGAAACCGCCAAGTTAATTTACTACGTTCTACTTGTTATTCTAGCTCTGTGGGCAAGTCTAAATAAGTAGCATAATAGCAAATTATGGGTACGCTTGGGGGAACTCCGTAAAGTTTCCCCTTTTTCATTATCACAAAGATACGATTCTTAATAATATGATGATTTTAAACCGGACAGGGTTGCCATGCAGGATGCTACTGCACAGATGGCATTGCTTCAATTCAAGCAGGTGGGTCGTCCGAAAGTTACAGTTCCAAGCACCGTTCATTGTGATCATTTGTTTCGAATAAATACGGCATCGGTTTTTGGAAACCTGGTGCAGGAATTATTCACCATGTGCTTTTGAAATAATATGCATTTCCGGGCGGATTGATTATAGGTACAGATTCACATATGGTGAATGCAGGAGGTATGGAGATGATCGCTATTGGAATCGGAGGTGCAAATTAAGACCAAGTTTAAAAAGGGGGTTCGGGGGAAAATCAAAAAATCAAAAACTACAATCCAAATTGAAAAATAGTTATTGATTTTTTGATGTCCCCCGACAAGATAGCATGTGGAAAGTCCAGTGGACTGTCCACATGCTATCTTGCGTTTCAGTTAAATTTTAAATACAATTACTATTATTGAAGATCATTCATTAATAAAATGTTATCAATAAATCAAAAACCGTCAGAATTAAAGATTATTATTTTTTCACTTAAATTTGTTTTTTATGAGAATCCTGATAATTGTAAATATTATTCTTCACTACAAAAATTAATTTTGTATTTATGAAAAATCCAATACCTAAAAAGTTTCGTAAAGGAACCACCATAATTTTAGCGATAATGGCTTTAATTGTACCAATCTGGCTTTTTTATCCCCCAAAGACTTCTACGCTTCAGAAAATTACAATTGCCCAAACCGGTGATTTTTTCCTGTACGCACCGCTTTATATTGCACTGGATGGCGGATATTTTAGAAAAAATGGTTTAGATGTTTCTATTATCAGTACCGGGGGTGATGAAAAAACTTGGGCAGCAGTGTTAGGCAAAAATGCAAGCTTTGGTATTGCCGATCCAACATTTATTGCAATTTCTGATGAAAGGGGAATACCAGGTCGTGTAATTGCAAGTATTGTGAATGGTGTACCATTTTGGGGAATTACCATGAATTCATCAATAAAAGAGGTTCAATCACCACAAGATCTAAACTCATATTCAGTTGCCACCTTTCCCTCCCCTTCAACTGCCTACACACTTCAAAAAAAAATGTTTTTAGATGCTGGTTTGAAACCTAATATTAAAGAAGGTGCATTCGGTACATTGTTGTATATGTTGCAATCCGGGAAAGTGGATATTGCATTAGAATTGGAGCCAAACGTATCACAGGCTTCCTCGAATGGAGCGAAAGTACTCTATTCATTAGCAAAATTATATGGGGACTTTGCTATTACGGGCTTAACTACTACTCCAGAATTGTTAAAATCAGATACTGCTCTTGCAAAAAAAGTTGTATGTTCTATT
>DATEMK010000447.1:0-2715 GCA_035275625.1 Bacteroidia bacterium
CAACAATATTCTTATGAACCTCACTTCACTCGATGCCATTTCACCCATTGACGGACGTTACCGGGATAAATGCTCAGAACTGGCAAATTATTTTTCTGAAGGGGCTTTGATACGCTTTCGCGTAATGGTAGAAATTGA
Organism: Bacteroidia bacterium; assembly: GCA_035275625.1. GTDB lineage: Bacteria > Bacteroidota > Bacteroidia > AKYH767-A > OLB10 > DATEMK01. The sequence continues at coordinate 139 of DATEMK010000447.1, forward strand.
ATATTTCATTGCTTTATGCAAATTACCGCTTCCCCAATTGGAAAAATTCAATAAGAAAAATTTTAAAGAGGCAAAAAAAATTTATCTTGATTTTGACGAAGACGATGCCAGGCAGGTAAAAGAAATTGAACGTACCACCAATCACGATGTAAAGGCTGTCGAATATTTTATCAAGATAAAAATGAATGAAATTAATCTTGATGATTACAAAGAGTTTGTTCATTTCGGCCTTACTTCACAGGATATAAACAATACTGCAGTTCCCATTTCCATAAAAGAGTTTTTGAATAAAATATATTTTCCACGGTTAAATGAATTGCTCAATAAATTAAAACAGCTCATTATCGAATGGCAGGGAATTCCCATGCTGGCGCACACCCATGGCCAGCCTGCATCACCGACCAACCTGGGAAAAGAAATGGCTGTGTTCTTTGACAGGCTGCAGCAGCAACTAAAGCAACTGAAATCAGTTCCCCACTCTGCAAAATTCGGAGGAGCCACAGGGAATTTTAACGCTCATGTTATTGCGTACCCGAAAATTGACTGGAATAAATTTGCCGATAAATTCATTAATGACCTTGGATTGACCCGTTCGCAAGTCACTACCCAAATTGAACCTTATGATAACCTTGCTTCCTTATTAGATGCAATCAAAAGGATTAACACCATTCTTATTGACCTTTCGCGGGATATGTGGACGTACATTTCCATGAATTATTTCACCCAGGAAATCCGCAAAGGAGAAATCGGTTCATCCGCCATGCCTCATAAAGTAAACCCGATTGATTTTGAAAATGCAGAAGGAAATTTCGGGATGGCTAATGCCATCTGTGAGCATCTCTCTGCGAAGCTTCCAATTTCACGTTTGCAAAGGGACTTAACGGATTCAACAGTATTGAGAAATATCGGGGTTCCGTTTGCTCATTCAATTATTGCAATGAAATCCTTACTGAAAGGATTGGAAAAAATAAAAGTGAACACCGCAGCAATTAATAGCGATCTTGAAAATAACCGGGCAGTTGTTGCTGAAGCTATCCAGACAATTCTGAGACGTGAAGGGTATCCCAATCCGTATGAAGAATTAAAAAAGCTTACCAGGAAAAATGCTAAAGTGAGCGGCAAAGATTTAGTTTCTTTTATCAAAAAGCTCAAAGTAAATAATGCCGTCAAAAAAGAATTACTTGCCATCACTCCTTTTAATTATACAGGAGTTTTTAAGTTTGAGGTTTGAAATTCCTGACGTGTTTCCTGAATTTAGGAGTTGTTAAGTTAACCTAATAACTTAATATCAGCCATTAAAATATGTTCATTAGCGGGTTCACTTTTGTCAGGAATGCAATCAGGTTTGATTATCCTGTTGTTGAATCCATCACTTCCATTCTTGATTTGTGTGATGAATTTATTGTTTTGGTTGGAAATTCGGAAGACGGGACAAGAGAGATCATTCAAAATATTAATTCAGAGAAAATAAAAATCTTTGACAGCACCTGGGATGATTCATTGCGGGAGGGCGGAAGAGTGCTGGCTGTTGAAACCGACAAAGCATTCTCAAAAATTTCAGAAAAATCAGACTGGTGTTTTTATTTGCAGGCTGATGAAGTGGTGCATGAAAAATATTTGCCAATAATAAAAGATGCAATGCTGAAATGTAAAACTGATCATCGCGTGGAAGGATTGTTATTTAATTACCTTCACTTTTATGGCTCTTACGATTTTATTGCAGGCTCCAGGAAATGGTATCGCAAGGAGATCCGGGTTATTCGAAATGACAAAAAAATTCAATCTTTTCGTGATGCGCAGGGATTCAGGAAGAATGGCAGAAAATTAAATGTGAAACCAATTGATGCATATATTTATCATTACGGCTGGGTGAAATCACCCGGAAAACAGCAGGACAAACAAAAAAGTTTTCACAAACACTGGCATGATGATGAATGGCTGAAAAAAAATGTGGGAGATGCCGGTGAATTTGATTATTCAAAAATTGATTCGCTGAAAGTGTTTGAAGGTACGCACCCGGAGACAATGCTTCAACGCATTTCAGAAAAAAACTGGAAGTTCAATTTTGATCCGTCAAAAAATAATTTTTCTGTGAAAGACCGCCTGTTAACTTCTGTTGAAAAAATATCAGGATGGAGAATGGGAGAGTATAAAAATTATAAAATAGTTTAGTGTATTAAAAATTAGCCAGCACATCGGCAATGTGGATCACCTTAAGTGAAATTTTGTTTTTCTTTAAATATCCTTCGAGATGCATCAGGCATCCCATATCAGTAGAAATAATATATTCCGCCCCGGTTTTCACAGCACGATTTGTTTTTTCTTCTGCCAGCGCTGCAGCAATCTGTTCATATTTTCCGGCAAACGTTCCGCCAAATCCGCAGCACATTTCTGATTCGCTCATTTCTTTTAAAGTTAAACCCCGCACTTTTGAAAGCAAAATTCTCGGAGCTTCTTTTATTTTTAATTCGCGAAAAGCATTACATGCGTCATGATAAGTTGCAACACCACTCAGTTTTGCTCCTACATCCGAAACATTCATCACATTGATCAAAAAATCACTGAACTCATAAATAT
>DATEMK010000448.1:0-10147 GCA_035275625.1 Bacteroidia bacterium
ATACTCAGGATCAATATTGGACAAAGTTACCAGTCCTAACACCCGTGCTATTGGCGCCCTGAGATCATGAGAAACCGTATAGGCAAACTGGCGGAGGTCTTTATTTTTCTTTTGCAGATGCTCAACTAATTCAAGCGTTGCAACCTCTGATTTTTTTTGCCGGGTTAAATCGGTCATTAAAACGGAAATTCCGTTTTCCGTGGGAAAAATATTTACAATGTACGTAAAGGTATTTTCACCCATTGTAAAAGTGGAAACAAAGTTTTGAGCTTTACCCGTTTTCAGCACTTCTTTATATTCTTCAAGAAAAAGCGGTTCGGCTGAGGGGAAAACTTCCTGTACTGTTTTGCCTATTACCTCCTCTGCTTTTCTTCCTGTAAATGTTTCGCATGCTTTATTAAAGCTGGTGTGTCGCAAAGAACGGTCCATGGAGAAAAACATATTAGGCATATTTTTCGTCAGCTCATCATAGCGTATTTCACTTTTTAAAATAGCTTCCTGTATGGCAATCTTCTCTTTCATTTCAATATTCTTTTTACTTTCTGAAATATCAGCGGATATTGCGCATACTGCATAAATCCTGTTTTCATTATCATAAAGAGGAAACTTTGAAGTATGGTAGGTGTGAAGAGTTCCATCGGCATGCCTAATTACCTGGTCATACTCTATCAAACGCCTTTCTATTATTACGCGGATGTGGCTTTTCTCTGATAGGGTTGCCTGTTCCTCTGGCATGTGCGCTGTTGATTTTTTCCCAATCAGCTCGCTTGCTTTAATATTATACACCTTTTCCTTTTGCCGGTTTATCAGCAGAAATTTTCCTGCGAGATCCTTTATGTAAATAACTAAGCTTGTATTTTCCATAATTCCATTCAGCAGGCCCTGGCTTTCCACCAATTTTTTTTGGTTAAGCGACTGTTCTGTAATATCCCGGAAAATTAAAGCTCCGCCTATAATTTCTTCATTATCGTCATGAATAGGCACAGCGCTGTCAACAATGACACGTTGCGTCTTATCTTTCTTTATTAATATAGTGTGATTGGCAAGCAGTATTTCCCTGTCTTCCTTTATAGCAATATTGATTGGATTCTCAATCGGAAGACGTGTGTGATCATTTATAGCGTCAAATATGCTGTCTATCGGTTTTCCTTTTGATTCAGAAAGTTCCCACCCGGTAAGCTCCTCTGCAATTTTATTCATGGATAACACAACGCCTTTCTGATCTGTAGCAATAACTGCATCTCCCATTCGCTGGAGGATTTTTGAAAACCATTCGCCACTGTTGAGTATATCGGGTCTTGCATCATTAATATTGCGTTTCGGAGTGAAGGTTATCCGGGGCATTTTAGTTTCATCTTTCTTATTTTCCTTGTAATCTGAATTTTCATTGGCAGAGGGTAAGAGCTTTTCTTTAAGGTTGACTTTTTGCCAGCTCCGGTTTCCTGCACCGGGTGTAATAAATTTCTTTTTAAACACGCTGAAAAAATTTTTAAACTTTGTTTCTTTTTTCACTGAAAATAAATAGGCAGCAACCAGCATAGGGGTAACGATTCTGGCAACCGGATGAATAATTACCAGGTAAATAATTCTTTTAAGAAATGAAGGTTTTCTCATTTTTATTTAATTATACTACACAAATCTGAGCATGTTTAAAGTAATAAACGTTACACAATTTTGTTTAAAAGTTACATAATTTTGATATTGGAAAACTTATTATCAGGTGTACCCTTTTACTTACTCAGTGCTTATATAGCTTTGGAATAAAGCCTGGTTTCGATAAGGATAAAAAAAGGGAGGAACCCCTTTCCCCCTGCTAAACATACCTATGAAAACAAACTCTAACATTAATAAATTTTTTTAAAATCTGAAGCCATGCTTTCTTTCCATAATTTATATTGCAAATCTGAACATGTTTAAACGAATAAACGTTACATAATTCTGTTTAAAAGTTACATAATTCCCAGATTTAAAAAATATATGGATGAGTAAAAACATTCACAAATTCTCAAGAGCACTGCGTCTTTTGTGCTTCATCTTTTTAAAAAAAGACGGAGTTAAGCCAGTCACCTTTTTAAACTGGTTGGATAAATGCGCAACGCTGCTGTAATGAAGCTTCCAGGCAATTTCCGAAAGCGTAAGCTCATTATACACAAGCAGTTCTTTTACGCGCTCGATTTTGTGAGCAATGATATAGTGCTCAATGGTAGTACCCTTTACTTCTGAAAAAAGATGGGAGAGATAACTATAGTCATGATTTAATTTTTCGCTCAGGTAATCAGAGAAATTTGTTTTAGGCGGCTCATCTGAGTAATGAATCATTTCAATAATTACATTTTTTATTTTTTCAATGATCACGGCTTTCTTGTCGTCCATCAATTCAAGACCTGATTTTTGCAAAGCAACTTTCAAAGCATTGTGCTTTTTACCTGAAATATTTCCTTTAATTTTTACTTCGCCTAATTCCACAAAGGTGTAGTGCAGTCCCAGTTGTTCCAATTCTGCCTTCACTATCATTTTGCAACGAATGCTCACCATATTTTTGATGAAAAGTTTCATTCCTGCTTTTTAGTAATACATCTTCAGCAATTTTGAACTGACTTTAATTCACATTTGTTTATAAAAAGCCTGAGAGCACAACATCAATGACTTTGCGCATATTATGAATGTCAGAATTTAGAAGCCACACCATCAGGTGAATTCACTTTTTATTCTTTCACAAAAGTTTTATTCAGTTTTTCTTTCCGTTTTTCAAATTCTTATTTCCACCTGAACAGGTAAGACAAAAAAACAGAGTGAATATAATATACACTTTGAATTAAAAAACTGCAGGTTTACGTAGTTTTCAGGTATTCATGAAAAAAACAGCAGGTAAGAGGGGGTCTTATCTGTTTATCGATACACTGTTTTTTTAATTCATGAATTTCCGGGTGTAAAATTATAATAAAAAATAACATAACAAAAGTTTTAAGATTTATTTTCTGCGAGGTCTTCGTTTTTGAAAAGGTAACTAAATAAATATAAGAAGCCTTGTTCATAAGAAAATCTCCTCTGTTCATGATGAAGGGAGCTTTGTCTGTAAGAAGAGAGCAGGGCTTTTAATGATGTATAGAGCTTTTTCTTTGAGCGAAGGACGGGAATTGAATGCTGAGGTTTGATTTCATAATTATTTTATATTTTCGTCTTCGGTGTTTCAGAATTCCGAAAGGGATAAGAGGGAATAAAGATTAACAACATCGAAAAATTATAAATCATGAAAACTCTTTTATTTAACGCAGGTTTAATTGTGATAACAGTATTGATGATAAACTGCAATCAAGCACAGGAAAAAGATGAGCCATCCACACAGGTAAAGCCGGAAGTTCCTGAACCAAAAGAAACATTTAGCGGGAACCCGGAATTAATTAGTGATACTATTTTTCTCGGGTTCAGGTGCGGAATGACCGCAGAGGAGACAAAAAAACAAGTGAGTACACTAAAAAATAAAGGTGAAAAAATAAATTTATCCGGTAACGCTGATAAAATGTCAGGCGAATACATTTTGAATAATGGAAAAACGATTGCTAAATCACAAATGACAATTTTATTTGTAAAGGATAAATTGTCTGAATTGCAGATTGAAATTAAATGCAACCCGGACCACTCTGTAACAGATGCACTCCGTGATTTAGCTGAATACATTGCAACAATGCACGGACCTTATCAAACGGATGAAGATACAGAGCACTATGAGTATCATTTTTGGGATGACGGCAACAGGCTTATAAAAATTTCGCAATCAAACGGGCATGTTAAAGCAAAGTGCCTCTATAACATTGATTTCAAAGATTCACATTTAGATAGTTTTAAGCAGAGCTAACGCCACTGGCTGAAAAGGGCGCCTGTCTTTCACTGTGCTTTAAATAAATATTGCTCAGAAATTTAAGCTGTCGAAGGCATATAAAAATTTTTACATTTATTTTGCAAATCATTCTGTTGAGCCATGAAAAAAATATTTATTGCTATTCCATTGTTGTTTGTTTTATCCTGCAAACAAAAAATTAATGAAAAAAGCCCTGCTGACAGATTAAACGGGCTTGCCATACAATACGTAAGACTGGCTTTAACTATTGGCCTTTATGATACAGATTTTGTGGATGCTTACTATGGCCCGGACTCTTTAAGGCCCGTTGCTCCCAAACAGGCTGTTTTTCCCAAGGACAGCCTGCTCAAATCCGTTGACAGATTGATAAATCGCTTTAAAGAATTTGCAGCTCATGAAACAAACGATACGCTTCGCACCAGGGCTGAGTGGATGACGCAGCAACTGACTGCTTTTGGAAGACGAATAAAAATTTTTACCGGTGAATATGCGGGCTTTGATGAAGAGTCGAAAGAACTCTTTGGAGCAGTGGCTCCCTCCCATCCTGAAGAATTTTACAAATTGCTTGTACAGCAGCTGGATAGTATTCTGCCCGGCAAAGGAGCGATCCCGGCAAGATTTCAGCAACTTGCCAACCGATTTATTATTCCTGAAAATAAACTGGACACTGTTTTAAAAACAACAATTGCCGAATGCCGCAGGCGTACAAAAGAACATTACACGCTCCCGGTTAATGAAACATTTGAGCTGGAATATGTGACAAATAAACCCTGGAGCGGTTACAACTGGTACAAAGGAAATTACAAGAGTGTTATCCAGATAAACACCGATATTGATATTTTCATTGACCGCGCAATTGACGTAGGAAGCCATGAAAGTTATCCTGGGCATCATGTATATAACATGCTGCTTGAAAAAAATCTTTACCATGACAAAGGATGGGTGGAGATTTCTTTATACCCCCTCTATAGCCCGCAGTCACTGATCGCTGAAGGAAGCGCCAATTATGGTATAGAAGTAGTGTTTCCCGGGGAGGAGAAAATTTATTTTACCAAAGAAGTTTTGTTACCGCTTGCCGGCCTGGACACTGCCGGCATCGGTCTTTACTTCAGAGCGCTGTCGGTTAAAAGTGCGCTGAACTTTGCACGTAATGAAGTTGGCAGGGGATTGCTTAATGGCTCGTTCACAGAAGCGGAAGCCACGCGATGGCTTAAAGAATATTGTCTTAATAATGATGAAACCGCAGCTAAAGCTCTCAGCTTTATAAAAGCAAGCCGCAGCTATATCATTAATTATAATTATGGAATGGAGCTGGTAAAAAAATATATTGAATCAAAAGGGGGAACAGCGGATGCCCCCGTTAAACGCTGGGAACTGTTCGGTTGGCTGCTGAGCAATGAAGTTATGCCGGCTGATCTGAAAAGAGCGGAAGTTAAATCTCCTCCTGGATAAACAAAAGAACTTTAGCATAGAATTTCCTGGCTTTATCCATTTGATCAAAAGGTTCCTTCAAGAAAGAATTGTGATATATATTTTTTTCAAACTGCGCAACCACCCGGTAAAAAAAAATTGTATTCCTGTCCGGCAGCGTATAGCCATATTTTTTTAATTCAAGGGTGAGCCTGTCACCATCAATAATTTCTGAATATTTATCTTCAGTTGTTAAAAACTTAACGTAGGTGTTCTCATAAAAAGTTTTTCCGTTGGCTGCAGTATTTGCACGGAAGAGTTTTTTAAGCTCAAAAATAAATTTTTTAAAGTCATTGCCTCTTTTTCGATTCATTTATTTTTTTTAAAATAATAAAAATATGCCACTAAAATCTTTTAGCTCAAATATGTGAAATAAAAACTCCTTTCTTTCAGTCTTCCCGGAAAACCAGGAGTTTTTCATTGGCATGCAATGCCGGGTTATTTACAAAATCTGTTGTTAAGACTTTTTGAATTATATGTTTTAGCTTCGTGAAGCTGTCAGGCTTGGTAATATAAACATGCGCTTTTAACTGACGGCATTTTTCGTAATCCTCATTTGAATTGGAAGTGGTATAAACAATCACAGGTATATGGCTGAGCTTTTTATTGTTTTTCAGATCACGCAGGCATTCAAAACCGTTTTTGACAGGCATGTTGAGATCAAGGAATATTAATTTCGGAAGCTGATCTTTAACCATAAAAAGATAATCCATCAATTCCATTCCATCATTCAAAATGACCAGTTGCAGGTTTAAACCTGACTCCTTAAAAGCATCATTAAACAGCATACCATCATCTTCATCATCTTCTGCAAGCAAAATATATGGTGTAACCGGAATTCCATGATAAACAGACAACATCGGATTATTGATTTTTAAGACTCTTTAAAACTTATTAAAAAAACATGCCATTCATAACCGAAAGCGAACATCATGTTTTATTTTAATCTTTCTATTAAAACAAAAATAATAAAAAAATAAAACCTGCATTTTACGTCCAACAGAAAAAAGTGTTTATTTAAACCTCCACCTCAGATTTTTTTTCCGGGGTTTCTTTTAATTCTAATGGCAGCGAAATAATAAAAGTGGAACCTTTTCCGATTACACTTCTTGCGGATATATAACCGCTGTGCTCTTCAACAATTTTTTTACAAAGCGCAAGACCTATGCCGGTACCTTCGTACTCATTATGGTTATGTAATCTCTTAAACATTTCAAAAATCTGCTCTGAATGTTTCTGGTCAAAGCCGATGCCGTTATCTTCGAAAAATATTCTGCAATATTTGCTGTCGGATTTTTTATCGGTAAAATCCGAGTGGATTCTTATGACAGGCGTTTCTTCTTTTTTAGAATATTTAAGTGAATTGCTGACAATATTATAAACTAAAGGACGCATCAGGTTAGGATTAATATACAGATGGGGTAAGTTTTCAATTATGACCTCTGCTTTCAATTCCTTAACCTGGATTTCAAAATCATTCAAAACTTCTTCAAATATTAAATTCAAATTACTTTTAACAAATTCTTTCTTCAACGTTGAAATTTTTGAAAATGTTAAAATATCCTGTATAAGAAGCTGCATCCTTCCGGCTGCACTTTGAATCCGGCCCAGATATTTTTGCGCTTCCTCATCTAAGATGCCCGAATATTTTCCGGATATCCTGTCACTGAATGTCCTGATCTTGCGCAGAGGCTCCTGCAAATCGTGAGATGCCATGAAAGCAAAACGGTCAAGGTCCTTATTCGCGGCTTCCAGCTTATCAATGTTTTGCAAAAGCTGAAGGTTGAGCGCCTTTATTTTTTCTTCTGACATTTTGCGCTCGTTAATTTCCGCTTCAAGGCTTTTATTAATTGCAATCAGCTTTTGCTCCTGCGCCAGCAGCTTGTGATTTTTTTTGTAAAGCTCTACGAATACTCCTACTTTAGCCCTAAGCAAACCCGGGTTAATGGGTTTATATATATAATCTACAGCCCCGGTCCGGTATCCTTTAAAAATATTTTCATCACCATAGTTATGGGCGGTAATGAAAATAATCGGGATATGACGCAGTTTTTCTCGTTCATAAATAAGCGCTGCAGTTTCGAAACCGTTCAGATTTGGCATTTTCACATCCATCAGGATAAGGGCAAAATCAAATTCAGATAAAAGAATTTTCAATGCCTCTCTTCCTGAAGTTGCTTTTACAAACTGGAAGCCGTCTGGTTCTAAAATAGTTTCAATGGAAAACAGGTTATCCTCCCGGTCGTCCACTAATAAAATTTTTTCCTGCATAGTTTATTATTTATAAAACCATACTCTCATCAATGATAACAGCTGATCAATCTTTAATGGTTTTGTAATGTAATCAGAAGCTCCGGCTTCAATACATTTTTGCCTGTCGCCTTTCATAGCTTTTGCGGTTACCGCAATGATGGGCAGGAGACTGTTCTTATGTTCGCGCCTGATCTTTTGCGTGGTTTCATAACCATCCATTTCAGGCATCATAATATCCATAAGTACCATATCCACACCCGGATTTTCATTGAGAATGTTGATTGCTTCCTTACCGCTCTCCGCTGTAATCACATTGACGTTATATCTTTCAAATACAGTTGTCAACGCAAAAAGGTTTCTTACATCATCATCCACAACCAAAATATTTTTCCCTGTAAGAATATCTTCTTTCCTGCGGATGTTCTCAATAACTTTTTTCTTTTCCGGTGCCAGCTCCTTATGATTGATATGCAGGTGCAATACCGTTTCTTCTAAAAGATGCTCGAGTGAATTAACACCTTTTAAAATGATTGTGCTCGAAACGCGGTTCAGCTGGCTTAATTCTGTTTTATTGAAATCCTTTGCGGAATAGACAATAGCGGGAGTTAATTTCTTTTTCGTTTCTGCCACCTTATTAATCAAATCTGTTCCTGCAATATCGGGCAGCGTATAATCCAATATGATACAATCATATTCCTTAGAAGACATTTGCTTCAGTGCTTTTTTCCCGGTATTGGCAATTGTGACGTCAATATTATCATCCTGCAGAATTTTTACAATCTGTGAGGAATCCAGCTCGTTATCCTCCACAACAAGAACGTTCTTCACTTCTTTTTTGTTAAAGCTGATGATGTCAAGGAACAAATCATTCAGTGAATCTGTTTCAAGCGGCTTCAATAAAAAGCTTCTTGCTCCGCGCTTTAATGCAAGCGTGCGGTTTTCTTCTCCTGAAATTAAATGAATCGGAATGTGACGGTAATTCAGGTCATTTCTTAACAGATCAAGAACTTTCCATCCGCTCGTATCAGGAAGCTTTACATCAAGTGTGATGGCAATGGGAAAGAAGCGATTGATAAAATCAAACACTTCAATATAGCTGATTGCAACTATTGCTTTCAATCCCTCCTGGTGTGCTTTCTCAATAAGAATTTTTCCAAACCGCAAATCATCTTCCACGATAAGAACAACTTTTTCGCCCGGCTGGATATTGCTTCTGTCGTCACCTGTATCATTAATCATTTCATTAACGATGCTCAGGTTCGATTCAATTCCTTCATTGGTTATACGAATTGAATTTAAAAGATTGTCAATATCTCCGCTGCCTGCCTGCAATTCTTCATAAGCTTTTAGGTTATCGGTTTGCTTTGATACAACTCCGGATGAATTATCCACCGGCAGGAATAATGTGAATGTACTCCCTTTGCCGGTTTCACTTTCTAATTCAATAGTACCACCCAACAATTCAGCTAAGCCCCGGCTGATGGAAAGTCCAAGCCCGGTACCGCCATATTTACGGCTGGTAGATCCCTCTGCCTGCTGAAATGCTTCGAAGATGATATTTTGTTTTTCGTGCGGAATGCCAATACCTGTATCGCAAATTGCAAATCCCACAACTTTTTTTGCATTATCAAGAATGAAATTGCCGGGCTTCCAGTTTTTATTTGCTTCATAAATTTTCAGTTTTACATCTCCCTTTTCAGTAAACTTGAACGAGTTCGATAACAAATTTTTCAAAATCTGGTTCAGGCGTTGTAAATCTGTTTCCATTGCTTCCGGAAGCTGTGCATCCGTTTCAATAGTGAAACGCACGTGCCTTGCTTCTGAAATCGGCTTGAAAGTTGTTTCAGCAAATGATGCAATTTCTGAAAAACGCACCGGTGAAATGTTTGCTGTGATAAATCCTGATTCGATTTTTGAGAGGTCAAGAATATCATTGATCAGTTGAATTAAATCATCACCGCAGGAGTGGATGGTTTTTGCATAACGCACTTGTTTGTCATTCAAATTACCTTCCGCATTTTCATACAATTGCTGCGCAAGGATCAGCAGGCTGTTGAGCGGGGTGCGAAGCTCGTGCGACATGTTTGCCAAAAATTCTGATTTGTATTTTGACGTAAGAGTAAGCTGTTCTGCTTTTTCTTCAAGTGATTTACGCGCTTCTTCCACTTCCTTATTTTTTGCTTCCACTTCGTCTTTTTGCTTAACAAGCAGCAGCGCTTTATCCTGCAGCTCATCATTTGTTCTGCGCAATTCTTCCTGCTGAATTTTTAATTCCCCTGCCAATGATTGTGATTGTGCAAGCAACTCTTCCGTGCGGGTATTTGTTTCAATCGTGTTCAATACAATACCAATACTTTCCGTGAGCTGGCTGAGCAACTCCAGGTGTGTCTGGCTGAACGGATCGAATGACGCAAGCTCAATTACCGCCTTTACATTATTTTCAAATAACACAGGAAGAATGATCACATTGGCAGGTTTTGCTTTGCCAAGCCCTGAGGAAATTTTTATATAATCACGGGGAACATTTGTCAGGAGAATTCTTTCTTTTTCAAATGCACATTGACC
>DATEMK010000449.1:0-2083 GCA_035275625.1 Bacteroidia bacterium
AAATGATATATCTATTCTTTCGAAAAAAAATAAAAAATTCTTAAATGATTTGCAAAATAATTTTCAGATGATACAAGAAAAACAAAATTAATAAGCGTCTTTTAGTATTTCTGACACTTAATATTACAGAAAAGTCAATCAATCGAACCATTCATACAAATCATTCATCTGCAATTTTTCTTTTTCCTGACCCCGGATATCACGAATAATTTTTCCTTCATGCATTTGAATAACACGATTGCCAAAGCGGTGAGCATCTTTTAAATGATGTGTGATAAAAATTGTTGTGAAACCAAATAAATGAATAAATTTAACAGCATTGTTCATTAACAGTTCAGAAGATTTTGGATCAAGAGCGGCAGTTGGTTCATCCATCAATAAGATTTTTGCTTCGTCCATTACAGCCATGCTCAGGGTAAGCGCTTGCCTCTGTCCTCCTGACAATGATCCTACGGCTGAATCCAATTTATTTTCCAAACCCATATTCAGCAAACGGATTTTTTCCTGCACTTCTGAACGAAACTTCTTTGTGATGCCCAGCACTAATTTTTTTGACTGGGTCCGTAATGATGCCAAACGGAAATTATCAATAATACTCAGGTCAGGAGCGGTTCCCATTAGCGGGTTTTGAAAAATCCGGGCAATCCATTTGCTGCGTTCAAAATCTTTTAAATGATTTACTTTTTTTTCTTCAATAAAAACATTACCTGAGCTAACAGTTACATTGCCCGCAATTATGTTTATCAAAGTTGATTTTCCGGAACCATTGCTTCCAAGTAAAATTAAGAATTCGCCTTTCTCAATTTTCAGGTTAATATCTTTCAGTGCATAAACTGCATTAAACGATCCATCGTTAAAAATTTTCTTTACGTTTAGTAATTCAATCATTTGTTTTCTTCTTTTACAAAACGTGTGAGGCTTACAACCAGCAGTACAATTACAGCGGTAATTAATTTAAGATAGTTGGGATTCAACCCCAGATCAAGTGCAACCGCGAGGATTAACCGAAACAAAACCGTTCCTATGATTACTCCAAGAATCTGTGCGAAAAGTTTATTGTTTCTAAATAGCTTTATTAATGATTCTCCGATTATAACAGCACCTAATCCCGAAATCACTATTCCTATTCCCATATTAATATCGGCAAATCCCTGGTACTGTGTGATGAGAAATCCGCTTAGCGCTGTAAGTCCGTTTGCTAATGCAAGACCGATGATTTTCATACGCTGCGTGTCAACGCCTGATGCCCGCACCATGCTTTCACTATTACCGGTGGCGCGCATGGCGATTCCGAAATCGGTTTTCAAAAGCCACGTAATGAAAAGAATTAGTACTAAAGAGAAAATAGAAAAGAGGATGATTTTATTGCTGAACTCGTTTACGAAAAAAATAATTTCAGAAAAGATAGTAGGGGTTTGTATCAGCGGGATATTGCTTCGTCCCATAATGCTGAGATTGATGGAATACAGAGCTGTCATCACCAGTATGCCCGCTAATAATGCATTTACTTTTAATTTAGTGTGAATGATTCCCGTGGTAAACCCGGCTATCATTCCGCTGCAGATGGCTGTTAATAAGGTGATATAGGGACTAAACCCATTGACAAGCATTATTGCTGTTACGGCTCCGCCTAAGGTATAGCTGCCATCAGTGGTAATGTCAGGAATGTTAAAAATTTTCAGGGTGAGAAAAATTCCTAATCCGAGCCCGGCAAATCCTAAACCCTGTAATATGGCGGTGGTGTAAAAATCCAAAATGATTTACGATTTGCGATTGGACAAACTGTTTTAATTATAGGAAGCAAAACTGCTGTCAGGAACTATATTAAATTTCTTTGCGACTTCGGGATTATAAATCCGTTTTCTCGCTTTCACAATTTCGGGCTTTATGTTTTCTAAGGATTTTGATTTTAAAAATTCAGCTGCCTGCTCTCCTGCCTGGTATCCCCACAAATAAAAATCAGCACCGAAAGATGCGACTGCTCCCCGGTTTACTAACCCGGCTTCACTTGTAAAAACAGGAACGTTTGCATCGTTGCAGCTTTTTGCAATGGTTTCAAATGATGCAAAGATCACATTGTCAG
>DATEMK010000450.1:0-15124 GCA_035275625.1 Bacteroidia bacterium
CCGTTAAGCAAACCCCCTGATTTGAGCAGCAATCAATGGAAAGAATTAAGAAGTCACATTAATGAAAAAATGAGAAATTTAATTGCCTCGATAAAAACGGAAATGAATAAACCATCCGCTCAATATGATAAGTGGTAATTCAGATTGATGGGCAGAAATTAATTTTCGCCCCGGTTTGCGGGACACAAACGGATTTATAATTAATAAGGAATAATCTTTATAAGTTTGCATTCCCTTTAGTAATTCGGTTTATGCACAATTTTCTTTCAGAACATTATTACAAGCTCATCTACACGGTTTTCTTTCTTTGCTCTGTAAGTTTTTCTTTTCTTATCAACAGCCTGTTTCTCCGTTTTTTTCATACGCTCGGTATCCGCAATAAAAATGACGGAACGGTTATCCGCTGGGGAGCGCAATCCAAGCCTGCCATAGGAGGGTTATCATTTTATATTTTGTTCCTGATCTCAGTAGCGTGCTATTCCTTTTTCTTTAATCCAAGCCAGGTATTTTACAATATGAGATTTGTGGGATTGATTATTTCAATGGCCATCGGGTTTATCATCGGGTTGTACGATGACGCTTACGACACCCGCCCGTTTCTAAAATTCTTTGCCCAGTTTCTTTGTGCACTTGTGCTGATCTTCACAGGTATTTACATCCGGATTTTTGCGGATGAATACCTCAATTACCTCATCACGGTTTTTTGGGTAGTCGGAATCATGAACTCCATCAACATGCTCGATAACATGGATGCCATCACCACCATCGTTGCCATTAATATTGTGCTGGGCTCCATCCTCATGATCATCCTTCATAAAGATTTTGAAAACATGCACCTGATCATTCTTATCGGTGTCCTGTCTTCTTTGTTCGGATTTATTTATTACAACTGGAATCCCTCAAAAATGTACATGGGTGATACCGGCAGCCAGTTTCTCGGAGTATTTCTTGCAGCTATGGGAATCATGTATTTTTGGAATGATAGTTATTCATTGCAAACGATTTCACCGATGAGACAAGTTTTCACCGCCTTGCTGGCATTCCTGCTTCCAATTATTGACACCACCGTAGTAGTGACAAACCGGTTATCAAAAGGAAAGTCTCCTTTTATTGGCGGTAAAGATCATACCACGCATGGCCTTGCCTATTTTGGGATGACTGACAGGATGGTGGCATCTACCTTTGCTATCCTTTCCTTTATTTCATTGTGTTTAATTTATTACATCAACCAATATCTTGTGCGATGGACACATCTTTATACAGCGATTTTTTCATTGTACTTTTTAATCTTGCTGTGCTTTTTCTTTTACATAACCAGGAATAAAAAAGTGAATGCCTGAAATTTTTAACCTTAGTAGAAATCAAAAATTTCCCTGTGAATTTACCTTATTACCTTATCACGTTCAATAAAGTAATAAGGTTAACGAATGCGGTGATCTTGCTTGTTACTAAGGTTTTTATTTTTTAAAATTTCAGAATGATTAAAAATCCTGAACAATATTTTATTCGTAAATTCGTAATCATTCGTATTCGTTGATTTTATGCAGTTTTTTTATTCGTAAATTCGTACAGATTCGTTATTCGTTGACATGCAGTTCCAATTAGTTTCAGATTTTAAACCCACCGGTGATCAGCCGGATGCGATTAAACAGCTTTCAGAAGGAATTCTCAGGGGAGACCGTGCGCAGACACTGTTGGGCGTTACCGGTTCGGGAAAAACTTTTACCATGGCGAATGTGATTCAGCAAACACAGCGACCTGCATTAATTTTAAGTCACAATAAAACGCTTGCCGCTCAATTATACGGTGAGTTCAAACAGTTTTTTCCTCAAAATGCTGTGGAATATTTTGTCTCTTACTATGATTACTACCAGCCCGAAGCCTACCTTCCGACAAGCAATACCTACATTGAAAAAGATCTTTCTATCAATGAAGAAATTGAAAAGCTGCGGTTAAGCACCACCTCTGCCCTCTTATCCGGAAGGCAGGATATAATTGTTGTTTCCTCTGTGTCGTGCATATATGGTTTGGGCAACCCAGCAGATTTCTTGAGCAACATAACAAGACTCAGCAAAAGACAGCGGATAAGCAGGAACACCTTTTTACATTCCCTTGTTACTGCACTTTATTCACGAAGCGAAGTTGAATTCAAAAGAGGAAACTTCAGGGTGAAAGGCGATACAGTAGATGTTTTTCTTGCTTACGCTGATTATGCGTACCGGGTAACTTTTTTCGGAGATGAAGTGGAAGAATTAGAATCTATTGATCCCCTTAGCGGGAAAAGAATTGACACGGTTGAGCACATTGCAATTTTTCCTGCAAACATTTTTGTGACCGATCAGAAAAGACAATTGCAGGCGCTGTGGCAAATCCAGGAAGACATGGTGAAGCAGACAGAATATTTCAAATCAACCGGGAAACATCTTGAAGCAAAACGGCTGGAGGACCGGGTTACGTATGATCTTGAAATGATCCGTGAATTAGGCTATTGTTCTGGCATCGAAAATTATTCACGCTATTTTGACGGGCGCGCTGTGAATGCAAGGCCCTTTTGTTTGCTTGATTACTTTCCGGATAATTTTGTGATGTTCGTTGATGAAAGCCATGCCACCATTCCGCAAATCCGCGCCATGTACGGGGGTGACCGTTCACGCAAAGTAAATCTTGTGGAGTATGGTTTTCGCTTGCCCGCTGCATTAGATAACCGCCCTTTGAAGTTTGATGAGTTTGAGCTGCTGACCAACCAGATGGTTTACGTAAGCGCCACGCCTTCCGAATATGAAATGGAGAAAAGTGAAGGAGTGCTGGTGGAACAGGTAATTCGCCCGACCGGATTATTAGACCCTGTTATCGAAGTTCGGCCGAGCATTAACCAGGTGGATGATCTGCTTGATGAAATTGAAAAAACAGTTAAACTTGATGAACGCGTTTTGGTAACAACACTTACCAAACGGATGGCAGAAGAACTTTCAAAGTATCTCACTAATTTGAATATCCGCTGCCGCTACATACATTCCGAAGTAGTCACCCTTGAACGCGTTGAATTATTGCGCGACCTACGGTTGGGGCTATACGATGTTTTGGTAGGAATAAATCTTTTAAGAGAAGGCCTCGACCTGCCTGAAGTTTCACTTGTTGCAATACTTGATGCCGATAAAGAAGGATTCTTAAGATCCAACCGGTCATTGACGCAAACTGCCGGCCGTGCTGCGCGGCATTTGAGCGGGCGCGTAATTATGTATGCAGATAAGATAACTGAGTCCATGCAGAGGACCATTGATGAAACCAACCGGAGGAGGGAAAAACAGGTTGCTTATAATCTTAAGCATAACATTACTCCTGTTGGTTTAGTAAAATCAAAAGCAGATATTATGTCACAAACCACCGTTGCCGGTGCAGGAAAAGCAGAAGTGAAAGCATATGTGGAAAATGATAAAGTAAGTGTTGCCGCTGATCCTGTTATTATGTACATGAATAAAGACCAATTGCAAAAAGCTATTGCGAATACAAAGCGTAAAATGGAAAAAGCAGCTAAAGAGCTTGATTTTATTGAAGCTGCCCGTTTGCGTGATGAGATGTATGAATTAGAAAAGCTGATAGAGAAATGATGAGTTCGTTTGGAGTTCAATATTAAATTTCCCAGCCGCTTTTTTTCTTTAAATTCTGGTTTTAACTAAAAAATAACTTTTTTTCTGTAACTTTTCCTTCACTCACGCCATCTTAATCATTGTAAAAGGTACTTCAATGATTAAAATAGAAAAAATTTTCTCATTCATTAACAATACTTTAACACATTTTAACAAAAAATTAAGTACTATGTGTTGCATACTACCATCTTTAACATATATCTTTGCATCATCAAATTATCAAAAATTCTTATTCCGTCTTCAAACCTGTTACTAAATCTTAAATAAAATGAGAACTTTAAAAAACCTCTCGCTCACTCTGATCCTTATCCTTACCGCCAATGCATTAACTAAGGGAGCCATTTTCGGAGAAGAAAACTTTAAAAAGCATTCTTCTTTGAAAAAAACCTGTGTTGTTGTGCATGGTAATGGACATTTTGTTCATGCCACTATACACAAAGGAAAAATAATTCCCATAGTTATGTTGCCGGTGGTAACTATCAGTGCAGAAAGAAATACAAAAAATATGGTTCAGGCTGCCAGGAAAGGAAAAACAACAATTGCAGTTGTTGATTTGCCTGAGGTCGTAATTACAGGAGAGAGAAAGACTCCGGGTTATAAATTAAAATCCCTGGTTACGAAAAATGGCATTACCATGATAATGGATTTACCTGAAGTGGTAATTTCTGCTGAAAGAGCAAGCACCCATTCATTTGCATGGCGAAAAACAAATGAAAATAACCTGCCTGTTGTTACTCTGCCTGAAGTAGTTATTTCTGCTGATTTTCCTGAATCTAACAAAGTATTGGCTGTTCTTTACAAAGGAAATTTCATTGCTGTAGTAAACCTTCCTGTAGTTGAAATTACTGCTGAAAGACCGGAGGGCCTTATGGTTTCAAATGAAATAGGAAGCGCTGTTCCGAATGTTGATTCTGAAAAAGTTTATTTTGAAAAAGCAGAAGCAAAAACGAGTAAAAATTTCAATGATTTGATTGTTATAATTTCAAGAATGGTACTTTTTAATCTTTTATAATTAAAATCAGAGCTAATTCATAAGCTCAACAATATTGATATTTTCCAGGTACGGATTTAAGAACGAATCCGAAAAGAACGCACGGATTTTATCAATTTCATTGCTTTCATTGTTGTACAAAAGCTCAATATAATAATTATTCATATAAAATAAATTGTACCGGTATTTTTTATCTTCATGGACATGAAGAAACACTGCTCCATTCCAGATATACCAGGCTTTCTCATCTAACGAAAGCTTATTGAATTTATCAATGCTTACCATGATTTTTTGTGTTTTAAAGAGTTAAGATTGCCTTACTTTGCTTTTTGATGATCCGCAATGTTTTCCTGGATAATGAAGAAGAGACCTGCTGCGACAATGATGATTGAGACGATTACCATATTATTTGTGTTTTAGAATTATTATTTTGTTGAATCAAATATACAGGCATCAAATGCGCGCCTGCCCTGCATTTTTGGTAAATAAGGGAATAACGGGGGTGAAAGAATAACTGTTTTATTGTCAAAAAATTTAACTCCATTCCAAACTTTTCAGCGAATTTTCCCCGGGTTCATTCTTTTTGTAATTTTGTCTGTCTGATACCACCAGTTAAAAAGTTGTAAGAAAAATCGAAAAAGATGAATGAATTTGTTGTTTCAGCCCGAAAATACAGACCTGCAACATTTGATACAGTTATAGGCCAGGCGGCTATAACCACTACGCTTAAGAATGCAATAAAGAGCAAGCATCTTGCACAGTCCTTCCTTTTTTGTGGTCCGCGGGGCGTTGGAAAAACAACCTGTGCACGCATTCTTGCAAAAACCATTAATTGCACCAACCTGTCGGAAAATACTGAAGCCTGCAATAAATGTGAATCTTGTGTTTCGTTTGATAATAACCAGTCCTTTAATATATATGAGCTGGACGCAGCATCCAATAATTCAGTGGAGGATATCAGGAGTTTGGTTGAGCAGGTTCGTTTTCCTCCTCAATTGGGAAAATATAAAATTTATATTATTGATGAAGTTCACATGCTATCAGCGGCAGCGTTCAATGCCTTCCTGAAAACATTGGAAGAGCCTCCCTCCTATGCTATTTTTATTCTTGCCACAACGGAGAAGCATAAAATTATTCCCACCATTTTATCACGCTGCCAGATTTTTGATTTCAACAGGATAAAAGTGGATGACATTGCAAAACACCTGGAATGGATTTCAGAACAGGAAAATGTAACGGCTGAACCTGATGCATTGCACATCATCGCGCAAAAAGCCGATGGCGCTTTGCGCGATGCGCTTTCTACATTTGACCAGATTGTGAGCTTTGCCGGAAACAAAGTCACTTATAAAGACGTTATCAATAATCTACACATTCTTGATTACGATTATTATTTCAGAATCACAGACGATATTCTTGCCGGAAACCTTTCTTCGATACTTTTAACTTTTAATGAATTGTTAAGTGACGGATTTGACGGGCATCATTTCATAAACGGGTTGAGCAGCCATTTTCGTGATTTGCTGGTTTGTACAGATTCATCCACCTTACAATTACTGGAGGTAAGCAAAAACATAAAAGAAAAATATAAGAAGCAATCTCAGCAAACTCCCTCACAGTTATTATTTCACCTGCTGGATATTTCAAACAAGTGCGATGTGGAATACCGCTCGTCAAAAAACCAGCGCTTGCATGTAGAAATTGCATTGATGAAAATGTGCAGGCTGCAAATGAACAGTACTTCAGAAAAAAAAACTGAAGATCAGATCACCTTAAAAAATATTCCTGCTAATCCTGTTGCTGATACGCAAAAAAGTTCGTTAAAAAAACCGGACGAAATTAAAACAGCAGCAGCACCCCCGTCTCCTGTTCAGGAAATAATACCTGTTATTGAAAAGCCGCAATTGACTTCAACTGCGAAAACGCCTTCGATAAAACTTCCATCGGCAACAAAAATTACCGAGGAAAGAAAAGAAGCAGAAAATAAAGTGAATGAACCCCTGCCGGCTTCTTATGAAGATATAAATTTTACACCTGGTGAATTGCAGGAAGCATGGAGTGAATATGCGAAAAAAGTGAGTGAGGCAGGACGAAAACAATTGTTCAGTACAATGAATAAGCGAAAACCTGAATTGAAAGATAATTTCATCATAGAAATTACGGTAGATAATAAAATGCAGGCGGATGAATTGTTTTCAGAGCAAATATCCCTGCTTCCATTTCTGAAAAAAAAGCTTCGTAACACTCAAATTAAAATTACTTCTGCCGTAATTGAATTAAAAGCCAGGCCTGATGAAGCATACACGCCAAAAGAAAAATTCATGAAGATGGCAGAAAAAAATCCTGCGTTGGATACCCTGAGAAAGCAATTTGACCTTGAGTTTTAACGCGCCTAAATTCCTACTTTTGCGCCACTATTAAAATCAAAAATAAACCATGAGCGAAAACAAAATCACCAGGGACAACACTGGAAAATTAAATGTTCCCGACCAGCCGGTAATTCCATTCATTGAAGGTGACGGAACCGGACCTGATATATGGGCGGCTTCTGTCCGCGTAATGGATGCAGCCGTTGAAAAAGCATATAACGGAAAGAAAAAAATTACCTGGAAAGAAGTTCTTGCTGGAGAAAAAGCATTTAATAAAACAGGCAACTGGCTTCCTGATGAAACGCTCACTGCTTTCAGAGAATACCTTGTGGGGATTAAAGGACCGCTTACCACTCCCGTAGGCGGAGGAATCCGGTCACTGAATGTGGCGTTGCGGCAAATTCTTGACTTATTTGTTTGTCTCCGGCCGGTTCGCTGGTTTGAAGGAGTCCCCTCGCCCGTAAAAAATCCCGGTGCGGTAGATATGGTAATTTTTCGTGAAAACACGGAAGATATTTATGCCGGAATAGAATTCGCAGCCGGTAGTCCCGAATCGAAAAAGGTGCTTGATTTTATTGAAAAAGAATTTCCGAAAGAGTTTACTAAAATCCGTTTTGGAACAGCGGACAAAGCAGCGGAATTCTGGAAGATGGTGGGCGCTCCCAATATTAAAAATGATGTAATGGTAGGAATCGGAATAAAACCGGTAAGCTGGAGTGGAAGTGTGCGTCTTATTCACAGCGCCATTTCTTATGCGATCAAACATAAACGCAAATCAGTTACACTGGTGCATAAAGGTAACATCATGAAATTTACAGAAGGCGCTTTTCGCGATTGGGGATATGCCGTTGCTCAGGAATATTTTGCTGATAAAGTTTATACCTGGAACCAATGGGAAAAAACCAAAAAAGAAAAAGGTGAAGCAGCTGCTAATGACGAACAAAAAGCTGCGCTTGCTTCAGGAAAAATTCTGATTAAAGATTCCATTGCCGATATAACATTACAACAGGTGCTGACACGGCCGGAAGATTTTGAAGTGATTGCCACTTTGAATCTGAATGGCGATTATTTAAGTGACGCTCTTGCTGCACAGGTTGGCGGAATAGGAATTGCTCCCGGTGCAAATATTAATTACATCACCGGCCATGCAATATTTGAAGCCACTCATGGAACAGCTCCCAAATATGCCGGGCAGGATAAAGTAAATCCGGGTTCTGTAATTTTATCAGGCGCTATGATGTTTGAACATCTCGGCTGGAACCAGGCCGCTGATTTAATTTATAAGGGGATGGAACGCAGCATAGCCGCAAAACGTGTAACTTACGATTTTCACCGGCAGATGGATAATGCCACACTTTTAAAATGTTCTGAATTCGGCAACGAAATTATAAAGAACATGGAGTTAGTAGAAGCTTAGATATGATTGTGAAAACGATTTAAAAAATCCTAAATCGTAAATCCTAAATCCTAAATCAACATGCCCCTACTCGGTAGCATTATTAAAAGAGGAATTGAGCTTCGCCACAGCATAAATATCGAATGGCGGACACCCGAACGCTACCAGAAAAGAGTTCTTAAAAAATTATTGCGCAAAGCGGAGTTTACTTTTTTCGGTCAGACCTATAATTTTTCCGATACACTTAAGAGCCGGAATTTTGTAAATAAATTTCGTGCCGCTGTTCCTGTTCACGATTACAATTCCATTTTTTCCAAATGGTGGAACAAATGTTTGCACAATGAAGAAGACGTTTGCTGGCCCGGCCGTGTAAAGTATTTTGCGTTAAGCTCCGGAACTTCGGACTCATCAAGCAAGCACATACCTGTTACACGCGAAATGGTAAATGCAATTCAGAAAGCGAGCGTCAGGCAAATTGTAACGCTCGCCAATTATAATATTCCGGAATCAATTTTTGAAACAGGAATTTTAATGCTGGGCGGCAGTACGCATTTGCATCGGGAAGGAAGTTATTTTGAAGGGGATTTAAGCGGAATCACAGCAAGCAGATTACCATTCTGGTTCCAGCACTTTTATAAACCCGGAAAAAAAATTGCTAAAAAGAAAGACTGGAATGCAAAGCTTGAAGAAATTACGTTGAAAGCCAAAGACTGGAATATCGGGGTTATTGTGGGTGTTCCTTCATGGGTTCAACTGCTGTTGGAAAAAATAATTGCTCATTATAATTTAAAAAACATTCATGAAATATGGCCCAACCTGACCATTTATACACATGGCGGTGTTTCATTCGAACCGTATAAAAAAGGATTTGAAGAATTATTGGGCAAACCTTTAATTTATATTGAGACATATCTCGCATCAGAAGGATTCATTGCTTTCCAGGATGAACCCAATACGGATATGCGTTTAATTTTGAACAATGGAATTTTTTACGAGTTTGTCCCGTTCAATAATGAAAATTTCAACACGGAAGGCGAACTTATTCGAAAACCAAAATCGCTTTTGCTGAATGAAGTAAAAGAAGACGAAGAATATGCATTGCTTCTTTCAAACTGTGCCGGTGCATGGCGGTATTTAATCGGTGATGTAATTAAGTTCACGAACAAAGAAAAATGCGAAATAAAAATTGTCGGCCGCACCAGGCATTACCTCAGCCTGTGCGGTGAACATCTTTCCATTGACAATATGAACAAAGCAATTGAGATGGTTTCCGATGAACTGGATATAAGCATTAATGAATTTGTTGTTTCAGGAATAAAATATGGTTCCTTGTTCGCACACAAATGGTACATCGGAACAGACAACCAGGTTGCAGAAACTGTTTTAAAAATTAAGCTGGATGAAAAATTAAAAATCCTGAACGATGATTACCGTGTAGAAAGAATTTCAGCGCTGAAAGAAGTATTGGTTGAAATAATTCCATCACGCATTTTCTATAACTGGCTCAAGGAACAGGGAAAAGTCGGTGCACAAAATAAATTTCCGCGCGTAATGAAAAAGCCGCAATTTGATGAGTGGGAGAAATTTGTTGCGAAAGAAAGAAGTGTTGTATGATTTTTTTTTCTACTAATTGGTTTTATACCTGATTCAAAATTTCCCGGTCACGCATAACTTATTTCGCCACCACCTTGCCCATTTCAAAATGCTTTTTTATTTTTAGCGAATCTAATTTTGCTCACAACTATGTTAGACCCGGTAATTAAAGGCTTTGGTCTTGGTTTGGTCATAGCCATTATGGTAGGTCCTGTATTTTTTTTCATCCTTAATACAAGCATTAAAAGAGGTTTTGCTCCTGCTGCCATCACCGCTATCGGGGTAATGATGAGCGATGTGTTCTTCATCATGCTTGCTTATTTCGGCAGTTCATTCGTACTTTACTTAAACGAATATAAAGATGCCACCGGAATTATTGGAGGAATTGTGATTGCAGGTTTTGGTACAATTTTAATTTTCAAAGAAACAAGAGTCTCTGCTGAATCATTGGAATTTGCTGACAATCCTCACCCGCGAATGCTCTTCTTTGCAAAAGGGTTCATGCTTAATTCAGTAAATCCGTCTGTATTATTATTCTGGTTTGTTGTTGCAAGCACTATTCCTGTCAAAGAACAATTCACTTCTGCCGATACATTTGTTTTTTATGCATTTACTCTTGGAACAGTTTTATGCACTGACTTGATTAAAGCGTATCTTGCTAACCGGCTTAAAAAAATAATAACTGCAAAATCGCTGATATTGCTAAACAGGATTGCCGGCCTGTCGCTCGTTGTCTACGGTGGCAGCATGATCATCAGAGTTATACTTGAAATGGCTAAATAATAAAGTAAAATCCATGAAAGCAGTTCGAAAAATAATGTCCATTCTGCCAATGGCTGCAATGTGTTTAATTTTTTCCTGTTCCGAACAACCGGAAAAATTGAAGGATACATCTCCCGGTTTAAGTTATTTCAAAAGCGAAGAAATGGGAGTACAAAACGGGAATGTAAAGGTAATTCCTGTTGAAACACCAAAAGGAAAATTTAATGTATGGACGAAACGCTTTGGAAATAATCCTGAAATAAAAGTTTTATTGCTGAATGGCGGTCCCGGCTGCACGCACGAATATTTTGAATGTTTTGAAAATTTTTTCCCGAAAGAAGGATTTGAATTTATTTATTATGACCAGTTAGGATGCGGAAATTCCGATAACCCGGGTGATACTTCACTTTGGGATCTTCCGCGTTATGTAGAAGAAGTAGAACAGGTTCGTAAATCTTTAAATCTTGGTAAAGAAAATTTATATTTGCTCGGACATTCCTGGGGAGGCATTCTTGCTATGGAGTATGCATTGAAGTACCAGGATAATTTAAAAGGCCTGATCATTTCAAACATGATGGCAAGCGCACCTGACTATGGTAAATATGCAAACGAAGTTTTAGCGAAACAAATGAATCCTCTAATTCTTGATTCCATCAGGATGCTTGAAGCAAAAAAAGATTTTGCAAATCCGCGATACATGGAATTGCTTATGCCTAATTTCTATACGGTGCACATTTGCAGGATTCCAATGGATCAGTGGCCCGAACCCATGACACGTTCGTTTAACAAAATGAACCAGTCATTATATGTGTCCATGCAGGGACCCAGTGAGTTTGGAATATCAGGCAAGTTAGAGAAGTGGGATATTAAAGCTGAACTGCCAAAAATTTCTGTTCCTGTTTTGACTGTTGGTTCAAAAAATGATACCATGGATCCGGAACACATGAATTGGATGTCAACGCAAGTTCAGAATGGAAGCTATCTTTACTGCCCCAATGGAAGTCACATGTCCATGTATGACGATCAGCAAGTGTATATGACAGGATTAGTTAAGTTTATTAAAGAAGTGGATGCAGGAAATAAAAAAACAGAGTTCTGATTAATTAAAAATTATTTGCGCTGTTAGCTCAGTTGGTTCAGAGCATTACCTCGACAAGGTAGGGGTCACTGGTTCGAGTCCAGTACAGCGCACTGATGTTAAAATGACGCCTAAAACAACAACCAGATTGAAGTCCCTTTCTCCTCTACAGACTGCACCTGTATGTTCCCGTTATGAACCATCATAATCTGTTTGCAAAGGCTGAGGCCAATTCCACTGCTGTTTGTGGTACTGAAAAATGGAATAAATATTTTATCGAGATTTTGAGCGGGTATTCCCACACCATTATCACTCACTTTAATTGCTATTTTATTTTTATTTGTTTCTGACGCTGATAATGTGATCTGCGGATCAGGTTTTTCTTTTACTGCATTCATAGCATTCGTAAGTAAGTTAATAAGCACCTGCTCTAACAAACTTGTGTCAGCCATTAAGGAAATGCCGGGGTCTTTAAGAATAACTTCCATCTCGATATTCTTTTGCTCAAAAAGCGGCTGCATCAATTGATGCAGCCGTTCGAATAAATCACGGACAAAAACCTTCTGCAGATTCGGAGTTGTAATCTTATTAAGATTTCTATAGGTGTGTGCAAAACGCATAAGGCTTTCGCTGCGATGTTTTATCGTATCAATTCCCAGTTCGATATCTTCCAGTGAACCCTGGGTATTTCCATCACCATTTTTGGAATCCTGTAAACGATTCTTAAGAGTATCTGCGAGGGAGGAAATAGGTGCAACAGAATTCATTATCTCATGTGTCATGACACTTAACAACCTGTGCCAGGCGCGGGATTCATTTTCATCTAATGCTTCGTTCACATTTTGAAAAGCAATGAGCTTATATGTTTTTCCCTCCGTCTGAAAAATGGTGGACGAAAGCAGCACTTTGATTTCGTTCAGTTCTTTTTTTATGGTGACCACTTTATTTTTTCCGGGCTTGAGCGATAAAATATTTTGAAAAAGTTCTCCATCACGTCTTTGCAGGTAATAAATTGTTTTCAGGTAAGGAATGCCAAGCAGGTTTTTCAGAGATTCATTTATCCAGATGATTTCGCCTTCTTCCTCTTCATAACAAATAATTCCTGTATCAACCAGTTCAAGAATCTTTTGCATGTACTGATGCTGCGCTTCTTTTTCACGGATGATAACTTTGAACGTGGAATTTATTTCATTGAACCCTTTTCGAAATGGTTTTAATTCTACGGGTGCGTGCTTCATATCAAAGTAACGCGAGAAGTCACGGTAGTGAACAGATTCTACAAACTGTTCAATTTCTTCTTTTGCTTTTTTATTGAAACGAAATAAATCGTAAGTTAAATAAGCAACAAGGCACGCTGCAATTCCGAATGTCAAATAGTTTTCGTGCACAATGAACCATGCTGCAGCAACAAGTGCAAGAAATAACAACGGCACCCTTACAAGTATTCCTCTTCCGAAATTTTTATATGTCATATTTGCTGATGCGCCTGTACAATGCTGTGCGGGTTAATCCCAATTCTTTTGCGGCTTTGGTGATGTTTCCATTATTTTTTTCTATGGCTCGCATGATAGTATTTTTTTCAACAGTGCTTAATTTATAATCATTGGGGTCATTTTGAAATTCGGTGGAAGATTCGATGGGTGAAAAAATTAAATCTTCGGCTTTGAGAAGATTTCCTTCTACCATGATAACTGCACGTTCGATAATGTAACGCAACTCGCGCACGTTTCCGGGATAATGATAGTGACGGAGCTTTTCAATTGCCGCTTCATCAAATTGTATAGTGCTTCTGAAATATCTTTCTGAATAGACTTCAAGAAAATGTTTGGCAAGAAGAATGATATCATCTTTTCTTTTCCGTAACGGGGGAACTTCTACTTCGATAGTATTAATGCGATAAATTAAATCTTTCCTGAAACGGTTTTCATTTGCAAGCTCGCTCAAGGGAACATTGGTTGCACATACTAAGCGAATATCAATTGGCAGAGGCTGATTGGAGCCAATGCGCGTAACCTGCCTGTTTTGTAAAACTGTGAGCAGCTTAGCCTGCTGTGATAAAGAAATATTTCCAATCTCATCTAAAAATAACGTTCCGCCATTTGCTGATTCAAAACGTCCTTCACGGTCTTCGCGCGCATCCGTGAAAGCGCCTTTCTTATGACCGAATAATTCTGATTCAAATAATGTTTCTGTCAATGCACCCACATCCACTTTCACAAAAGGTTTTGCTGAACGGTTAGAATATTGGTGAATGGTTTTTGCAATGATGTCTTTTCCTGTGCCGTTTTCGCCAAGCAAAAGAATATTGGCATCAGTTGGTGCAACTTTTTCAATCTTGTAAAAAATTCCTTCCATTACTTCCGAACGGCCGATTAATTCATTCCCGAAAATTGACTGGCTGTCTTTTTTCTGCGATGTGTTTTCCTTTATATTTTTTTTGTCTCGTAAAATCTCGTTAATCGTTGCAAGCAATTTTTCGTTTTGCCAGGGTTTTAAAATAAAATCGGAAGCGCCTTCTTTTAATGATTTCACGGCAAGGTCAATGTCGCCATAAGCAGTTATCATAATGACGGATGACTCGGGGCGCAATTCTTTTATGCGCTTAAGCCAGTACAATCCTTCGTTGCCGGTATTGACCGAAGCGGAAAAATTCATATCCAAAAGGATGATGTCGAATTTTTGTTTGCCGATTAACGAAAGAATATTTTGCGGATTCTTTTCTGTAACGACTTCGCTTGCTTCTGTTTTTAATAAAAGCTTTACGGCAGTGAGCACATCGGTGTCGTCATCAATTATAAGGACGGAAGATTTTTTTAACATGACGGAATAAACGAATAATGCCGTATTATAATTTTAATTAATCGAATGACATTTGACATTCACGCGAAGGTAATTATTTGAAATGAAGTACAGTTTGGGTTATTGATTGATGAAATGGTTTTTCACTTCCGGATGCTGCGAAATATAGGTACTCAATCCTTGTCCTTTGGCTGCTAATTTTTTCATTTTCTCAATGTGTTCTTTGCCATTGATTGAATAACTGTAAATATAAATTGCAGGTTTGTTTTTAAATTTTACTTCGATAAAATCATTCCCGATTGAGTAATGAGTTACTCCGCTGTTGAGGCTTAAATTTTTGTAGCGATGCATTATAATTTTTAGATTTACATGAATGCAAATTTACAGTTATAAATGCCTTTTACTTATTAAAGATACTGCATCACAACCGCACACTGATTGTATCGAAAGCGGACAGTTGTTTGTTTTTAATAGTTTTAAAGTGATGAA
>DATEMK010000451.1:0-2072 GCA_035275625.1 Bacteroidia bacterium
AGGTAAATTTATTTGCCATTGATGAAGCGCACTGCATTTCGCAGTGGGGTTATGATTTCCGTCCGCCTTATTTACGACTTGCAGAAATAAGAGAATTGCATCCTTCAGTTCCTGTGCTTGCACTCACTGCAACGGCTACTCCTGAAGTGCAAAAGGATATTCAGCAAAAATTACTTTTCAAAAAGGAAAATATTTTCATTAAAAGTTTTGAGCGGAAAAATCTTTCTTATGTGGTTCTTTACAATGAAGATAAATTTCAGAAAACAATTAACATTCTCAATAAGGTAAACGGAACAGCAATTATTTATGTCCGCAACCGGAGAAAGACAAAAGAGATTGCTGATCTGCTTGTCAAAAATAAAATCAGCGCTGATTATTATCATGCGGGTTTAGATACACAAACACGAAATCAAAAACAGTTTGACTGGATAAATAATAAAACAAGAGTGATTGTTGCCACCAATGCATTCGGGATGGGAATTGACAAACCGGATGTTCGAACAGTCATCCATCTTGATTTACCTGATTCTCTCGAAGCGTATTACCAGGAAGCAGGCCGCGCAGGGCGTGATGAAAAAGCGGCTTATGCTGTTATCTTCTTTTCTGAAACAGACCGGGTAGAAATGGAAAGAAGATTTAATCTTGCTTTCCCCGCTGTTGAGCAAATAAGAAGTGTCTATCATACCATTGCAAACTACCTCCAGGTCCCCACCGGAACAGGACAGGGAGTGAGCTTTAATTTTAATGTCGCTGATTTTTGCAATCATTACAGATTGGATTCGCTGCGTGTTTTTAACTGCATTAAAATATTGGAGATGGATGATTATATAGCAGTGAGTGATTCGGCTTACCTGCCTTCGCGGCTGCATTTCACAGTGACTAATATGGAACTGTATAAATTCCAGGTGGAGCAGCCCGCTTATGATCATTTTATAAAAACTATTTTGCGTTCTTATGAAAGTGTTTTTGATGATTTTGTAAACATCAATGAAAAAGAAATTTCAGTAAGGGCCGGAATTGATATTTCACAGGTTTTCAAAAATTTGAATTACCTGAAAAAGATCGGCATTTTAAATTACGAACCTCAAACGGATAAACCGCAGCTTGTATTTACACAACCCCGGGTGGACAGTGATGATGTTATGATCAGCAGGGAACATCTTGAAGACCGTAAAAAAAGATTTATAATAAGGGCTGATTCTGTTTTAAGCTATGTCACTACATTGCACAAATGCAGGAGCATGATGCTGTTGAATTATTTCGGTGAGAAAACAGAACAGCGCTGCGGTTCCTGTGATTATTGCAGGGAAAGAAATAAACTGCAGCTGAATGAAATTGAATTTACAGGAATCAGTGAAAAAATACGCGCACTCACTTTACAACGCACGCTCACTTTACAGAATCTCGTTTCTGATTTAAAAGTTTCGAATGATGATAAAGCCATACAAACAATTCAATGGCTGCTCGATAATGATCAGCTGCGTTATGTGAATGGAGATGAATTGAAATGGATGGATTGACATCAACGAATTTACGAATTACGTATAGTTTAGAGTTTGAAATTTGAAAATTGAAAATTGAAATTTAGTATATAAGGGTTAAAGTCAGCGTGTCTAAACTGAAAAAGGATTTTTATTTGAGAGAAGATGTTGTTCAAATTGCAAAAGAGCTTTTAGGAAAACATCTATTTACAAAATTCAATGGTAAAATTACAGGAGGTATAATTTCTGAAACAGAAGCTTACAATGGGATTGTTGACCGTGCTTCCCATGCTTACGGAGGACGAAGGACAGAGCGAACTGAAATAATGTTTAACGAAGGAGGAACTGCTTATGTATATTTATGCTATGGAATTCATTCGCTGTTTAATGTGGTCACCAATGCAAAAGAAATCCCTCATGCAGTTTTAATCAGAAGCATCCATCCTACTCATGGCATTGATGAAATGCTGAAAAGAAGAAAAAAGAAATCAGCAGATAAAACATTAACCAAAGGTCCGGGAAGCGTTGCGCAGGCTTTAGGCATTCATTATTCACATACCGGAATGAGCCTTCATGGAAATAAAATATGGA
>DATEMK010000452.1:0-15362 GCA_035275625.1 Bacteroidia bacterium
TATCTAAAATAATAGAGTTACACGGGGGAGCATTTTCAATTGAGTCGCAACTTTACAAAGGGACACGGGTTAAAATATCTTTTAACGTTTGATTTTTCATCGTGCCAGGTAAATTTTAACCACCTTTTAATCCTGTTTTAATCCCATTTTAATAGTGCTGTTTCAATTTTGTATTCTAAAAAATGGATCATTATAATTATTACGAGGATAAGATGGAAGAGTTCGCGCTGAAAGAAAAAAAAATTGTAAAACTCAGCAAGTTATGGCTTATCATTATTGGATTTCTTGCAGCTTCAATAGTGTTCAATATTTTTTTAAAAATTCGACTGACACGGGTCGTAGAAGCAAAAAATGCAGAGCTTCTTAAAACCGAAAAGGAGATAGCAGAAAAACTACAGGTATTGAAAGAATTTGATGCAGCAAAAAACAATTTACAGAACCTGAACAATCAAAAAGATGAATTAGATAAATTAATAACGTTAAAAACTTCAGCTCTTGAGAACAGTGAAAACCAGAATAAGATACTTGCAAAACAAATTGAAAACATCCCTGATTTAAAAAATGAAATTGCTGACCTGAAATCAGAAAGAAAAAAACTGTACTCGCAGATAGCAGAGATGGAACAGGGGGATGAACTAACGAGGCAGGCGTTTATCGATTTGCAGGAAAATTACAGCGGTTTGCCCAATGATATTAAAGAGAAAATTGAAAAGTCAGGACACCTTAAAGCATATAATATCATTGTAACACCTTTAAGGCTTCATTCCGGGGGAAAGCAAGTTCCTACATTCAAAGCCCGAAAGACCCATCATTTTGATATTACGTTTGATTTAATAGAAAATGTATTTGCTATTCCCGGTGAAAAACACATTACCGCAACACTGATAAGCCAAGGTGCTCAGATAACTTACAGGCGCGGAATTAGTAGTGAAATCATAGGCTCTCAAACTGTCAACTATGACAATTCAGAAACTCAAGTTAATATCAGAATTGATAACACCCATAAGCTCGGCAAAGGTTTATATGCTATTACACTTTTAGCTGACAATATTCCTCTTGCCACCAAAAAATTCGAATTGAAATGATAATGATAGTATTTCATAGTCAGCTTAGGTTGCACCTTGCTTAACCGGCAAGGTGCCTTTTCTTAAACAATTAAAATGATAACGAATTATGGAAAGAGTGATGTTGATTAGAAAAATGGATGTTGTTTTTAAAGAACTTCCGGGTTTTTGTGCCTATAAGGATTATAAAATAAAAGAAATCAATAATGAAACAAAGACGATTAAAGCGAAAAAAGGAAGGCATATTTTTGGAGAGGTAGTGGAACTTGAATTACAGCTTAGTGAAGTTGATTTTGAAATCGTAAATCTGAAAATTGAAATTTTGAAAAGAGGAATTACTCAAAAAGAGCTTGAAGAAGAATTTGTAGAACAAATTTACAAATTCTTCTGATATAAATTAAATGATGTCAGTACAAATATTGCAGAGTAGTTTTTTTCATCTTTTCTGGTATCCACCACTCCCTCTCCAACGGGAGAGGCCTGTGGTGGAAGTATAAATTAATGTTTAGCACATCACTTCATAAAATAAGATTTTCCTTCAGTATCGGAATGCAAAAAAGAATGATTAAATGCAGGTAATAAAAACAATTTTGGTCCCCACTGATTTTTCTGAACCGGCAAAAAATGCTCTTGAATATGCTATAGTTTTTGCCAAAAAGACGAATGCCAGAATCATAATTTTACACATTTACCATATTCCTTTAGTGTCAGCGAGGGTACCTTTTGTGTCAAATCCACATATCGTTAAAGAAAATATCGAATTTGCAGAACAACAATTAAAAAATTTGGAATTTGAAATGACTGAATTAAAAAATGTTGACTATGAAATTAAAACAGCCGGACGATATTGGATGATAGAATTTCCGGAAATAATTCAATCCCAAAATGCAGACCTGACAGTAATGGGAACAAATGGTGCGAGTGGTCTTAAAGAAATTATTATTGGCAGCAACACGGGGAATGTTATTGAACTCTCGAAGCAACCTGTTTTAGCGATTCCGCGACAGGCTCGATTCAAAGAGATAAAGAACTTGGGATTTGCTTATGACCAAGAATCCATTCAGGATATGTCCAGGTTAGATATTCTCAAATTGTTTACCGGAATATTGAATGCAGGTATTCAGATCTTTCACGTAAAAGACCACACAAAGAAGATGGATGCACCTGGCCCGTCAAATGAATTAGTTACGCTGTGTAATTATCTTGGTGCGGCAATACATTCCTACACAGATTTTTATGGAAACGAAATTGAAGAAGGGATAAACAAGTTCATTGATGAGAAAAAAATCGATATTTTAATAATGATACCACGAAGGCACAACTTGTTTCAAAGGTTGTTTAAAGGCAGTCTTACAAAAAAAATGGCATTCCACAGCAAAATTCCATTGCTGGCAATTCCTGAGTAAGATTATTTCCAATCAACTGACCAGATACAGAAGCGCGTATAATTTTTTTTTAATTTCAGACAATAACGCTTATGACTCATCTGCCGCAATTAATTACTGATCTCGGGCTTATACTTGCCTTTGCGGCTATCACAACGCTTGTTTTTAAAAAAATAAAACAACCTTTAGTGCTGGGATACATCCTTGCCGGCTTTTTGGTAGGGCCTCATATTTCGATACTGCCCACTGTGATGGACGAGGAAGGAGTTAAAATCTGGTCGGAAATCGGTGTTATTATTTTACTTTTCAGCCTCGGGCTTGAATTCAGTTTTAAAAAACTAATAAAGGTTGGCGGCTCGGCTTCTATCACTGCAATAGTTGAAATTGTTATGATGATAGGGGCGGGCTATCTCACTGGAAAGCTATTAGGATGGTCAATGATGGATAGTATCTTCCTTGGAGCCATACTTTCTATGTCATCAACCACTATTATCATTAGGGCTTTTGAAGAAGCCGGTGCGCGCACAAAAAAATTTGCAAACCTTGTATTCGGAATTTTAATTGTAGAAGACCTGCTTGCCATTGTGTTGCTGGTGTTGCTTTCTACATTGGCAGTAAGCCAGCAATTTGAAGGCGGTGAGCTTATTATGCAACTGTTAAAGCTTGGATTCTTTTTGGTTTTATGGTTTTTAGCCGGAATATTTTTTGTCCCCACTTTTCTTAAACGTACCCGCAAGTTAATGAATGATGAAACGTTGCTCATTGTTTCAGTGGCGCTATGTCTTCTTATGGTAATGCTTGCCGTAAATGTGGGCTTCTCGGCTGCCTTGGGAGCTTTCATCATGGGTTCTATTCTTGCAGAAACAACACAGGCTGAACATATCGAACATGTTATCAAACCTGTGAAAAATCTTTTCGCTGCCATCTTTTTTGTTTCTGTCGGGATGATGTTTGATCCAAAAGTGCTTGTGGAATATTCTTTCCCGGTAATTATCATCACATTGGTCACTATTTTCGGAAAATTGATTGCTACTACTGCCGGAGCATTGCTATCAGGACAATCCTTAAAACATTCTGTTCAGGCGGGCATGAGTCTCGCTCAGATTGGTGAATTCTCGTTTATAATTGCCTCATTGGGTGTTTCTTTAAATGTAACAAGCATGTTTCTTTACCCTATTGCAGTGGCAGCTTCCGCGGTAACAACATTGACAACTCCGTTTCTGATTAAGAAGTCAGAACCATTCTATCTTTTTATAGAAAGAAAACTACCAAAAAAATGGCGGTCAGCCATTAATAGTTATAGTTCGGCATCGCAACAATTATCTGCTGTGAGCGACTGGAAAAAATTACTCCATTCCTATCTGATAAATATTATTATTCACTCGGTGATTATTATTGCTATCATAGAATTATCTGTGAATTTTCTGCATCCTTTTATTTCAGATATGCTTAAAAATGGGGCATACAGCACCTTCATTACAGTCATATTAACGTTGATTCTTATTATTCCTCCCGTTTGGGCGCTCTCCTTCAGGAGAATTGCAAAAGAGTCCTATTCTCATCTATGGCTGAGAGGTTCAAATAAATGGAAACGGGGACCATTGATTGCCATCGAAATGGTACGCATTACAATCGGTGCATTTCATTTGGGCTTTCTCCTTGATACATTCTATTCACCTTTCATTGCATTTGTTGGTGCTGTAATAGTTATTGCAATTACAGCGTTTATTTTTTCCCAGAAGCTTCAGGCATTTTATGAGCGTATCGAAAAACGTTTCCTGGGTAATCTCAATGAACGTGAAAAACAAAACGCTCGTCCTGAAATAACCCCATGGGATGCCCACCTTACTGATTTTGTCATACCTCCGGAGTCAGAGCTTGTCGGTAAAGAACTTCAAGAACTTGCGATTCGTGAAAAATATGGAATTAATATTGCCCTCATTGAGCGGGGAAAACTGACTATAGTAGCACCTGATCGTCATGAACGTTTATATCCTGGCGATAAAATATCAGTAATAGGTACTGATGAACAGTTAAACAGCATTAAAAATTTGTTTGAACCTTTTACCTCACTCAATGGAAGCCCGGAATCTCATGCACCTGACATTACATTAATGAATGTTACCATTACACCTAACTCTCCTTTGTACAAACAAAACATTCGCAATTCAGGAATACGTGAAAAAGCTAAAGCGCTCTTGGTAGGAATTGAACGAAATAACGAACGGATATTAAATCCCGATTCAGGAATGATAATGGAAAACGGAGATATTGTGTGGATAGTAGGAAATAAACAAAAAATCAGGGAATTTTTAAAAATCTGAGTTTGAAACTATACACTCACAACTGAGTCCACCAGAAAGCTTAAATAATTTCTTAAGAGTAAAGGTTTCATGGAGGTTGGTAGAAAGAATTGTTATAGCCACAGGTTTGTATCTTCATAAACGAAAAAGAATTAGTCCTTACTCCGCACATCTTCTTCTACCTCCTCCATCTCAATTAACGAAGCAGTAACAATTTCTTTTTTACTCACCCAATTATCAATTGACAATAAAATGCTAGGCAGCAAAATGAGATTTGTCAGCATGGAAACGAGTAGTGTTGTGGAAATTAAAATTCCCAAAGCTTTGGTGCCGCCAAAACCGGAAGCAGAAAAAATTCCAAAGCCAAAAAATAAAATAACAGCGGTGTAAATCATGCTTAATCCTGTTTCCCTGATGGTTGTTGATACAGCTTCTGAAATAGTCCTTTTATGATATTTCAATTCCTGCCTGTATTTAGCAAGAAAATAAATAGTTCCGTCCGAGGCAATGCCAAACGCAATGCTGAAAATTAAAATGGTCGAAGGTTTGAAGCGAATATCGAGAAAACCCATTATTCCGGCAGTGATGACAAGCGGAATCAGGCAGGGCAGCTTAGACAGAAGAATAATTCTTACCGAGCGAAATAATGCCAGTCCGACAAGGGCTATGAGCACTATTTCAATGATAAGACTTTCAAAAAGGTTTTTAAGCAGGTAATCGTTTCCTTTAAGAAACATAAGGCTATGCCCGGTTAGTTTTACATTATATTTACTGCTGTCAAAAACTGAATCAACTTGCGGTTTTATTTGTTTCAATAAAGTTTTTATTTTTTTTGAGCCCACATCAGCCATTTGAATGCTTATCCGGGTATATTGCTTTGAAGAATCAATAAATGATTTCAGCTTGGCTTCATTTCCTTTCAGCGTAGAAACGTAATCATTAAGATTTTTTAATTCACTGATACCCGGCAGCACATAATATTTTGAATCTCCTCCTCTGTATGCCTGGTAGGAAAATTTAATTACTTCGGTTACTGAAACCGCTCTTGAAAGTTCAGGGTATTCTTCCAGCATCTTCTGCAGCGTTTTAATTTTGTAAAGCACTCTTGCATTATTTTCAAAAACGCCATTTGGCTTTTTTGTATCAATAAATATTTCAAAGGGAAGCACTCCTTTAAAATTTGTTTCGAAAAAACGCAGGTCTGCATAGACAGGGTCTTGTTCAGGGAGGTCATCCACCACATAGCCCGTCAAATCTATGCGCATCATTCCATACAATGAAATAAGCGTGATAAGAGTTATGATTGTATAAATGCTTTTTCGATAATTATGAACAAGATGGTCAATCATTTTCAGCACATAGTTAATTCGCCTTCCTTCAAGATGCAGCATCTCTTTAGGGCGGGGTGCAGGAAGAAAGCTTAGAATAATAGGAATAAAAATAAGTGCAATAAAATAAGTAAGCATTACATTGAGCGCTGCGATTACTCCAAACTCGGTGAGAAAGGCGGTATTGGTAAAATAAAGAACGCCAAATCCGATAGCTGTGGTGATATTTGCCAGGAAAAGTGAAACGCCTGTAGTGGTTATCATTCGCGTAAGCGCTTTTATTTTATTTCCGTGCTTTGCAAACTCGCTGTGATATTTATTAATTAAAAAAATACAGTTAGGTACGCCAATCACCATTATTAAAGGAGGGATCAACCCGGTGAGAATAGTTATTTTATAATTCAATAATTCAATAATTCCCATTGACCACAGTACACCCACAGCTACAATGATGATTGAAAATAAAACAGACGTGATGCTTCTAAAAAATGCCCACAGTATGGTAGTAGTGATAAGCACTCCGAGGAGAAGGAATAATTTCATTTCACCCGCTACTTTATTCATCAGGGCTGTACGTATATATGGCATGCCTGAGTAATGCAATGGAATGTGGTATTTCTCCGAAAATTTCTGTGCTTCGTTCTTTATCTGCTTAACTATTTCAACACGGTGTTTAGAATCTAAATCCTGCTTCTTAAAAGTTATTGCCACTATAGTGGCATTTGTGTTCTTATTAATAATTAAATCATTATAAAACGGAAGTGAATAAATGACTTCGCGCAGGCTGTCCACTTCTGTTTGTGATTGAAGGGGTTTGTTTATTAAGGGTTTGAAATCGAAACGCTCTAAGCTGTCATTACGGATAATATTATATAAATTAGCAATTGACAATACATCCTGTACTCCATTAATATTTTTAATCGTACTGGTTAAATGAAACCAGTCATTAAATTTATCTGTGCGAAAAAAACTACTGTCCTGCAACCCGATTACCATGACGCTTCCATCCTCGCCAAACATTTTTTTGAAGTTTTCATATTCATGGTATGCAGGATCAGTTACCGGTAATACTTTCGCGAATTCATAAGAAAGCTGAATACGGCTTGCTTCGTAAGCCATAAAAAGGGTAAGCACCGCAAGCGCTATTATCAAAGCTAACCTGTTTCGTAAAAGTTTATTCGCTAAATAAAGCCACATAAATGTTAATGTTGTAACGGTCTTTTTTTAATCATTCCGCCTTTTGTATCTTTTACACTATTCATCACCACAAAGGCTTCCTTGTCAATCTTTTCAATTGCTGTATTCAGCTTATTCAATTCAAGGCGTGTTATTACTGTATAAATAATATCCATATCCCGGAATTCACCATGCTTACCATATCCGCACCTGCCTTTATAGACAGTCACTCCTCTGCCCATTTCATTAGTAATCATTTTCCTGATAAATTCACTACGGGACGAGATAATTGTAACACCCGTGTATTCTTCAATGCCTTCTATGATAAAATCAAGCGTCTTAGAGGCTGCCAGGTATGTAATCATAGAATAAAGTGCTATTTCTATTGAGAGGAAATAGGCAGCAGCAGAAAAAATAAAAACATTGATG
The DNA here is from genome assembly GCA_035275625.1 of Bacteroidia bacterium. Taxonomy (GTDB): domain Bacteria; phylum Bacteroidota; class Bacteroidia; order AKYH767-A; family OLB10; genus DATEMK01. The sequence goes on from DATEMK010000452.1 coordinate 7,686, forward strand.
ATAATGATAATGTCGCCAATAGTTGTTCCAAGTTTACGGCTTAAATAAATAGCTAAAACTTCAGTTCCATCCAGTACCGCTCCGCCTCTTACTGAAAGCCCTATACCCGCGCCAAGAAAAAAGCCGCCAAAAACGGCTACCAATAAATTATCTTTTGTCACATCAGGGAAAGAAACGGTTGCAAGACATAATGCAAGCCCTGCTATGGCAAGAACCATTTTAATTGCAAATTTTTTATCAATAACTTTATATCCGAGGATGATGAAAGGTATATTTACTACAATAATCAACAAGGAGAGGGGTATGTTTGTTAATGCGGAAATCAACAATGATATTCCGGTAGCCCCTCCGTCAATAAAATGGTTGGTTAAAAGAAATCCTTTAAAGCCGAATGAGGCCGAAAAAATTCCAAGCGTTATTAAGATAAAATCTTTGAAATTCCTGACTATGGTGATTTTAAATTCCCGGAATTCTTTTGCAAGTTCGTAATTCGTATATTGTTTATCTTCACCGGCATCCTGCTTTTTGTTCCCAAAAATTATTTTTGTTATTATTCGTTTCCAGAATCGATTCATTATGTAATTTGTCAGTTAAGTCTTACTTTGTCATTCTTTTCCAATCCCTGAATGCGCTTTTTTAAAATGTTTATTTTAATCCACATAATTGCGCACACCGCTGTCAATGCGATAACAGCAATGTGATGAATGAAGAGTATTCGTTCCGTATGTTCCATTGAATAAATAAGATTAAATTTTAATATTCATTTCTATTTTAAAATAAAAGTTCAGGCAGATACTTTAATAAAAAATGCGGCTGCCTGAACAATTTTCTGTTTTAAATCAACATTTTAATCACTGTAAGGAGTACTATAACACCTGTCACAAATAGTACAAGATAAAGGTTACCCCTGTTTTTACCTTCTTTTTCAGAATTTTTTTCCATTTGAGAATAATTTAGAGATGAGAATAAATTTTTTATAGACATTCATGCAATAACTGCCAAGAATCAAAAAAATGATCTTAGTTAATTAAAGCTGCTTAACAATTAAAAAGAAAATTTATCAAATCCTAAAAACACAAAAAGCCAAATGCAGGCGCAATGGATGGAGTGTAGCGCTACTCCTTTCATTTTTATTAAAAGAAAGGAAGGGTTTTACCAAAACCAAAATAGGAGAGGGAGAAAAAACAAATAATTTACTGTGGAAAGAGTTTTTAAAAGAGTGGTTTCTTAACTGGAATGAAGCAGCCGCGGGGACTGAAACAGGAACACCGTTCAGCAACGCATCATTCTGTACACGGGAGGCAGAAAACAGCTTAGCCTGCCCTTCAGTTGCCGGAACTATCTTTTCATTGCGTAATGACAAAACACAGCTTGAATAAAGCAATGAAGCCGCAAGCAAAATAAAAACAGGAATTAAAAGTAATTTATTTTTTTTCAAATGAAATTTGCGTTTCCACAAAGATACATCTTATAATAATTTAATTTCCCCTGCAAATGTTCACCCAACCTTTTATTCCTTTTAACCATTCAATCCTTGTAGCAATCATATTTAACAATTTAATGACACTGTAAGTTCCGTAAAAAGAACGTTTCAGCCATTTGTATTATAACAACTCATTTTATTAACCGTTGGGTTAACAGAGCGGGTAAATTTTCTTTTCCACTTCACAAAAAATAAAGTGCGACTCTTTTCTTTTTTGTACTTCCATGGTCTTCGTTTTTCCCGGAGATATAAAAACAAGATGACCTTTTAAACAAAGTAAATTAGGCCTTTTAAACAAAGCTTATGGCTTTATCGCTTTCTACTTTTGTCCCATCAAAAACAAATTAAAAAATGGAACAAAACAATTATCAGGGAGCGTTGCAAAAGCCAATAGGGTCTGGATTTAACGCATCATCAACGGCAAGTGATGTAATTAAAGGTATTAACCTTAAAGGAAAAATTGCGATTGTAACAGGAGGTAATGCAGGCATAGGTTTGGAAACCACAAAAACACTTACAGCCGCAGGAGCAACAGTAATAGTTCCTGCAAGAAATATTGACAAAGCACAGAAAAACCTGCAAGGCATTGCCAATGTGGAATTGGAAACAATGGATATTATGAATCCTCAGTCTATAGATTTATTTGCAGAAAAATTCTTAGCATCTGGCAGACCACTTCATTTACTCATCAATAATGCAGGCATTATGTGGGTGCCTCTGCGCAGGGACAGCCGTGGTTTTGAATCACAATTAGCAACTAATTACCTGGGACAGTTTCAGCTTACTGCAAGGTTGTGGCCGACTCTTACAAGAGCCAATGGTGCAAGAGTAGTAAACGTATCTTCTCATGGACACCAGTTTGCATCCTTCAATTTCAATGACCCTAATTTTCTGCATCGCGAATACGAAACGCTGCAAGCTTACGGGCAATCAAAAACAGCCAGTAATTTATTTGCCCTTGAGTTAGATAATCGAAGCAAAGCATTCAACGTAAGAGCTTATTCATTACACCCGGGCTCTATCAATGGGACCGAATTAGCCAGGGAAGCCCCTCTTGAGTTATTTCAGCAAATGGGCTTCTATGATGCGGATGGTCAAATTCTGCCGGAAGTAGCGGCAACTCTGAAAACAATCCCGCAGGGTGCAGCTACAACAGTTTGGTGTGCTGTAAGTCCGATGCTTGATAATATAGGAGGTGTGTATTGCGAAGACGCAGATATTGCTGAATTAGTTTCAGGAAATACTGTGAATAATGGTTCTTCAAAACAATGTGGTGTACAACTGTATTCACTTGACGAAGGCAATGCAAAACGATTGTGGAATTTAAGTGAGGAAATGACAGGTATAAGATTTTAAATTGATTAACCAATCGGTTAAATAAAACCTGAAAAGCAAAAATGTAACGCACTTTCTATTTTTGCATTAATAAATGGAATATAAAGCAAAATATATAACTGACGATGTAAAGCTGTCATGTTACGAGGATAAGTTTTTTAAATCGGACATCATGTTCGACCATCACATGCTGGTATGGTTTATTTCAGGTGAAACAAAGATTGTGCAGACCGATGCTACTTATTTTTTTAAAAAAGGTGATATTTTTTTAATCCCCAAAAACCAGCTGGCAACAATTATTAATTATCCCAAAGATGGACAGCCCCATAAAACAGTAATAATGCACCTGACCACAAAGAGGCTGAGAGATTTTTATGCAAACCTGGATGTAAAGCCAAAAGCTGTGGCATCGCAGAAAATCCATTGCTTCTGCAATCATCCTTTGCTCGAAAGCTGCCTTGCTTCACTAATTCCTTATTTTGAAATGAAAGACCTTCCCGGAAATATTGCTGAACTGAAAATTACAGAAGCAATCAGCATTCTCAGGGCAATTGACAAAGAAATAGATGATGTTTTGACAAACTTTGAAGAGCCCGGAAAAATTGATTTGGCAAGCTATATGGAAAAGAACTTTATGTTCAACATGCCTTTGGAAAAGTTCGGTTACCTGACAGGTCGAAGCCTGACCACTTTTAAACGGGATTTCAAAAAGGCATTTAATGCGACACCTCAAAGGTGGCTCACACAAAAGCGATTGGAATTAGCACATTACCAACTTACCGAGAAAAAAATAAAACCTGTTGAGGTTTACTATGAAGTAGGTTTTGAGAACCTGTCACATTTTTCCCATGCCTTTAAAAAACATTTCGGTTATTCACCAACGGAGCTAAAAGGTCAAAAAGCCAACTACTAATTTTTCTACCGAAGGTTGTCAGGTATTCTTCTCCATCACTGTCATAATATCTTTTTGTAGTCTACCATTTATTCTCATGGGTACTATGTATCTTTCACTGGTCATAACAAACGAAATAATTTCGACTCATGTCAAGAAAAATTGATTACACAACCCGGGCTGTGATACTTTCCGGAAGATTTCCTGTGATTACGTATGTGAGCATCCAGGTAAACTTTTGGATAGTTGCCAATATCCTGTTGGCATTAATCCTGCATTTGCAATCATTGCTGATCAGCACGGCAATTGAGATCCCTGTTTCAGGCAGGTTAGCCCCAACTATCCTGATAGCGATAATATTCGGTATCGTGTATGGAGTGAGCCTGGGGTTGACAGATTATTATCTTGATAAAAAGTTCTTTCGAAAGCTGCCCCTTGGAAAGGTGATCCTGTTTAAAGCAGCCATATCGCTGAGTGTACTCATACTTATTTTAACTCTCATGCGATTTGTGTTGTACGATGTTTTAATTTCCCCAATGCTTAACTTTACATTGAAGCATAAATCTTGGGAGTATTTATTTTATCTTCTGCTGGTTTATTATTTTTTTATGACGCTTATGATCAGTTTCATCAACCAGGTAAATAAGAAATATGGTCCCGGAGTACTTGTACCTTTGCTCCTTGGGAAATACAGGAATCCCCGTGAAGAGGAAAGGATTTTTATGTTCATGGACTTAAAATCATCAACGGCAACTGCAGAGCAATTAGGTCATTTAAAATACAGCTCGTTTATAAGAGACTGTTTTATGGATATCAATGAGATATTATTACCATTTCGGGCTGAAGTCTACCAGTATGTAGGAGACGAAATTGTTGTGACCTGGAGGGAAAGCGAAGGGTTAAAGAACTTTACTTGTATCAGATTTTTCTTTGCTTGTAAAAAGAAATTTCTTGATAGATCCGGCTACTATATGACACAATACAGTTTTCTTCCAGATTTCAAAGCCGGACTTCACACAGGTAAAGTATCAGCTGTAGAAATCGGTGAGATTAAAAGAGATATCGCATATCATGGTGATACATTAAATACAACAGCAAGAATTCAGAGTGTTTGCAATAAATATAATAAAAAGTTATTGGCCTCAGAATACATTCTGAATAAAATTAAGCTGAAAAACGGTTTTAAAACGGAATCGTTGGGAATGATTCAGCTAAGAGGCAAGACCACAACGATAGAAATAGCCAGTATTGAATTTGATGAAGCAAACTTAAATTAATAGTCTTTGATACTTTTGGAATAATAATATTGGACATAATCAAATAAAAATGACATCCACACCGGAAAGTATAACTGATATTGCAAAAGCAATCCAGCTTGCCTTAGGACCTGTATTTTTATTAACAGGAGTAGCCGGACTTCTTAATGTGATGACAGGCCGGCTTTCGAGAATAGTTGATAGGGGTAGGTATCTTACTGAAAGAACAGGTATAAATAAATCGGATAGCTCTGAAGAAGTTACTACAGAGTTGAAAATGTTGGAACACAGAAGGCGGTTTACCAGCGTTGCCATAACTATGTGCACGGTCTCAGCACTTTTTGTCTGCCTGGTGATTGTTACGCTTTTCATCGAGGTAATGCTCAGTATTCCATTGAATTGGATTATCGGTGCCTTATTCACTCTTGCCACATTGGCTCTTGTAATAGGATTAGCTTTTTTCCTGCGCGAAGTTCACCTATCGGCAAAAAAATCCCTGATAGCTTTTTCAACAAAAATATAATTGTATTTCAAAGTTCTCTTGCTAAACACATAAATGGCACAACTTGTCGCGATTTATCGGGATTTGCCTTTTTATGGTTATTAAAACCCGAAGAACATACTGTGCGTGGTTTTTATACTGTAAAAGGAAGTGTTGAATTATCGGGAACTGTGTATCATGCAGGGCAAATGCTGGTGTTTAATAAAAGTGATGACCCGATTATTACAGCAAAAGAAAACACAACCCTGAAGCTTTTGGGAGGCGTGCCGCTGGGCGAAAGACACATCTGGTGGAATTTTGTTTCGTCCCGCAAGATAAGTCTCATAATGGAGGTGCACAAAAACCAGAGCTGCTTTCATAAAAAATTCTTGCCAGTACATAGATAAGGAAGGTTCAAAATTTAATTACTTTTAGCCTGTGAAAAGTCAGGTAGATGAATTGCAACTTCGAGCACTGTTATTCAATGACACTTCTCGAAGTTATTTATATGATAAAAGCAAAAATAATCTTGATAAATTAATCAGTTTATTCAAGGTGGATAATTGTGTTTCATTTATAGGGGCAGGTGCCTCATTTCCATTGAATATTCCTTTATGGGCGAATCTTATTAAAGAAATTCATGATGTTGCCATCAAAGAGGGTTATGTTGGAGCATTAGAAAAAGATGAAAGTAAATATCCAGAATTTGTTGAAGCTCTTTACAATCATTTTAAAGGTATTTCCATACCAACGCTTTATTCTGATACCGTTCAGAAAATAATCAGAGCAAAATCTAACAGTACTACCTTGACTTTGGTTAAGGTAATTTTGGCTCTTAAAATGCACGTCACTACAAATCTTGAAAATTCAATTGAAGATGCTTATGAATTTTTATCATATCTCTCAGCTTTATATCCTGATGGTAAAATCAATAAAAATTGCACAAGCTATGGTCTTGAAAATTTAACTACACATAGTCCAGGTTCCGATTCAATATATCATGTACATGGGAATGCTAATGATAAAAAATTTATTCTAAGAAAGGGTGAATATGATGCATTTTATCCTTCGGTCAGTGGAATGAAAACAAATACTTTCGATACTGTTGAGTCTTTTTTAAAAGGAATTTATAAAAATAAGAATATCATTTTTATAGGTTTTAGTTTTCAAGATAAATATGTTAAAGATTATTTTTTTAAACTTTCTAATTTGGTCTTGACTGAAATGCAAAACCTAAAAGCCTTGTATGATGACTCAACTGCCTCAAACATGAAGGAACATTTTTGGCTTATGGACGCAAATCCTAAATTATTTAAAACTTATGGTGATAATATTCATGATTTTTTTGAAAAAAATAAAATATTCCCAATATTGTATAATGAAAGTGAACATATTTTCATTGAGAAGCTTTTTGAATTTCTTAGCTATAAAGGCATATAACAATGGAGACACAAAATAAATTTTACGAAACGATTAAGTTAATTGATAAAATTCTTGAAAGCGAATTTGAAGAAGGTAATTATCGTAAAATAATTGAACTCATAAAACAAGATTTTTCCATTCAGGAATATTTTTTTAAAACACTTAATAACCCAAATTGGTTTTTACCTCTTTATTCAGATGGTTTTTTTACACCGAATTCAATACCACCACCTATTGAAGAAAAAGGTGTATACATTTATCCTTACTGGTATTCATTAACTTATTTGAAATCTGTGGCTGCTCATTCTGAGCATAAGGACTATGATGAAATAGCAGATGGTTTAATTAAAGTTATTACTTATGTTTCTTTAAAGCTCCAACAAAGCTCTGATAACTATAGAATAGGATTTGGTTTATTGGAAATCCTTTTAAATATTCCTAATCAATTTATTCCTATCGAAGTTTTGAGTTTTATTTCAAACTGGATTAATAATGATTACCGATTTACTCCTTTTGATTCGGACTTGTGCGAAAAGCTTCTACCAAAATTTCTAAAAGAAAATTTACCTAAAAATGATTACTTAAAGGGTGAAGAAATATTTAAACACATTTTTACAGTAATTCCTGAAAAAATTCTGGAAGACTCAAATATCATTTTTTTGTCATCAAAACACTTTAAATCTGTAATTGATCTTTATTACATTGAAGATGCCTTTATAAGAAAGAAATTAACACAAAAAATTGGCGAATACTGTTCCCTTGTTCCTATATTTCATCTTTCAGATGAAATAAAAACAATTTTTGACGA
>DATEMK010000453.1:0-10279 GCA_035275625.1 Bacteroidia bacterium
TTGCTATGATAAAAATTACGGACCTCGAAAAAATTTACCGCACTGAAGAAGTGGAAACTGTTGCACTGAACAAATTGACTGTTGAAGTGAAGTCAGGAGAATTTGTTGCTGTCATGGGACCATCAGGTTGCGGCAAATCAACACTGCTGAATATTTTAGGATTGCTGGATGACCCTGACAGCGGCAGCTATAAATTCAACGAGATTGAAGTGGCGCATTTTAACGAACGCAAGCGTGCTGATTTGCGCAAGCATAACCTGGGTTTTGTTTTTCAGAGCTTCAACCTGATTGATGAATTGACAGTGTATGAAAATGTGGAATTGCCGTTAATATATACGGGTGTGAGCAGCGCAGACAGAAAAAGGCGCGTGGAAGAAGTGTTGGATAAAATGCAAATCATGCACAGGAGAAATCATTTTCCGCAGCAGTTAAGCGGTGGACAGCAACAGCGCGTTGCCGTAGCTCGTGCAGTAGTGAATAATCCGAAATTAATTCTTGCGGATGAACCAACAGGAAACCTGGATTCTAAAAACGGAACCGAAGTGATGCAATTGCTTACTGATTTGAATGAGCAGGGCACTACTATAGTTATGGTAACTCACTCCGAACATGATGCACGATACAGCCATCGCATCATCCGGATGTTAGACGGGCAGACGGTGACGGAAAATATTCTTGTGTAATTAATCAAAACCAAAAACCATGTTCAGGAATTTTTTCACAACAGCATTCAGAAGTTTTCTTCGCAACAAATCTTTTTCGCTCATCAACATTACCGGGTTAGCGATTGGCATCAGCGCATCGCTTGTCATTTTCCTCATTGTAAAATACGATTTTTCATTTGACAAATTTCAAGCAGATGGTGACCGCATTTACCGTATTAATGGAGAGTTCACTTTTGATGGAGAAGTTGGGCGCAACTCCGGTGCACCCATTCCGATGGGCAATGCCATAGCCAAAGAAGTAAGAGGGCTTGACGCAGTCGCTTTTTTCCAGACATGGATGGGTGAAAAAAGAGTTGGTATTCCAACAGCCGGAAAAGATAAGCCCGTTATTTATAAGAAAGAAAAAAAAGTTGTCTATGCTGATAAAAATTATTTCAAAATAATTTCTTACCAATGGATAACCGGTTCACCCGAAACAGCTTTGCAGCAGCCCTACCAGGTGGTACTCACCGAATCAAAAGCTAAACTTTTTTTCGGAGACACTCCTCTTTCTGAAATCCCCGGAAGGGAAATTATTTTCAATGATACTATCAGGACTACAGTTACCGGAATCGTAAAAGATATTACAGAGAACACTGATTTTACATTTAACATTTTTGTTTCTAGAGCAACTTTCGAAATCATCTCACTAACGCCTGACGACTGGAATGCATGGGACAACGTAAGTTCCGAAACACAGGTGTTTTTTAAACTTAGTCCTCTCACAAGTGCAAATGACATTGCCGCGCAAATAAATGCGGTTTACCAAAAACACCGCACGCCCGATCCCCAAGACCACAGCACCACAAAATATTTGCTTCAGCCATTAAGCGATCTGCACTTTAGCCAGGACTATGATAACTTTGACCAGCGCCTTGCACATAAACCAACATTGTATGGACTTCTTGTCATTGCGGCATTTTTGCTCATGCTGGGATGCATCAACTTTATTAATCTCACCACAGCGCAAGCATCGCAGCGCGCTAAAGAAATCGGCATCCGCAAAACAATCGGCAGCTCTAAAAAACAATTGGTACTCCAGTTTTTAAGTGAAACATTTTTACTGACACTGATCGCAACTATACTATCCGTTATCATCACTCCCCTCTTGCTGAAAGCATTTGCAGATTTTATTCCCGAAGGATTGCATTATAATTTTCTTCAACCGGAAATTCTGGTGTTTCTTTTTTTGCTTACCGTTTTCATCAGCGTGTTATCCGGATTTTATCCTGCACTCGTTCTCTCTTCTTACAAACCGGTTGCAGTCTTGAAAAACCAATCTGCAAAAGATACAGGTGCCGGAAGAAATGTACGTTTAAGAAAAGTTCTTTCCGTATCTCAATTTGTAATTGCACAGGTTTTTATTATCGTCACCGTTCTGGTGAGCAAACAGATTCGCTATTCTCTCAACAAAGAGCTGGGGTTTAAAAAAGACGCTATCGTTTATTTTACCCCGAACTCTTCCCGGGTTAGTAAAACAAACACGAATGTGCTGGTTGAAAAACTAAAAGCGATTCCGGAAATACAAATGGTGAGCCTTAGCTATGGTCCTCCTTCTTACAGGGGCGGCAGGAACACAACTGCAAAGCTGAAAGACGGGAAAGAAGAAAATACAGGAATGGTTTCTGTAAAGCTTGGCGACCCTGAGTATATCAATCTCTACAAAATAAAACTGCTTGCAGGCAGCAATCTCACTGTGAGCGATACGATAAACGGATTGTTGATTAACGAAACATACCTGCATGCACTGGGATTTAAAAATCCTGCCGATGCTCTCGGAAAAGTATTGAAATGGAATGGAGACAATCTCACTCCTATAGTTGGAGTGGTCGGAGATTTTCACGAAAAATCAATGCATGAAACTATTAAGCCTCTCGTCATCGCTCATTGGGCTGGTCATGAGAAACTCATCAATATTGCATTGCGTCCGCAAAACGCAGAAGACCGCACCTGGCAGAAAGCAATAGAAAAAATCGGGCTGGCTTGGAAAGAAATTTATCCTGACGATGATTTAGAAATTAATTTTTTAGACGAGCAGATTGCAAAATATTACGAAGCCGAGCAACATATTTCAAGTTTGCTGATGTGGGCATCCGGGCTTTCTATTTTCATCAGCTGCCTCGGCTTGCTCGGATTAATCATTTACATCACCAATCAGCGCACAAAAGAAATCGGCATCCGTAAAGTCATTGGCGCAAGCGTTTCACAAATCATTTCCCTCCTCTCAAAAGATTTTCTGCAGCTCGTCATCATTGCATTTCTCATAGCCGTACCTATTGCATGGTACAGCGGAAATAAATGGCTGGAGAATTTTGCTTACCGCACGCAGCTTAGCTGGTGGATTTTTGTAGCAGGTGGCGCTCTCATGCTTTTCATGGCATTGCTCATTTTGGTGATACGCACATTAAAAGTTGCCACTGCAAATCCTGTCCATTCATTACGAACAGAATAAACCATTTCAATCATGTTTAAAAATTATCTGAAAATTTCGTTGCGCCACGCAAAAAAGAACAAAGGATTTTCATTGATAAATATTTTCGGTTTGTCATTGGGAATGACCTGCGCCATTTTGATTTTGCTCTGGGTGCAGGACGAAGTCACTTACAACCGCTTCCACGAAAAGTACACCACCCTTTACCAGGTAATGGACAACCAGACCTACGAAGGCAAAACCTACACCTTTTCCGCTGTACCGGGTTTGCTTGCCGGAGCATTGAAGGATGAAGTTCCTGAAATAAAAAACACAGCCCGCGCAGATTGGGGTAACCGTTGGTTATTCACTCTCGGGGAAAAAACCATTTACGATGATGGCAGGTTAGTTGATCCTTCATATCTTGACATGTTCACATTTCCGATGCTCTATGGTGAAAAGAAAAATGCTCTGGCGGATGGGCACTCTATTATATTAACAAATAAATTATCACAAAAACTTTTCGGTGATGAAAACCCTGTTGGCAAATACATCAAAGTGAATAACAGGAGAGAGGTGCTGATAACAGGCGTTTTGAAAGATCCGCCCAACAATAGTTCGCTGAAATTTCAATGGCTGGCATCATTCAAAATTTTTGAGAAAAATAATGACTGGTATAAGCAATGGGACAATAATGGTATGCAAACCTACGTAGAGCTGAAACCGGGAGCGGATGTGGATAAGCTGAACAAAAAAATATATTCATTCATACAGACAAAAAATAAAGATGCAGCCGCAAAAATATTTTTACACTCTATGGATGACTGGCGTTTGCGCAGTAAATTTAATGAAGGCAAACAGGATGGAGGAAGAATTGAGTACGTGCGTTTGTTCAGCATCATTGCATTGTTTTTGATTTTTATCGCCTGCATCAATTTTATGAACCTCGCCACAGCACGTTCAGAGCAACGCATGCGCGAAGTGGGTGTTCGCAAAGTAATGGGTGCAGAACGCTTTGCACTGATGAAACAGTTTGTTGGCGAATCATTGGTCACCTCATGCATAGCATTAATCATAGCATGTGTGTTCGTTCTCATCTCCCTTCCATTCTTCAACGAACTTGTAGAGAAAAAACTTTCGCTTGGTTTGACAAACCCGTTGCAATGGTTGTTGCTCATCGGCATTGCCCTCTTCTGCGGATTCATTGCAGGAAGCTATCCTTCTGTTTACCTCTCCTCATTCAGTCCTGTCAGCATTTTCAAAGGAATGCAAATAAAATCTTCCGGTGCAGCAATGGTGCGTAAAGGATTAGTCGTTACACAATTTGTTGTTTCAATAGTTCTCATCATCAGCACGGTCGTAATCTTTCGGCAGATACAACATGTAAAGGATCGCCAGCTTGGTTACAACAAAGAAAATCTTATCTATTGCGATTTGCAGGCCAATGTGAAGGAGCATTTCGATGTCATCAGGCAGAATTTGATTTCAACAGGAATGGTAACTAATGCAGCTACCAGCAGCCAGAATTTGCTGAGTGAAGGCAGCAATACGGGTGGTTTTAGCTGGGAAGGAAAAGATCCGACCAAAGAAGTTTTAATTACAGTTGAAAACGGAAGTCCTGGTTTTATAAATACAACAGGAATGCAGATTATTGCCGGACGTGATTTTAATGCTGATTGGAAAAAGGATTCAATGAATATTATCATCAACGAGGCTTTTGCAAAGCTGATGAACAAAAAAAATCCTGTCGGTGAAATTGTCAGGCAGGATTCTAATACATATCATATAGTCGGGTTGGTAAAAGATTTTGTTTACAATGATTTTTACAAGGCTCCCGATCCTTATGTTTTATACTGTGATCCGCGAAACACATATAACTTATTTATCAGGATAAAAGACAATGCAAATACATCCGATGCACTTGCGAAAATTGAAAGTGTGATTAAAAAAAATAACCCGGGCTATCCTTTTGAATACAATTTTATTGATGCTGACTTTGACAGGCTCTTCAAAAGCGAAATGCTTGTAGCAAAACTCTCGCGACTGTTTGCTATTCTCACAATTTTTATTTCCTGTCTTGGATTATTCGGACTCGCAGCTTACACAGCCGAGCGCAGAACAAAAGAAATCGGGATAAGAAAAGTTCTCGGTGCCACAGTTGCCAACATGGTTAGCTTATTGTCAAAAGATTTTTTAAAGTTGGTATTTGTTGCAGTGCTGGTTGCATCACCGCTTGCATGGTATATCATGAACAACTGGCTGCAGGATTATGCTTATCGCATCAACATTCAATGGTGGATTTTTGTTATGGCAGCTTTCCTCGCACTGCTTATCGCATTCCTGACGGTAAGCATACAGGCAATCAAAGCTGCAATTGCCAATCCTGTAAATTCTTTACGGACTGAATAATTTAATGTGATAAAAACGGGTAAACATGTTACACAATTTGCTATTAACCGCCTTACGAAATCTCAGGAGAAATAAATTTTTTTCCATGCTTAATATTCTTGGATTGGCCATTGGCATGGCTGTTTTCCTGCTGATTGCACAGTATGTGAAATTTGAACGCAGCTATGAAAATTTTATTCCGGGTAAAGAAAATATATACCGTGTAAAACTTGAGTCTTATAACAATAAAGAATTGCTCACTGCCAGCGCTGAAAACTACCCCGGTGTCGGACCGGCTTTGAAAAGTGAATTGCCTGAAGTGATGGCCTATGCCCGTCTTTATAACATGGGATATAAGAATAATATCATTATTACATATAAAGATGCAAAGCCTCAGCCTGTTGCTTTTAAGCACAGATCGTTCCTCTATGCAGACTTAGCGCTTTTTTCTATGATGGGTTATGAAATGGTAAAAGGCGATCCTGCAACGGCATTATCTGAGCCGCTTCACGCAGTGATCTCTGAAAAATATGCGCACATGTATTTTAAGGACGAAGATCCTATAGGTAAGACACTCTTTTTGCAGGACGATGATTTTGTAAACGAGCAGGCAAAAGTGACCGGCATATTTAAAGATTTACCTTCCAATACTCATTTGAAATTTGATATTTTATTTTCCTACAAAACGTTATTGCTCCGTGGCGAATGGGCGCAAAGACGTTATGCTTCAGGGTGGGGCCGTAAAGACATGTATACCTATATACAATTGCGCCCGGGTACCGATCCGAAGAAAGTTGAAGCAAAGCTTCCGGCTATAGTCAATAAGTACAGGCCTGAGTTCGCTGGCACTCTGCGGAAAGATGTTCTTAGCCTGCAACCGTTAACGGACATTCATCTCTATTCAGATCTTGCGGAAGAACCTGAATCTAACGGTAACGGAAGAATCGTTTTATTTATGGGTATCATAGGAATATTCGTTTTGGTTATAGCCTGGATTAATTATGTGAACCTTTCTACTGCGCGGGCTTTGGAAAGAGCGAAAGAAGTAGGCATAAGAAAAGTAATAGGCGCATTTAAGCGTCAGCTTATCACTCAGTTTCTTGTAGAAGCTTCGTTGGTGAACTTGTTTTCTATAATCATAGCGTGGGGTTTGGCAATGTTGTCCCTCTCCTATTTCAATACGCTTTCGGGACTAATGCTTGGTATTGGCTTTTTGTTTCAGCCATGGTTCCTTGTTTTACTTCTTGTACTTTGGATTGCAGGAACAATTCTTTCCGGCTTTTATCCGGCACTTGTATTGTCCTCTTTTAAGCCGGTAACGGTATTGAAGGGAAAGTTGAAAAATAGTTTTCGCGGCATCCTGTTGCGAAAAGGATTGGTCACTATTCAATTCATTGCTTCCATCATTTTAATTGCAGGGACACTGATTGTTTATCGCCAGCTAAAGTTTATGATGAGCGGTGATCTCGGAATGAACATTGACCAGGTTTTAATCATAGACCGTCCCGGAATTATAGACAGCAGTCGTGCAAAATTTAATGCATCCATTGACTTGTTCCGTAATGAGCTCAAAAAAAATCCCTCTATAGAAGCCGCCACATTCTCTCTAACGGTTCCCGGCAAACTGCGTGAATTTAAAGTAATGGCAAAACGCTATAGCTCGGAAACAAATGATTCCGCTGTTGTAAGGATAAACAGTATGGATTATAATTTTCTCGATGTGTACAAAATTAAATTACTTGCAGGGAGAAATTTTTCCAGTGAATACACAAAGGACCCCGATACATCAATCATCATCTCAAAATCGGCTTCCATGCTGCTCGGATTTAAAACTCCGGGGGAAGCAGTCGGTAAAAATCTTTCTATTACTCAATTTGGATGGAACCCGGTCATTACGGGTGTAGTGAATGATTACCACCAGGTATCGCTGAAAAAAACAATGGATCCCACCATGTTTTACTGTGCACCTTACATGGGAGAAATTTATTCTCTCCGTATCCGTACAGATAACCTGCCACAAACCCTCGATCACATTCAACAGTCATGGGCAACAGCATTTCCCGGGAATCCTTTCAGTTATTCTTTTCTCGATGAGTATTTCAACCGCCAGTATGAAAATGAAAAAAAATTCGGAAAGCTTTTTACAAGCTTTGCTGCGTTAGCGATTATTATAGGATGTTTGGGCTTATTCGGTCTTGCAGCATACACTGCCTCTCAACGGATTAAGGAAATAGGTATCCGCAAAGTGCTGGGCGCTTCCGTAATGGATATTACCACCATGCTCTCTAAAGATTTTTTAAAACTCGTTGGTGTAGCCGTAATCATAGCAACACCGGTCACATGGTTTGCCATGAATAAATGGCTGGAGGACTTTGCCTATCGTACGCATATCACGTGGTGGATATTCGGCATAGCAGGTATCCTGACATTACTCGTTGCGATGGGCACAGTAAGCTTCCAGGCGATAAAAGCAGCAGTTGCAAACCCTGTAAAATCATTACGAACGGAATAAAATCGTATCATCATGAATATTAAAAACAAAATAATTTTTCTTTTTCTGCTGTTTCTTGGAATTAATTGCTCATCGCCTATTCAGCAAACTGCAGACTCTATAGAGGGTTCCTATTCCAAAAATGATTTACAAAAAATAAAATGGATTGAAGGAATGTGGAAAGGTTTGGATGGTGAAACACCTTTTTATGAAATATACAAGATCATCAATGACACTACGCTGATGATTACGAGCTATGACTGGAATGGTACAGACAGCAGTAATACCTCTTATGATTATGTTCAATGGAAAGAAGATGCATATTACCTGGGGAAGAATCAAAACTATAAAACGGTAAGCATGAGTGAAAGAGAGATTAAAATGATACCCATAAAAGCCTCTAATGATATAACATGGAGATTGGTTGACAGTAACAGCTGGGAAGCAATTCTTGCAGGTAAAAAAGCAACCAAAAAATATCACATGCAGCGTTTTGATCCATTTACAAAATAAAAGATTTAAGAAACAGAGAATGATCCGAAACTATTTTAAAATAGCATGGCGCAGTCTAAGGAGGAATAAATTATATTCCATCATCAACATAACCGGGCTTTCAATCGGGATTGCATGCTGCATTCTCATTTTTCTTTTTGTTCACCATGAATTGAGCTTTGATAAATACAACGTAAATGCTCACAGGATTTATCGCCTCACCGAAGTGCTTCACATGCCGAAAGGAGACAATGCAAGAGCGGTAACTTCTCCGCCAATGGCTCCTGCTTTGAAAACTAATTTCCCTGAAATTGAAAACACAGTACGCATAAATTACTCGTCAAGAAATCTTTCAAATAAAGAAAAGACATTTGATGAAACGCGCATTCTCTATGCTGACTCCGGGTTCTTTGACATCTTCACATTCCCGATGGTTTCGGGCAATCCACAGAAAGCGCTCACCGAACCGTTTTCTGTTATTCTCACCGAAACCACAGCAAAAAAATATTTCGGCAGTGAGCCATCTCTGGGAAAAACAATGCAGCTGTCCGACACAATTAATCTCACCGTTACTGGAATTATAAAAGATGTTCCCGAAAATTCTCATTTCACCTTCGATTGTGTTCTTTCTGCCGCAACCATTTACAAAATGAATGGCTACGACCCGAACGACAACTGGTACAACAACAATTATTACACCTACCTCCTTCTTTCCGAAAATTATAATTATAAAAATCTCGAAACAAAAATCACCGCCCTCATCAGCAAAGAAATGGCTGAGCAAAGAAAAGAAACCGGGCTTTGGTACGATCTCAAACTGCAGCCGCTCACCGACATTCATCTCAAATCAAATCTCAATTCCGAAATCGCTCCTAACGGTGACATCACCTATGTATATATTTTTTCTGTCGTGGCCTTCCTCATACTATTAATTGCATGCTGTAATTTTATCAACCTCTCCACAGCAAAATCAATTAACCGTGCAAAAGAAATTGGTCTGCGAAAAGTAATTGGTGCACAGCGCACCCAGCTAACCATGCAGTTCTTAGGCGAATCCATTTTATTCGCAGTCATCTCCACGCTGCTGGCTCTTATTATAGTAATAATCATTCTCCCGTTTTATAATTCATTCACATCACAAACTTTTTCATTGTCTTTCCTCCTATCCCCGTTTTTATTTTTAATCTATGTCATCATTATTCTCTGCATCGGTTTTGTAGCCGGAATTTATCCTGCATTTCTAATGTCCTCTTTCAAACCCGTTAACATTTTAAAAGGGCAATTAAAGCACGAGTGGAAAGATATTTTTCTCCGCAAAGGATTGGTCGTATTTCAATTCACTATTGCCATCGTGTTGATTGTCGGAACAGCTTTAATATTTCAGCAATTACGTTTCATTCAAAGCCAGAAATTAGGGTTGAACAAAGAGCAGGTCATTGAATTTGATTTATCGCGTGCTGATGCTCCAAAGCAGGAAACACTTTTAAGAGAAATCTCCAAAACTCCCGGTGTCGAAAGTGCATCGCTCACCGATTTCACTTTCAAATACGGCATCAGCAGCGTGGCTGTCATCCCCGAAGGATTTGCCGAAAACGAAGTCTCATCGCAATGTGTAATTACCGTTGACGAAAACTTTCTTAAAACATTCCGCATACCGCTTGCTGCCGGACGCGATTTTTCAAAACAATTCTCCACCGACCCTGCCGAAGCGTTCATTGTCAACGAAGCTGCAGTAAAAGAATTCGGCTGGAAAAGCAGTGCCCTCGCGCTTGGAAAAAACATCAACTGGGGTTT
>DATEMK010000454.1:0-2074 GCA_035275625.1 Bacteroidia bacterium
AGCCTGCCCATTTGTGTCCCACCTACTGGTGCAAGTCTGAAGCGCTAGCAAGCGCGTTGCGACTTGTGCCAGGCAATCGGTAAAATTTTTTCTCGCCATCGTTAGTGGAAACCTGCCCTCGCCTGTGTCCACACAGCGAGGAGATCGGGGGATACACAAATATGAATAGAAAAACAGATTTATTTCTTTTGTGCTTTTGGATTTAATATTCTTAAATTTATTATTTTTAGCTTGAAGTCGTTTCATTGTCAAAGATTTCTTTTCCAAAGTTTCCTAAGAATAAAATTGCTCGTCAAGGAATCGACAATAAATATTGTTATTGCTAAAAATACTGAACATATGTACTTTCCGAGTCTCACCATTTCGGGGACTCGGAAAAAAAAAAAAAAAAAATAAAGTTATTATTTTACTCCCTGTAATCGCCCATTAATTCTTCAATATTTATCTTGAAGAATTTAATTAATTGCCTGAACCATGATTTACCTGATTAAATGATGGGTAGGAAAATCACAATTCAGAAGTTAACAGAAAGGGAAATTGTTTAATATTTTAAAAAGATTATTTAATTGAATCGGTTGTGGCGACACAACCGATGGCGAAAAAAGAAAAAAGCTGTCTGCTAAAGGCGGACAGCTTTTACTCTTCAGGCGTAACCGCCAATTTTATTTTATTTCAATTGCTCTTGCAGGTTTTTTCCTTGCTTCTTCTTTCTTCGGCACAGAAATTCTTAAAATGCCATCAGAGTAATTTGCAGCAATTTTTTCGCTTTCTACTATTGCTGGTAACGAGAAGGTCCGTTCAAAGGACTCAAAATTAAATTCCCTGCGCCAGTGATTGCTTTCACTATTTTCATTTTTTGATTCCCTGTTATAGGCGATGCGCAATTGATTGTCATTAATTTCCACTTTGAAATCCTGTTTGCGCATTCCGGGTGCAGCTACTTCAATAACCAGGTCATTGTCAGTTTCTGAAATGTTGACAGCAGGAACTGATGTTCCAATGGTGCCGTAGTTAATTCCCATTTCATCATCAAACAGATCCTGGATTAAATCGCGGCCAAAAAAAGAACGCGGAAAATTGTTAAAGAATGATGGCATCCACATTGAACCCTGTTCGGAGTTAAATGTTGCATTTGATTGATTGTTACGGGTTGGTACGTTTGAGTTGCTCCCGTTGCTGTTTTTCAATTTTAAGAGTGTCATAATTACCTCCTTGTTTTTAAATGTTAGACTTTATTTTATTTTAATTTTTGTTTTTCAATCCCTCATTTTTCAAATAAAATGCCAAAGCTTTTTGACACTTAAAAAATGAAAAAATGACATTATTTAACTTTTTTTTAAGAAAAAAAAATGACAAAATTTTTCCTGACACGGAAATTTTTTCAGAAAAATGGACTGGTATTTTTTTTGAAAGGGGGGTAAAAAAACAAAAAAATAAATCTTATACACAACAATAAAAGAAAGGAGGAAAAATAGTTATGAAAAAATTAATGGCAATCATGTTACTGTCTTTCCTGGTAGGAGGATGTAACGGACAAAAAAAACAAAATGAAAAATCTGCAAAGCAGCTTGCTTTGACTGATACTACTTACCGTCCTAAAGTGGACGTTCGGGTAAATAAGAAGTATGATGAGAAAGGTAATATAATTCAATATGACAGTACCTACTCATATTATTATTCTTCTCCCGGCACGTCAGAAAACAGCATCAGCAGCGACAGTGTGTTCAGTAATTTTAAAATACCGTTACGTAATGATTACAAGGGTTTGTTTGATGATAATATGAATAGTATATTTTTCAATGATTCTCTTTTTAAATATGATTTTTATAATAACGATTACTTCATCAAACGCTTTCATCTGAACATGAATCGCTTTGAAAACCTTTTCAGACAAATGGATTCAATCAAGTCAGGCATGTTCAGGGACACTTACCCGGAAGGTACAATTAAAAAGAAGTGAATGTAATTAATGCATTCAAAGCCGTCATGGAATAATAAGTGACGGCTTAATTAATTATGCATAATAAAAATAACTTTAAAACATTATGAAACATGAAACTCTTATATATCTCAA
>DATEMK010000455.1:0-2172 GCA_035275625.1 Bacteroidia bacterium
GTGGTGGACTTCACCACACTAGGCGTAGCAAATTCTGCCCGGTTAAAAAAACGGCTGCAGAAAGTACAAGTTTATCACTTGCTGCTCGTGATGCTATAATTTCCAAATCCTGCACTGTGCTCAGCAAACAGCGCTCCTTAACTTTTAAGTTATTAAAGGAAAAAGATATTTCTTTTGAAGCTGATTTAATGGCCAGTTCAAGTAGCAGCATAAATGCCACTGAAATGTTTGCAAAACTTATGGAACAGCAGACACAAATGACCGAGGTTGTTTATTAAATCCAACAATTTTTAGATTAATTCTAATTTTTGCGATTTTTAGGCACTTCTTACTCTTCAAAAAGAAAGTGAGGAAAAGAAACAAATCTCAACTATACCAAGTCAGCAATTGAAACCTCCAAGGAAGAGAAGAGTTCCAAAAGACCCCACTACTCCTGCAAGTAAAAAAACAAAGGATTCTCAACAATCTGATGCAGAATTGCGCATCGTTCAAACTCAACCAATCTGCTATAAAGTAATTTCATCTCCCGTAAACAAAGAAGTAAGTTCTGAAGAAGTAACTCCTGAAAAAAAATTCATGCCGGATTTATCGGAATCATCTGATGATTCAGGTATAATATAAAAACATTCAATTATTTTACCAATTTTTCTCTACAAATAATTCTTTTCAGAGACTGAAGAAACTGAAGAAAAAAAGGAAGAAGAGTTAGCTGAAAGACTAGGTAAAAATTTTCTGTTGTCTTTCCAAATTTCTAATTATTTTTTAGATACATTTAAAAAACAGCCAAATAAGCAGAGAACATCTTCAGGTTTTTTAAAAACCAAATTGTCTAAGACAATCAATTATTTAGATGACTATTCAAAGAAGAATTCGTCTCAGAAAACAAAAGACTAAATTAGGTTTATTTATTTATTGATCAGACAACATATTTTGTGAAAAATCAATTTTAGTTGATGAATCGTCTTGTTCAAGTGTACGTCCAGATGATACGAAAGAACTTCAAAAGGCAAATGGTAAGGAAAATTTGTCTAGTTCAAGTGTACGTTCAGATGATACGAAAGAACTTCAAAAGGCAAATGGTAAGGAAAAATAGGTTTTTATGTTACAACTCATGTTTGCTTATTTAGAAGTCATAAAGAAACTCATGTTGGACCAGGCTAAGGGTCTACTACAGACAATGCACAATTCAGCAGCTCAGTTAAAGAATTTATTAGACACCATTAAACAATTATAATGCTTGGAAAATTTTCAGCTCGCATTTAATTCAATAATTCTGTTAAAAATAAATCTTTCTTTCTAGATCATCTTTAAAAAATATTTTTTGTTTAAATGTTCAAACAATTATTTGGAAAATAATGTCTAAATGTATTTTAGAAAATAAATCATTAAGTATTAAAAAATGGATAAACCGAAGGCAAAACTTAATGAAACTAACTCATCTAAAGTCAGTGAAAAATCTGAAGAGTCAAAATTGGTAAAAAGTATTTACTTTTTTTAAAAATTTACTTCTTTAAAATTATATGAATCGGATAAAAGTTCATCCAGCATTGTTCAACCACCGTCTTGTGAACGAGTATTCTTGCATAAATACAGAGTTTTTAAAGAATTATTTTAAATATTTTTTCAATCGTTAAGCCTCGAGATCCTGCACTTACGCTCTCTCTTCAATTTTACCTTATCAAAGATTTGCTTTTTATGTGTGAAAATCTAATCAAATCGAAGACGACAATTGAAGAGTTTAACAAATGGGCTGAGGATTTGGTTGACATCATGTTTTCAATAGAAGCCGCAAGCGAAGCGTTTAGACGAGAGTTTTCCGGTGTAATGGGTCTGTTTGTCAAGTAAAAATATGTAATGTGAAATTACTGTTAAGATATTTGTGCAAACCATGATTTAAAACGATCAGTGAAACGGGCAAAAGAATGCATCAGTTTGATGAAAGGGTTGATGTATGAAGACGAACGTGAAAAGATGAATGAACGGATTATTCAGTTGAAAAGTCGGCGTGATTACAATCTAAAACAACCCTTTGAAAATTGTTTAGTACTCCGTCTTATGGGATTTAATTTCCGTTAACCATGAACTTTATAAAAATAATAAAATTGTTACTTTTTTGTGCAAATGTTTATATGTTGAATGCAACAAATCTTATTTAAACGCCAATTCCTAATC
>DATEMK010000456.1:0-3868 GCA_035275625.1 Bacteroidia bacterium
TAAAATAAAAATTATTTGTAACCTTTAAACACCAATTCAAGTTAAACATTGCATCATCCCATCCAGTTGAGCCTAAAAACGATATGGTGAAGAAAACAAAAAAATCACCGCGTAAAAGCGGAGTACCAAAAGTGAGGGTGATCGGATTTAAATCTATCTCTGCAAAAAAATCGTCTCCAAAGAAAAAAAGATAATTCTAATTAATAATCAATTCACAATTCAATTTAATTTTAACAACTATGGTATCTGCAAAAAAAGCGGCTCCTAAAAAGAAAGCTGCAAAAAAAGGCGGAAAGAAAAAAGCCGCTAAAAGAAAGAGGTAATTTAGCCCTAAGCTAAATCGAACTTCCAAGGTCATCTGCAAAGGTGACCTTTTCTGTTTTTATGAGTAATTCTTTTTTTATTTGCGCTTAGACGGGATAGTGCTATTTTTGCATAAAATAAAAGAATGTTTTCGCATCCGAATATGTTTCACGGTTCAATTAAGTCAACGGTATCCTTACTGTTTCTGCTGTTTTTAATTTGCTCCTGTTTCAATTCCTTTGCTGAAGATATTGCAAAAGCTAAAAACCAGGCAAAAATTTTCCAGGCTCCTGCGTCTTTGGATAATGATATTATAAATATCCGTGGCCCCGGAGTTCCTGCAATTGCATTTAAAACCAAAAGCTGCGAAAAGGTTAATCAAAGTTTTCAAAACAAAAATATTTTTAACCCTGTTTCTTTTTCTAAAAATTTAAAAAGCACGGTTTTTAATTATTTACAGGATGAAGGCTATTGCCTGAGGTCTGCTCCACTGCGCCTGCATCTTGCTTTACGCGTACTGCTGATCTGAACCGGATACCATTTCCTGATGTTTATTTTTAAGCAAAAAGTTTTGCTTAAAAATAAATTTGTTTTAATGTCCGGATAAACCACTCCCGGAAGGATCAATTTTAATTTAATGTTAAATAAAAAATAAAAATGAAAGAAAATACAGAAAATAAAAAACAGGGTCATGGTCTGTTGCCCCTTTCATTATTCGTAGCAGGAGTGATACTTCTGCTGGTAATGATAAAAATGTTAATTTCATAAAAAATATTAAGGGATGTTTTTGTTTCAGGAAACAGGAACATCCCTTTGCAAAAAGAATAAAATTATGACACCATTATTGCAAACACTGGTCCGGAATTTTGTAAAGCAGCGCGCAAAAAAACATGGGGAGCGTCCCCGTCAGCCCAACCTGAAAGATGTTGTTGTATTTAAGATTCATTTTCGAAGGCAATTGGCTGACGGTGCGCTTATAATTTTAGGAATGCTTTCAGCAGGATTAGGGCTTAAAGGTTTTTTATTGCCAAATGGCTTTATTGACGGTGGAGTCACGGGCATTTCGCTTTTGGTTTCGGAACTTACGGATTGGTCGCTGCCCCTTTTAATCATCATTTTTAATGTTCCGTTTATTTATCTTGGTTATAAAAATATTGAAAAAATATTTGCATTCAAAACGCTTACTGCAATTATCGGTTTGGCATTGTGCCTGGTTTTTATTCCATACCGCGTGATGACTTCTGATAATTTATTGGTTTCAGTGTTCGGAGGATTTTTCCTCGGTGCAGGAATCGGGTTGGCTGTGCGTGGAGGCGGAGTGCTTGACGGAACTGAAATACTTGCTATTTCTTTAAGCAAAAAATTAAGTATTACGATTGGCGATGTTATTTTAATTATCAATATAATTATATTTACAGTTGCAGCTTTTGTTTTATCATTTGAAAGGGCGCTTTATTCCATTCTGACCTATTTATCCGCAGCAAAAACAATTGATTTCCTCATTTCAGGAATTGAAGAATATACCGGGGTTACCATCATCTCTTCACGAAGTGAACAAATAAGAAAAATGATTACGGAGGAACTGGGCAGAGGAGTGACTATTTATAAAGGCAGGCGCGGATATGGAAGCCATGGCCATCAATTAGATGAAACAGACATTTTATTCAGCGTGGTAACGCGTCTTGAAGTTGCAAAACTGAAAGCTGAAATAGAAAAAATAGACATGCAGGCTTTTGTTATTATGCATGGGATTAAAGATACAAAAGGAGGAATGATCAAGAAAAGATTTTTGCATCATTAAAGTTAGTTAGTGGTTTTTCTCATCAATTTCTTTTCAAATTTTCTATTAAGAAAAAATTAAGATAACATTAAACTTTCGTCTCCTGTTCAAGTCTGAATATCAATTTCGGCTCAGAGTTGTTTTACCTCAGAAAACTTTTCGTTTACCTCATTTAGTAAAAAAATTAATATTAATTTAAAGTTTTGTGAACAATTAGATCATAAGAATGTAAATTGAAAAGATAATTATTTTACCTTCGCAAACCAGCATCAAAAATATGATAAGAAAAAATTTACTTAAGCCATTTACAACATTTCTCTGCACATCATTTTTTTTATTGATCATGATGGGCACTGCTGTTAATGCACAACAATGGGGAAACTACACTTTGTACAGTACCATGAATGGAACAACAACTTACCTGATTGACACCAACAATGTAAATTTTCACACGTGGACAACCACCACCACTTATAAAACATGTTACTCTTCTTATTTAGTAGCGGGAGGAACGCTGGTAAGGACAGTAGGAAAATCAGGGAATTCTTTTAGCGGAGGACCTATTTGCGGTGAAGTTCAAAAAGTTGACTGGAACGGGAATGTTATTTGGGATTATGTGTATTCCACCTCTCAATATTGCACGCATCATGATATTCACCCAATGCCCAACGGCAATGTCCTGCTGATAGCTTATGAAAGAAAAACCCCTGCTGAAGTGATTGCTGCCGGCTGCAGCGTCTTCTCAGGTGAAATGTGGCCCGATAAAATTGTTGAAGTGCAACCCGCAGGAACCAATGGCGGCAACATCGTGTGGGAATGGCATGCATGGGATCACCTTGTACAGAATACGAATGCTTTGGCTGCCAATTATCAAACTTCAATTGTAGATCATCCTGAACTTTTGAACATAAATTACAAAACATCAAAGGACTGGATGCACATGAACGGTGTTTCATACAACCCGATTTTAGATCAGATTACTTTCAGCTGCCACAACCTGGATGAACTTTATGTTATTGATCACAGCACGACCACTGCACAGGCTGCCGGACATACGGGTGGAAATTCCGGCAAAGGAGGAGATATTTTGTACCGGTGGGGAAACCCGGATGCTTACGATGCAGCAGGTACGCAAATATTTGATGTCGTTCATGATGCACACTGGGTTCCGGAAGGATCGCCAAATGCCGGTTATCTTGTGGGTTATAATAATAAAGGCATATCAAGCAATGCATCCTGCGTGGATCAAATTGCGCCTCCTTACAACGGATATAATTATTCGATAACATTAGGCAGCGCTTTTGCCCCTGCCACCTATACTTTAAGGCAGTCCAGCGGAGGTTACAACAGCAATATGGGCAACTCGCAACAGCTTCCTAACGGCAATATGCTGCTTTGCGTTGCAACTGCAGGGCTCATTAAAGAATTTGATGCCGCAGGAACTCTTCTCTGGTCAAAAATTGCAACTGGCGCAGTGCCTAAAGCTTACAGGTATGACAGTTGTTATGTCGTTAATGCTGCACCTGCTATTCCAACGATCACACAAAATGCTGATACTTTATTTTCAAGCGCTGCTGTTACTTATCAATGGTATTTTAACGGGCAATTAATTGCAGGGGCAACTTCGCAATTTTATGTTGCGGCACAAATTGGAAATTATATTGTAAGAATTACGGATGCCAATGGTTGTGTTAATCAATATTCGGTAACGTATCATTATTCGGGTCCGACAGGGTTAACTGAAATTAAAAATAATTCCAGCATTCAGATCTATCCTAACCCGAC
>DATEMK010000457.1:0-8009 GCA_035275625.1 Bacteroidia bacterium
ATTCCGGCCTCACGGTCGGGAGTTTCCGAGTTCGGAAAGGCAGGGATGGTTTCATTGACGGGAAGACGAACAATAAAATAAAGAAAATTTATCGAGCCCGAAACGGATTGCATCCATACGTGGGGTTTGTATAGTTCAACAGCCATAATACATTTTTGTTTTTAAGGTTGATTCATGTTGTTTAGAAGAAAAAGTCGACATCCGGTTTTACCGTGCAGCTTCCCCTGATTGTTGCTCCATCCATCACCCTGACAGTAATTTTGGTATGCCTTGATGTATAGTTTGCAGTAGTGTAAGAAAAAACTTCGGGTGGATTTTCAGCGCTGCCAAACGGAATTTCAATAATGTAACGGTCTTCATCTGAAGATTCGACAGCCACATCAATATTCAGAGCGCGGTAAGCACCACAATTGCAGCGGATTTTAAGTTGCGGCTGCTGGGATTCGGAGGGAATTACCCAAACGTAGGGTTTATTCAGTTCCATAGTATGATGATTTTATTTCGGTTTTTTAGGTTCTTGCGGCTTGATAAGTTCTTTAATAATTTCAACTGTATTTATTCTTTTATACACCAGCGAGTCGTAATAGACGTTTTTCTTATCAGCAGGTGTAGAATCGTGCGGAATATTTTTTACCTCGTCACCGCCCGCAGTCAGGCATTTCATCAAAACAGCAACAGGTGGAAGGTCTTTATAGCTTTTGGGTTTTGAACCAATAGCAATCTGCTGCATGAGCAAAATTATTCCTGTTACAATAGGAGCAGCCAGGCTGGTTCCTGTCATATAACCGTACCCACCTTTAATGTCAAGTGAAACCGAAAAAACTCCCGGTGCCAGTATAAAGCATGGAGCGTCTTTTGTAAATGGAGGTATACGCTGTGAAAACGGGGCAATGGTATCCATAACGTAGCCTTCAAAAGGAAAATTTACTACAGCGCCAACGCTAATCACATTGTGATTGTAAGCCGGGTATGCCACCCCGTATTTGCGGAAACGTTCAAAATTATTTCCGGACGAAACTACAACAGGTATGTTATATTCTTTATTGAGCCGTTCAATACATTTCACCAGCTCATGACTCTGCATGAGATTACTTCGCATGAGATTGTCGCCTCCATTGATAGAAAGATTGACTACTGAAATCATCGGATCAGCCGGGTTCCATTTTTTCACACGTTTAATAATTTCCTTGAACGCTTTTACAATGTTAAACCAGGAAGCATCACCGCCCGAACCGTTAGTGACTTTAAGAGAAAGGATCATAGCTTCGTTTGCCACGCCTTTGCCTGCCACGCTTTCCCCCCTGCCTGCAATCAAACCGGCAATATGCGTTCCATGTCCCAGCAAGTCATAAATATCTTCTTCTTTCTTGCTTTTCTCGCTTTCATTGCAGCAAATCCTTTCCGTAATGGCATCATCAATATCCTTGTGATGCGCCACACCAGAATCAATAAGTGCTGCGCAGAAGCCTTTACCGTTTGCTTTATACTTTGCTATAATATCATCAAGCTTAATTGCTTTGCGGGTATTAAACATTTTTTCGTCTATCGTATCTGTCACGACTGGTGGCTTTGGAAGAGGCGAAACACTTCTAAAATCTCTTTTAAGGGGTTGAAGCTCATCGAGAGTTTGTCGGGGTAATTTTTTTTGAATCATTTTTAGTACTGAATCAGGATTTAGGAAACAAAAATTTCAGGAATTATTAAGTAAAGTTAAATATTTCATGCAAGCAACAGTAATCTTTCATTTATCGTTTTAGCAACAGCCTCCGTCATCGAAACCACATGCAGCTTTTCGTAAATGTGCTTAATGTGTGTCCGCACTGTGTCATAGCTGATGGATAATTCTTCGCCAACCATTTTCAAACTCATTCCTTTTACCAGGCACTCCAGCACCTCTTTTTCACGGGCACTTAAATGATAGTCTTTTTGGGGAGTTGCATAAGATGGCAGATGGTTTCGAAACATCTTCAAAACCTTTTGTGCAATAACCGGTGTCATAGGGGCACCGCCTGCAAACACTTCTTTTATGGCTTCCATGAGTTTTGCAGGAGTAGTATTTTTTAACAAATAACCTGACGCACCAAAACAGATGGATGAAAAAACTTTATCCTCATCATCAAAATTGGTAAGCATTAGAATTTTTGTTTCCGGAAACTTCAGCCGCAATTCTTTTACGGCATCAATACCCGATTTGCCGGGCATCTGGATATCCATCAGTACTACATCCGGATTCGCTTTTTTAAAATCTTTCAACAGGGTTGAACAATCCAAGAAACTGCCGCACCATTCAAAACCTTCCGTGCCCTTAATGATCATTCCCAGTGCATCGCGTACTTTCTTACTGTCATCGAAAACACATACACGTATATTCATTTATAAAGCTTTTGCAAATATTCAAAAGTAAAAATGATTTGTCCAATCACCAAGTTCGGTGATTTATTTTCTTTCGGTGGTCAAATAAAACGGAAATGATTTACAAAAAGTCCCTCTTTTATTTTACGTTTGTAACCGCAAATGCCCTTGTTCGGCTTAAGGAATCTGATGAAGAAAATATTCTTTTCCTGTTTAATTATTTTTCAAAGTTCAATGTTGTTTGCCTTGACAGCAGAACAGGATTCTTTATTAAAATTACTGAAGACAAATATTCCGGATACTGTACGGCTGAGTGTTTTATCCGAACTAACAGAAATCACAGATGACCCTAAAATATGGTCGCAATATAATAAGCAGGCAAAGGAGCTTGCTATCAGGCTGACTTCAAGTAACGACAGTGAAACAAAAAGAAAAGCAAATATTGCGCTTGCCACAGCGTATAATAATGAGGGACTCTTTTATAATCTCACCGGCAAAGCAAGCAGGGCTGTGGATTGCCTGCATAAAAGCCTTGAGTTGCGTGAGCAGCTCGGCATTAAAAGCGACCTTTCTGAAACATTGCATAACCTCGGCACGATGTATTATGATATCGGGGAATACACCCTCGCACAGCAATATTTTAACCGCAGTCTTCGCCTGTCGGAAGAAATAAAAGATTCTGTAAATGCCGCCATTTCCCTTAATTATATCGGGATGATTGCTATAAAAAATAAAGACTATGATAAAGCATTGAAATGTTTTGAAGGAACGCTTTCTGTTTTTAAAAATTCCGGTGATGTTAAAAGTTATGCAACTACACTTGATAATATCGGGATGGCACATTTTCTTCTGAAGGAAGATGACAAAGCCCTGGCTTTTTTAAACGAAGCAGAAAAGATTCAGAAAAATTATGATGATCCGGCCATCCTTTCTGCCACTTTCAGGAGTATCGGAACGATCCAGCTTAACAAAAGAAATACTGTCGCTGCTTTAAATTACGGAACCCTTGCTCTTGAGCAGGCAAAGAAATCAGGTTTCCCAAGGGAAATTGCCAACGCGGAAGAGCTGCTCGCAAAAGTATATGAATCGAAAAAAGATTTTACAAATGCATTTTATCACTATAAAAATTTTATCGCTTACCATGACAGTATAAAAGACGAAGAAGCCCGTAAAGTTGCCATTGCCGAACAGCTTAAATCAGGTTATGAAAAAAAAGCAGCCGTCATGAAAGCAGAGCAGGAAAAAAAGGACGCGCTTGCAAAACAGGAAATAAGCAGGCAAAAAATATTAAAAAATGCTTTGATTGCCGGTGTGATCCTGCTTCTTTTATTTTCATTTGTATTGTACAGCCGTTTCAGGCTGAAGAAAAAATCTACGGAACAATTAAGCAAAGCGTACGCTGATTTAAAACTTACACAGCAACAATTACTGCACCAGGAAAAAATGGCTTCATTAGGACAAATAGCTGCAGGCATTTCACATGAAATTCAAAACCCGTTGAATTTTGTGAACAATTTTTCCTCCTTATCAAAGGAGCTGCTTGATGAGATCAAAAATTCAAAGGATGAAAATGAAAAAAATGAGCTATTGGACGGGTTAGAAAATAATATTGAAAAAATAGCATTGCACGGCAACCGCGCCAGCCGGATTATTACATCTATTTTAAGGCAAAGCCACCACTCCTCAACTGAAAAACAAATGACAGATATTAACCAGTTGTGCGATGAATTTATAATGCTCGCCTACCAGGGCATGAGAAGTAATTATCCTGATTTCAACTGCGAAATAATTAAAAACCTGGATCCCGCAACTCCTAAAATATTAACAGCCCCGCAGGATATTGCACGCGTGCTTTTGAATTTATTTAATAATGCGTTTTATGCTGTAAAGGAAAGGTCGGAGATCGGAGGTCAGAAGCCGGAAGCATATTTTCCGAAGGTTTCCTTAATGACTCAATTACAAAATAACTCAATAACTATTTCTGTAAAGGACAACGGAAACGGAATTCCTGAACAAATAAAGCAAAAAATATTCGAACCTTTTTTCACCACTAAAACGGCAGGCAACGGGACAGGATTGGGACTTTCCATTTCTTTTGATATTATTAAAATGCATGGTGGTGAAATCACAGTCAATAGTATAGAAAACGAATCTACAGAATTTAAAATTACATTGCCTGTGTGATTTTTTATTTTAAATTCGATTGTTGTGAAAAAACAAAAACATTCCCATAGCATTCCGGAAAATAATAAATACGCAATCTGGATATTACTTGCTGTTACTTTTCTATGTTATATACGGATTTTAGGATTTAATGTCACACAACTGGATGATACTGTTTTTATCAATGATAAGCATGAATTTATCAGCAGCTTTAAAAACATTCCGGCTGCTTTTACACAGGGATGCTTTAATGAAAAAGATATTTATTACCGCCCTGTACTCTTGGTCTATTTCATTTTGCTTAATCCTTTTACCAGCAAATCTTCCATTGCCGTATATCATCTTGGCAGCATTATTTTTCACCTGCTGAATGTATATTTAGTTTTTACTCTTTTATATAAGCTTATCAAAAATAAAAATCACAGCTTATGGCTGGCTGCTTTTTTTGCTTTGCATCCTGCATTCACCATGGCAGTTGCATGGATACCCGGTATCAACGATTTATTGCTTTCCACATTTGCATTGTGTTATTTTCTTACGCTCATTAAAATTGCTGACGGAGGAACGTGGAAAGACATTTTATTAAATGCATTGTTTCTATTTCTTGGATTATTTACAAAAGAAACCGGTTCATTTTTACCCTTTGGCGCGGCATTAATATTATGGTACAAAGGCAGCTTTAAAACTTTCAGCAGTTCTATAAAATTTTTATTGGTTTGTAATGTTGCCGCCTGGATGGCCTGGTTTTTTGCAAGAAAAAATGTGCTGCCTGCCGAAGCCGCTTCCATGATCAATGCGGAAATGTTATCAGAGGCGCTGACTAAAATAAACGGGCTTATTCAATATTTTGGAAAATGTATTCTTCCATTCAATCTTACTGTTTTTCCGACAATTGAAAATACTAATACGCTGTGGGGATCTCTCGCTATTTTGATTGTCACTGTCCTTATTGCAATGAATAAAAAAAGAAATTACAAAGAAATTTTATTTGGAGCTGCATGGTTTGTATTGTTTCTGCTTCCTATCTTTTTTGTTCCTAAAAATATTAACAACCAGCTTTTCGAACACCGTTTGTATTTACCTGTGATCGGAATTCTTTTTCTCCTGCGGCAGACCATTGTATTCAGTTCTCTGACCAATGCTGACCGGAATTCTATAATTATTTTCATCGGCCTTGTTTGGGTAATCATCATACATCTATATCTTCCTGATTTCAAAGACACATTCAGCTTTTGGTATAAAGCGGTAGCCGCTTCACCGGATAATGCTTACGCCAATAAATTGCTCGGTATAAAATTAGCCGAAAACGAAAGAAAGGCTGAAGCTGTTCCTTATATCCAAAAAGCATATAATCTTGACTCAACAGAGAAATATATACATTTATTTATGGCAAGGCTCATTTATATGCCTCAGCAAAAATGGGATTCAGCACGTTATATGCTGGAGCGTGAAATTAAAATCACTCCCGGATTTCCTGATAACTATGCTGAACTGGCTCATGTGTGCTTTGAACTGAAAGACCGGGCGGCAACAGAAAAATATATTCTTAAATATCTTGAATTAAATCCCCGTGATGAGATGCTGAATTCAAATTTACTATTGCTATACAGGGACCAGGGAAAATATAAACAGGCAAAGGAACAGGCAGATAAAATACGGGCTATGGGAATTTTTGTGGATGAAAATCTTTATAATGTAATTGCAGATTCAGCAAAAATTAATTTTTCAGAAACTCCTGATTCAGTTACCAAATAATTCTTTAATGGGTGTCCCCGTACTATTGGACAATTCAATTCCCAGCAATTTTGAAACTGTTGGTGCAATGTCAGTAATCTTCACATCTGTATCAGATTTTTCATTTTTTATTTTCCATCCGTAAAAAATTAACGGCACATGCGTGTCATATTCATACGGTGTTCCGTGAGAAGTTCCTTTTTTATTGTACCAGGTGAGCCAGTTGGGCTTCAATACAAATACAATTTCCGCATTGCGCGATGCATGAAATCCGTTTTGAATCATTTGTCTGATCCCGTATTTATATTTGTTTGTTTTTAATTCGTTTGATGTAAGCGCCAACGCTATTCCCGGTTGAGTTGCTAAAAAATCTGTAAAAACATTTAACAATGAATCCATATCCAGGTTTCTTGCTTTTATCAGAGGCTCATTAAATTTAACCTGGTCACCGCTGAAATCAAGTATAAGCGATTCCTGCCGTGGTACATCACCTGCAAGGTTTTTTAATTTCAAATTTAAAGTGTCAAAGAGGATAACACCTCCCGTTTGCCCGTTATCAAGCAGGTATTGCGGATTTGAAACTGCGCCATGGTCGGCTGACAGGAATACAAGGTAATTGTTTTTGCCGATTTGTTTGTCAAACAGGTTTAACAGATTTGCAATATCACCATCAAGATCAAGATAGGTTTGTTCAATTTCAACTGAATTAATTCCAAACTTATGCCCGACATAATCGGTTGAAGAAAAACTGATGCATAAAAAATCTGGAACTTTTGTCTGGCCGAGTTTTTCATTCATCAAAGCCTGTTCAGCAAACAAAGCGGTTAGTTTATTTCCCCATGAAGTATATTTTATTGAACCGTAATTTGTGGAGTCAAACCGGTACGGAAAAAAATATTGATTATTGTTTCCAAGTGTGCCTTCATAAGAAGAAGAAGAATCTGGATAATCATAATGATGACCCGGGATAAGGTTCCAGCCTTTTTTTAAAAATTGTTTTGGATAATCAGCGTTGTTAAAATCAGCAACCCATTTTGCATTTGTTTTTGCTTCATTGTAATAACGGCTCGAAATCCATTTCCCGGTAGTATCATTGAACCAGAAAGCTGCATCTGCATTTTTTCCCCCGGGCAATATGGCACCGCGGTCTTTTATGGAAATGCTGTACACACGTGATCCTGCAAATGATTTTTTAAAACGGTCGGTAAGGGTTTCGACCAATAATTTGTTTGGTGATAATTGTGAAGGATTATTTTCATCCTGCACGCTGCTCAGGCTTTTTTTTGCACCGTAATTCCACCACACATTACCAATGATTCCATGAACAGACGGAGTTGCGCCTGTATAAATACTTGCATGACCCGGAGCAGTTTCAGTCGGAACATAATTGTAATGACAGTTTTTAAAAAGCGTCCCTTCATTCACCAATCTTTTAAAACCACCGCTGCTGAATTTGTCCCAGTAATGATCTATATAATCGTAACGCATCTGATCCACGACAATGCCGATAATGAGTCTTGGTCTTGCTTCATAATTTATCGGAGTTTTTTTTTGCTGGGAATTACAGGAGAAAACAAATAAGGTGAAAACGAAGGAAATCAGAATCCGGTGCATGAGTTTATTTTTTTGTAAATGTAAAAATAATTGTTGCCACGAATTACACCAATTGCCACAAATAAAATTAGTGTTAATTCGTGTAATTAGCGGCTAAACGAGAAATAAATTCATGCTAAGATTTTATTTTTTCCTTAATTAAATAT
>DATEMK010000458.1:0-6951 GCA_035275625.1 Bacteroidia bacterium
TTACCGCGTGATAGATTTAAGAAATTTTGAAAAATCGAACAGGAATTATGATGTGCTGAAACAAAATCAGAACTATGAAAACCTGCTCCGGGCTACAGATACATTAAGCAAGCAGGTGACTGTGCTTTCTCAAACAAACAAAACGTTGAAGCGGAAAGCAATGAAGTTTGAACTGCTTTTTTATGCCGTAACGGCTTTGGTGATTTATATGGTGATAATGAAGTGGCGAAAAAAAAGATTAGTTGAGGCCTGATTTACAAACAAAAAACTGCAATGAAATGTTGTCCCTGAATGTCAAATTGTAGAAGTTTTTGAATGATTTTTCCCTCTTGTGCAGCTTTTCGGCATCTTTGTCGGAAAGAAGAAGGAAATTGCTCCAATCCCCATGCCCCAAAAAAGAATTTTAATGCTCGGAAAACTTCCCCCGCCTTATATGGGGCCTTCTATTGCAACGGAAATAATCCTGGGCTCTTCTCTGAAAAATAGTTTTGATATCTTCCACATTGATACCAAAGCCAATGAATCGCTGCTTACGCTGGGGAAATGGAGCCTGAAAAAAATCATCCGGAACAATGCTATTTATTTTAAGATGTGGAAATCGGTTTTGAAAAACAAACCTGATCTTGTCTGGGTACCCATCAGTCAAACTGCAGTTGGTTTTATTAAAGACTCTGTATTTATCCTCATTGCGCGATTATCCGGTAAAAAAGTAATGCTGCACCTGAGGGGAAGTGATTTTAAAAACTGGATGGAGAATAAAGCATCCTTCTTTACAAAATGGTATGTCAAACGAATACTGAAATCAACACAGGGAATAATTGTTCTGGGTAATAACCTGAAATATTTATTTGAAGAATATTACCCTGCCGGCAAAATTTTTGTTGTTCCTAACGGGGCAAATTATAAAATTCCTGTTTCAGAAAAAACAACAGGGCAACCTGTTAAAATTATTTATCTCGGTAATTTGCAGGCAGGCAAGGGGATCGAAGATGTGCTGGAGGCGATGGTAATCCTCAAAGATCAATTTAAGAAAACTGTTGAGCTTACTATTATTGGCGGATGGAGGAATGAAAATACAAAAGCCCGATGCCTCAGCCTGGTTGAGCAAAACAAGCTGCCCGTAATTTTTTATCCGCCTGAGATTGCCAAAGAAAAGTTCAAACACCTTGCCGCATCCGACATATTTGTTTTTACTCCGCGCGATCCCGAGGGGCACCCGTGGGTAATTGTTGAAGCAATGGCTGCAGGGCTCCCAATAATTTCCACCGACCGGGGAGCGATTACTGAATCGGTCATCCATGGGCAAAACGGTTTCATTGTCCAGTCAAATCATCCTGAGCAGATTGCAGGGAAGCTGAATGAACTGATAGAAAACCCGGATACCAGGAATAAAATGGCAACAGAAAGCAGGCGGCTGTATCTGGAAAATTTTACTGAAGAAAAAATGGTCGAGCGTTTAGTTCAATCATTTAAGGCTGTCCTTCAATAAAAAGCATTCAAACACAACTTATTTCTCAAGGAAATAAGGGCTGCTCCTTTTAAAACATTTCAGAGCCGGTATTTACCTGAACCTTTAATGGGGCGTGTTGTCGGATGTCCCTTCAGTGGGTGTTTCAGTAGAAGTGTTGGTAACGTTTTCAGGAGGGGTGTCCGTAACATTTCCGGTTGTTGTGTCAGCCGGTTGTTCTGTTGTTGAACCGGAGTCTTTGGCAGGGTGGGTAGTAGTTTCCCTATTGCCTGTTGAAGTTTGGAGGATGATGGGCATAGTTTTGTTGTTTTTAGAATATGTAAATATAACTTTTTTTATTAAATGCAAGGGATTTCTAAAAAAAATATGGTTGAGTATAAATTGCGGCTTAATACTTAAACAGAAAGAATTTTAAAAGAAAAAAACGCTGAAGCCTTTTTACCAGCAGCAACTTTAGTAATTTATTTGTTGATTATAAACAGGAGGAGAAAAGCCAAAAATTTGAAATCAATAATTAATTACGCATAATCCTTATTGTTCAAAAACCAGTGAATCTGCTTTCGCTCCAAGACTGAGCAAAAGACTTTTAATTCCTTTCACAAATTCATCCGGTCCGCAAACATAAAAATGCTGGCTGAAGTCGGAAACTTTTTCAATGAGGTAATCACGGTCAATTCTTTTGCCGAGGTACCCGATGACATGTTCCCGAGTGAGGATGCTTATAAAATTATTTTTAAGCATGGTTTTGAATTCTTGTTCGAGAATAACATCGGCTGAAGTTTTGTTTGAAAAAATAAGCTTGTTGCCGTCAATTTTATGATGGGTGTTCAAATAACGAAGTATGGCTATAAAAGGTGTGACACCGGCACCGCCAGCAATAAATACTCCCGGTTCTTTATATTGTATGGCTCCGAACACATCATGCAAAATCAATTCAGCTCCTGAATTTGTTTTTCCAAGCATGCTCGTAACACCGGCATGATCGTTATAAATTTTAATGGTAAATTCAAGATGCTCCGCATCGGGCAATCCTGTAAATGTAAAAGGGCGCAATTCATTTTTCCATTCGGGCAGATTAATGGAAACATCTGTTGCCTGGCCCGGGATGAATTCATACCCTGCGGGACGTTCAATAACAAAACGTTTTACATCGTGCGTAATGTAATTTGATTCAAGAATTTTTACAATATGTTCGCTCATGATTAATTTTTCTGAAACGTAAAAGTAATTTGTATTTGTTGAAAAATATTCAACTTGTTTTTACCCGGAACCGATTACTGTTTACTTCACTTTAACACCATCAAATTTATAAGCAAACCCCAGTCCGAACGATTCTTTAAACTGTGTGCCCGGCCCGGGCAGTGCATTGGCATCTGTTTTCGGAACCATTATATCATGATCATATAGAAGCTGAGTTTGAATTAATGCAGTTAAATATTTATTTACTTTCAAAGAAATCAGCACTTCCCAATTCACATCCACGTTTTGCGGATTATTACCATAGCTCGAAAAAAGTTCCAGCTTGGTGTTGAATCCAACATTCTCCATAATACTATGCTGGTACTGCATGATGAAATAAGCGCCTATCTCAGTTGTCGCTTTTTCACCCGGATCAACTCCATACTGCCCTGCGGCAGACAGCACTTCATCATTGACAATAGTAGTTTTAGCAGTAGCAGGAGAAATAAAGACAGACAAGTCCTTGTTTGGTTTCCAGTCAATTCCTAATGCATTAAGAATATAAGCAGGTGCCAGAAAATTTGAAATCCTCACACGTGTTCCATCAGCATTATATATAAATCCTTCTGTGAACTGCGACTTAAATCCTAAAAGATAAGTGAGGTAAAAATTTTTTCCTAAATCATATCCCACTTTTGAGTTGATGTCAATCTTATCATCTGATTTCCGGGTATCCTGTTTTGCGAGCTTGGTTCCGCCAATACCAAAATCAAACGTGTTGTCCCATGCCCATTTTCCTTTTTTGTATTTCGCGTAAAGCGAAAGCACAGCATTGCCGGAAATCGAATTATCGCCACCCGCAGCCCAGTTATGGAATGAAACCTGGTTAAAGTTCAAAGCGCTAATGCCGCCTGTTCTCCATATTGTATCATTTTGTGCGTGAAGGTTTATTACAGGAGCAGATAGTAAAATAAATGCAATCAGAAATTTTTTCATATTAGTTTTTTTAAATTAACAATAAAAGAGCTCAGCCATTCAGCAAGAAATTGCTGAATGGTTGTTTAAGATTAAAACAAAATTTATTTTTTCAGAAGGTCACGAATCTCCATTAACAGTTTTTCCTCATTTGATGGAGCAGGTGGTGCTGCTGGTACAGC
This sequence comes from Bacteroidia bacterium, assembly GCA_035275625.1. Taxonomy (GTDB): domain Bacteria; phylum Bacteroidota; class Bacteroidia; order AKYH767-A; family OLB10; genus DATEMK01. The sequence goes on from DATEMK010000458.1 coordinate 3,805, forward strand.
CGCTTCCTTTTTCCTCATATTGTTCATAGCCTTAATCATCAAAAATAAAACAAGGGCGATGATGATAAAATCAAGTATTGCACCAATGAACATCCCATACTTGATTTCAGCATCTCCTACTTTTACTGCCAGTGTTTCAAAGTTTACTCCCTGCATAAATATTCCGATGATGGGCATCAGGATGTTATCTACAAGAGAAGTAATAATTTTTCCGAATGCTCCGCCAATGATAACTCCAATGGCAAGATCCATTACATTGCCTTTCATGGCAAATTCTTTAAACTCTTTGACGAATGACATAAGATTTAGTTTTTAGATTGTTAATGCAGAATGTTGATTTACGTTTCACCTTATTTAACATACAAAAGTATCTTAATAATAATTAAATGCAAAAAAATATTTCCGTTGGAAAAATGTAATAATAAAAAAAACGGATCAGTATTGCTGATCCGTCAATATAAGCGGTTAATCAGGGATTATTTTTTGGTGCCGTTTTCGATACTTTCGTTTTTAATTTTTGCTTCTGCCTGTTCCGGAGTCATATTTTCAATATGATCTTTTCTGTATTTATAACCGATTATCGGAACAGTTATAGATTTTAAAGGTTTGTTTGAAGGAACTAACCTGTAAAAAGCTGAAGCTCCTTCAACCGGGTGCATGTCTGCCAATGCATATGCCTGCAAGGTAGTTGAGTTTCCTGAAGCTTTAACACATCCGATGGGTTCAAAATCCGTTCCGTTTAATGAACGCTCTACGCGAAAAGAATCAACATCAACTTCCTTGATAGTAAACCAGCGGATCATCACATGATTTTCTTTATTGAGCGCTTCGAAATCCAGCAAATGAATAGGCATCTTGCTTACATGGGTGGTAGATTTTACAACAAAATTATCCAGAAGCGCTTTGTCTTCACCATTGCCAATCATTCCGCGACCGATGATCACATTATCCCAGGTTTTCCAATACAAAGGGGCTTCCTCAGGCCCATCGTGGCTCCATACCGTTACTTTATTTACAAAAATTTCTCCTTTGCCATTTTGAGGATCATACGTAAAACGGTAATTGCGGAAATCGTTATCTGTCGGAATTTCATACCTGGTAGTTTCATCTACACGCTCCGTCTTATTATTGCCAAGAGTTACTTTATATGAAATAACTATTTTTCCTTTTTTCATCCCGAAATTAAAATAGTTCCCCCTGGAATAAAAATCACAGGTTTTCTCCATACGTTTAAAATCAAAGCTGATATCAATACCTTCCGTGTTGAACTCTTTATCAGCAGGAATCTGGAGATTAATTTCGTTTTTCTCTTTTCCGGCACCAAGTCCGCTGGTTTCGCCAGAACCGTCAGGTGTAACCACAGCAGTTTTGCTGACGTCAATGGCATCGGGACCAACTGTTGCCTTACCCGGAATTTTCTCATCCCAGTTAAAAGATGCAATCACATCACCATCATTAATTTCATAACCCATCATGGAACGTGCATGTACTTCAGCCTTTGCTTCATCAACAGAAGATGCATTAAAAAAAGTAGTCATGTAAATAAACATACCGGCTATTGATGCTCCTGTGGCAACCATAATTCCCTTTGTGAGGGTGGTCATCTTTTGTTTCTGATTTAAACGGGCTAACACTCTGTTTGAAGGCATCTTGAACATTGACATTGGACTTTTATTTTTTATGATTTGAATATTTTTTTGCTTAAGGTATGGCCGCCATTTTTAATGGTTATTACGTAAACTCCCTGCGGAAGGTTCTGTTTTTCTGAAAGTTTATAAGTATTGATTCCTTTCATAGCCTGGATGCTTTCAGAGCTTATAATTTGTCCGCCCGGACCGGTAATCATAATCGCGGTTATTATTTCACCGGGTGAGGTGAAGGATATTTTTATGTAATCTATAAACGGGTTGGGAAATATTGAAATAATAGAAAAATCCTGGAATGCTTCATCTTGATAATTAACTAATACATTTTCAGAATAAGCAATTTTGCCTTCATTATTAACTTGCTTAAGGCGGTAAAAAGATATTCCTTCCAATGGTGAAATATCATTAAATGTATAATTGAAATTTTCATCTGCTGAAACTTTTCCAATTTCTGAAAAGGAGTTTTGGTCAATGGATCTTTCAACAGAAAAATACCCGGTATTATTTGATGAACTGACCGACCATTTTGTTTCAACGATATTGTTTTTTAATACAGCTTCGAAATTCAATATATCATTAGAAGGTGTCCCTTCAGTTGTTGTTGAAATCATCCAATGATTAAATGAACTTACATTATCAGCTGACACGGTCCCGATTCCGGTCTTCACTCCATTGGCAGCTCCCATGGAGCGGCTCCAATTAGTTCCATCCCATGACTGTATGGAGAAAGTTGCATCCGCATTGGAATCATGGGTTGTATTTTCAATTCCCCGGTAAGAAACAATTACGTTTGCTTTAAGCCCTGTTGCGATAATATCAAACCACCTGTCAATAACACTTGACTTTGAAATATCCACTCCGCTTCGTTTTATTTCAGTAACAGCAGGAAGGCTGCCGCCACTTGGATAAGGCAAGTTATCTGTTCCGGTTGCCCTGGTAGATATGGCTACATTTCCAAAGCCTGAAACAGGTGTAAATGAAAATGGAATATACTCATTGCTGCTCACACCAAATGGAAAAATATAAGTGCCATTGCTGATATTCATCCATTTTAAAAAACTTTGATTGTATGCAAAAGTTGTTTCACTTTTTATATATCCTGCTGTCCGTGAAATGGAAGTTGGTAGTCCGGATTCAACTGTAAGCGTGTTATTATTCAGTTTTAATTCTCCATTAGTAAGCAGTAAAGCTGTTCTTACAAAAACGTTAGAAGAGGTGAGGAAAATATTTTTAATATTTGACAAGCCTTGAAAATTGATTTCAAGTTTCCCGTATTTATGATTGCCTGAAGTTGCCATACCTGTTCCGATTCCTGTTAACGCCTGGCTGTTTTTTCCATTGTATTCAACTATACTGCCTGGTGCAAGAAAATAATTCATATTACCTGTCGAACTGATGCAGGCATTATCAGTTCCGTTATATAAGCCATTTACATGCTGCAACGTCAGTCTTCCATTGTTTTCAACTGTAATTCCGGAATAAGGGAACTGGGAATTCGAAA
>DATEMK010000459.1:0-13564 GCA_035275625.1 Bacteroidia bacterium
GTTCAGAAAGCATCACCAAAAGTGAATTTGAAAAAGTATATCACAAAAACAACAACAAAGAAAACAGCAATGATCCGGCTGCCATCAAAGAATATCTTGAACTGTACATTAATTATAAATTAAAAGTAAAAGAAGCGGAAGAAGAAAAAATGGACACTGCCTCATCGTTCATCAACGAGCTTTCAGGCTACCGCAAGCAGCTTGCTCAACCTTACATGACCGATAAAGACGTAACCGACAGCCTGATCAAAGAAGCTTATGAACGTATGAAAAAGGATGTTCATGCCAATCACATACTTATAAAAGTGGCTCCCGAAGCTTTGCCAAAAGACACCCTCGAAGCATACACACGCGCCATGATCATCCGTGATTACCTTACCGGAAAAACCATTGCCCCCGCGCGCATTACCGAATACGAAGCAATGGTTAAAAAAACCGTAAAAGATTCAGCCGAATCAGCCAGGAAAACAGAATCTATAAAAAACCTCGTTAAAGAAAAACCCGATGCAAAAGAAAAATTTCAATCGGCTGCCCGCATGACCTCCGATGATCCTTCAGTAAAAGAAAACGGAGGCGACCTTGGGTTTTTTACCGGCATGCAGATGGTTTATCCTTTCGAAACAGCCGCCTACAATACAAAGGCCGGTGAAATTTCAATACCCGTGCGCACCAAATACGGATACCATCTCATAAAAGTATCCGAAACCCGCCCGGCAGTTGGCGAAGTTCATGCAGCACATATCATGGTAAAGCTTTCCGCTGATGCTAACGATTCAACCAAACAAAAAGCAAAAGAAAAGATTGACGAAATATACGGCAAGCTCAAAGGCGGAGAAAAATTTGAGGACCTTGCTCAGCAATATTCCGATGATAAAGGTTCAGCCAAAAGCGGGGGGGCGCTGCCCTGGTTCGGAACAGGCAGGATGGTTCCTGAATTTGAAACCGCAGCCTTTGCTCTCAAAAACGATGGTGATTATACCCCACCGGTGCATACCTCTTACGGATGGCATATTATAAAACGATTAGAGAAAAAAGACATCCAATCTTATGATGATAAAAAAGCAGAGTTAAAAAACCAGGTTTCACGCGACAGCCGTTCAGAGCTGAGCAAAACAACGATGATCAATAAGATTAAGAAAGAATACCGCTTTAAAGAAATGCCAAAGAATAAAGATGAATTCATCAATACGCTTGATACCTCATTGACAAACGGTGATTGGAAAGCATCCAGCGCTGAAAAAATGACCAAGCCATTATTTACCATAGCGGACCAGGCATACACGCAAAATGATTTTGCTGAGTATATAAGCTCCCACCAGTCAAAACGCCCGAATACCACACCCCAGGCAGTTGGCTATAATTTATACGAAAGCTTTATGAATGAAAAGCTGCTGGCTTACGAAGAATCAAAGCTCGATGAAAAATTTCCTGAATTCAAAAGCCTCATGCGCGAATACCGTGACGGAATATTATTGTTTGACCTGACGGATAAAAAAGTATGGTCAAAAGCCGTTAAAGATTCCACAGGCCTGCAGGATTTTTATGATAAGAACAAAGCCAATTACAAATGGACTGAACGTGTGAATGCCGTAGTTTACACATCTGCCAATAAAGAAATTGCAGCAAAAGTCAGAAAGCTTTTAAAGGATAAGAACATGACTGCCTCAAAAATTACAGATGAAATCAACAAAGATTCACAATTGAATCTTACCATCAAAGAAGGAAAGTTTTCAAAAGGAGATAATGAAAGTGTTGATACCGTTAAATGGGTAAAAGGGCTTTCGCCTGATATAGAAAAAAACGGGCAGATTGTATTTGTGGACATAAAAGAAATTCTTGCCCCCGAACCAAAAACCCTGGAAGAGTCAAAAGGACTCGTCACTGCCGATTATCAAAACTTTCTTGAAAAAAGCTGGATTGACCAGTTGCGTAAAAAATATCCTTACAAAGTGAACGAAGAAGTATTGAAGACGGTTGGGAAATAATATTCTTAAAATATCAGGCAATGTGAAGTGTGGTTTTCGCGCTTCACATTTTGTTTTTTTACTCAGCACCATTTTTATCTGCAGCTGCGGTTATTTCAAAAGAGAAGATGATAAAGAAGGAAAACATGAAAAAGTGGCGCGGGTATTTGACAAGTTTCTTTATGAAAATGATATTGCCAAAATGGTTCCTCCAAAAACTTCCCCTGAAGACAGCATGATGATGGTAAAAAGTTTTATGGATAGCTGGATCAGGCAAAACGTAGTGCTTCACAAAGCAGAAGCCAACCTTACTGATGATCAAAAAAATGTGGAAAAGCAATTGGAAGAATACCGCAATTCTTTAATCACTTACATTTATGAAAGTGAGCTGATACGGCAAAAGCTGGATACGGTTGTGGGCGCTGATGAGATCGAAAAATACTACAACGCCAATCCCAGAAATTTTGAACTGAAAGACAATATCATTAAAGCCATTTATGTTAAAACAAAGAAGAATGCACCCAAACTTGACAAGTTAAGGCAATGGTATAAATCCGATAGCTCAAAAGATATTTTACTTCTTGAAGAATATTGCCATCAATTTGCAGGCGATTTCTACCTGGATGACAAAACATGGCTGCTGTTTGATGAGCTGCTGAAAAAAATTCCAATTAAAACGTACGATAAAGAAGAATTCCTGAAAAACAACCGTTACATTGAAATAGAAGATACCAGCGACATTTATTTTGTAAACATAAAAGGATTTATGATTAAAGAAAGCTTATCACCTCTTAGTTTTGAAAGAGAAAATATCCGTTCTTTGATCATTAACAAAAGAAAACAGCAGCTGGTCCAGGAAATGGAAAGAGCAGCTTATGACCAGGCAGTTAAAAACAATGATTTTGAAATTTATACCAATGAGAAAAAGAAATAAAAAAACGGAATATCGGAATGTTGGAATGTCGGAGTGTTGGAAAAACCACTGCTATCATTCATTCCATCATTCCATCATTCCAACATTCCTTTTAATTACACTTTTGCTTTCCTCATTGCTTTTAACTGCCCAGCCCGGTAAAGTCATTGACCAGGTAGTGGCTGTTGTAGGTAATAAAATTATTCTTAAGTCGGATATAGAACAGCAATACTTGCAATATATCGGCCAGGGGAATTATGCTAACGAAAAAGTTCAATGCGATATTCTTGACCAGCTTTTGCTGAGCAAATTACTTTTAACCCAGGCCATTCTTGACAGCGTTGAAGTAACCGATGCACAAGTACAGGAACGGCTCGACCGGAATATGGAATACTTCATCCAGCAATTCGGATCGCAGGAAAAACTCGAAACTTTTTATGGAAAAAGTGTTTTAGAGCTGAAAGATGAATACCGTCCTCTTGTCAGAGAGCAATTGCTGACACAATCCATGCAGCAAAAAATTACCCATGATATTACGGCATCTCCTGCCGATGTAAAAAGTTTTTTTGAAAGTATTCCTGCTGACAGCCTTCCTTATATAAATGCGGAAGTAGAATATGCCCAGATTGTAAAAGTAATTCCCGTCAGCGCGGAGGCAAAAGAAAATATAAAGCAAAAACTCCTGGAATATAAAAAGCGGGTAGAAAAAGGTGAAGAGTTTGCAACACTTGCTGTACTCTACTCCCAGGATGGCTCGGCAAAAAATGCTGGTGAGCTTGGATTTAAAAACAGGGGCGATCTTGTTCCTGAATTCGAAGCTGTGGCATTTCGATTAAAAACCAATGAGGTTTCAGATGTGGTGGAAACTAAATTCGGATATCACTTAATCCAGATGCTGGAACGAAGAGGAGAGCGGATTAACGTAAGGCATATACTTCTGAAGCCTGAAATCGCTGCCGAAGATGTTGCTGCTGTTAAAGTTTCAATGGACAGCATTGTTGCATTGATACGATCAGGAAAAAAATCTTTTTCTGATATAGCGCAGGTTTATTCTGATGATGTGGACACTCGTTACAACGGAGGTAACATTGTAAATCAGCAAAACGGGACCACGCGTTTTGAATCATCACAGATAGATGCAACTGTTTTTTTTCAACTCGATAAATTGCAGCCCGGTGAAATTTCAAACCCTCTTCTTAGTGCAACTGAAGAAGGAAAGCAAGCCTATAAAATATTTTACCTGAAAACAAGAACCAATCCTCACAAAGCGAATCTTACGGATGATTATCAGCGATTGCAGGAAGCCGCCTTGCAGGCTAAACAAGCCAAAGCTCTTGATGAATGGGTGAAAAAGAAAAAAAGCAATATTTTTATTCGCGTTGCTGATGAATATACAAATTGTGAGAATTTGAAACCGTGGATGAATTGAGCCTGGTTAATTGGTTAAGTATGCTGATTATGTTAATTGTTAAAAAAAATTAATCAGCATAATCAGCATAATCAACACAATTAACTCAATTAACATAATTAACATAATCAACATAATTAACTATCAATGGCAAAAAATTATAACTCCGATGTAGAAGCAGTTGACGACCTCGTAGTAACATACAAAAAGCTGCGGAGCGAAATTGGTAAGGTCATTGTCGGGCAGGATGAGGTGGTGAAAGATGTCATCATTTCTATTTTCAGCCAGGGGCATTGTTTGCTTGTAGGAGTTCCGGGGCTTGCAAAAACATTGCTGGTAAATACTATTGCACGTGTGCTGGGTTTAAGTTATAACCGCATTCAGTTTACACCTGATCTCATGCCTTCCGATATTATCGGAACAGAAATATTAGACGAAACGCGCCAGTTCCGGTTTGTGAAAGGGCCCTTGTTTGCAAATATTATTCTTGCTGATGAAATCAATCGTACTCCCCCTAAAACACAGTCCGCTCTGCTCGAAGCCATGCAGGAACGTGCTGTGACAACAGCCGGAAAACGATATGAATTAGGAATTCCTTTTTTTGTGCTTGCCACCCAAAATCCGATTGAACAGGAAGGAACCTACCCGTTACCGGAAGCGCAGTTAGACCGTTTTATGTTTAACGTCATGCTTGATTATCCAAAGTTTGACGAAGAAATACGTGTGGTGAAACAAACCACTTCCGAATACGATCCTCCTTTGGAAAAAATTATTACGGGAGAAGAAATTGTTTTTTTTCAAAAACTGATCCGCAAAATTCCGGTTCCTGATAATGTGCTGAATTATGCCGTATCACTTGCCACCAGCACCCGCCCGGGCAATGGACAATCCGCTGAGATGGTAAAAAATTACATTTCATGGGGCGCAGGTCCGCGCGCTTCACAATATCTTGTCATTGGCGCAAAATGCAATGCAGCGCTGAATGGAAAATATTCGCCTGACATTGAAGATGTGCGCTCAGTGGCTCCGGCCATTTTAAGGCACCGCCTTGTAAAAAATTATAAAGCGGAAGCGGAAGGAGTTTCAATGGAAGATATTATTAAGAGCCTTTTGAAACAGGCATAAATTTATTCTTTTGGAAATCCCGGAGCATTCATCACATTAAAAGCCTGGTTCAAATGACGCGCAGTATGATTATTATTTATTTCAAAAGCATCTCCTAATTTAAGGTGGACAACAGGGTAAATGGTTGAGTTGAGCTTGTTTTTTTCAAGGTCATAGTTCCTGAGCTTTTCAGCTAAATCTGTAAACCGTTTTTGAAAATCCAGGAATTCATCCATTGCGACTTTTCCATTCACTAAAAAATGAGGCTGAAATAAATTGGGCGTTTTAAATTTTTTTGTTACAACTGGCGTAATGACTTTCAGCACATATTTTCCTAAAAAACCCGGGGTGTATTCGCCTTTGTTTGCAGATTTGATTCCGCCTTTCAAAACTTTTGAAAATTGTTTATGCCAATGCCTGCTTATCATATTGATGTGCTGAATGCACTGTCCGATGCTCCATACATCCGGTTCAGCATGCCAGTTGAACTGTGCATCGCCCAGGTTAGAAAAATGCTTAAGAGCAAACTGAGTATTTTTTTCAACCTCTTCTTTAAAACGATTGAATAATAACTGCCGCTCCATAATTTTTTTTGAATGATGCAAACCTACATGATTTTTTCAAGATAAAATTCCGGATGAAAAAATCTGCCTGGTTCTTTCTGTGCTTTTAAATATTTTAAAATTTGTTCAGAAAGAAAATGTATTTCACATTTTTGCTTTCGTTTTAAAAAGCAAAAGTATTCTTACATTTTTTTGAAAGTATAAGGCATGAAATCAATAAAATCGTTTACCCGCAATGTTACCGACTCGACTTTTCCATCTTTAACTTTGAAGGTAGTTTCTTTAACACCATAACTTACCGGATCATAATTGCACACAAAATTATTTTCACCAAGCGGAAAAAGATGACCCCTTAAATTTGGATGATGCGAGAAATAAATACGGAGATTTTTAAGCTCAGATTTGATTTCAATTTCACCATATACTTCATTCGAATATTTGCCTGTATAATTTTTAAGATCAAGACCGGGCTTTGGATTTTTTGCTGCTTTTTCCCATAATGCTTTTATGGCTGCGTCCTGCTCTGAAACATTTTTTTCATTTTCAGAAAAATAAATCTGGCTGTAATTCCTGTATGGAACATTGAGCGCTGCGTCAATCAACTGATCGCGTAAAGCAATGAAAAAGGAATTTGCGTCCGTATTAGTGAGAATTGTAAATCCAAAATTTTCTTCGGGAATAAAAGTTGTGTTGGTTACAAAACCATCAGCGCCCCCGTCATGCGAAATAATTTTTCTTCCCTCATAGTCATCAAGAAACCATCCCAGGCCATACGTGTGAAAATGCTTTGATTTAAACATCGGGTTATTCGGATCATTAATAATGGTGTTGGAAGTTCTCGTTTTTTTTAATACCTCAAAAGGAATAATTTGCTTTCCTTCAAAACGTCCGCTGTCTAATTGCATGACAATCCAATTGGAAATATCTTTAACACAGGAATTAATTGACCCGCAGGGTCCCAGGTTGTCAATGGAATCATAAGAAAGCTTAGTAAGCTTTCCATCGAAAATCGTATACGGCTTAGCTGCATTATTATCTTTGACAATACCTGACTGTTGCGTGGTAGTGCGGTTCATTTTCAACGGCTGAAAAATTGCATGCTTTAGGAAATCATCCCATGAAGTATCCGTAGCAAGTGGAATGATTTCACCGGCAGTAACAAAACAGGCATTGCAATAACCATAGCGGCTTCTGAAACTGAATACGGGTTTTACCGTCCGCATATTTGTTATTACTTCTTTTCTTGTCAGGTTGCAACCCCAGTTGAGAAAATCACTTTGAAAAGTCTGAAAGCCGATGCGATGGCACAGCATATCACGAATGGTCACTTCACGTGTTGCAAGATCATCGTATAATTTAAAATCGGGCATCCATTTGGTGATCTTATCATTCAGGGATAATCTTTTTTCGTAATCAAGCAAACAGATGGCGGTGGCAGTATAGGCTTTCGTGTTCGATGCAATCATAAATAAAGTGTTCTCGTCCACATTGCCGGGTTTTCCCGCTTCGCGCACACCAAAGCCTTTCATGTAAATTATTTTTCCATCCTTTATTACTGAAACAGCAACCCCCGGAATATTCCACCGTTGCATTTCACGGTCAATATATTTATCTAAACTGTCTGTAATAAATTTAATTTGTGCAAAAGCAGGAAGCGTATTTAAGAATAGAAATCCGGTTAAAGCCGGCACCAGGCGTATTAATTTTCGGATGATCATAATTTTTAGTTTGACCAAAGTTACTTTTAAAATCAAAACAGCAATTAAGGCAAAACAGATTTAAAAATATTTCTTAAACTGAAAATAATGAATAAAAAAAACCAGTAAAAAAATCAAAAGCCCTCCCCGGTTTTCACCAGGGAAGGCTTCCGAAAGGTTAATTATTTATATTATTCAACCACGACTTTGGTTTTTTGTATTTCACCCGCAAAATCCGCCTGCAGCAAATAAATGCCTTTAGAAAGATGATCGAGGTTCATTTGATATTTATTTAACCCGGCAGTAGCGGTAAGTTTTTCGGAAAGAACTGTTCTGCCTGAAATATCCGTCATCACAAGTGTAATCCCTGAGTTTTGTTTTGTGTCAATGCTCAAAGTAATTGTGCCGTGTGCCGGATTCGGAGAGACAGATAAACTGTTTATCATTGATTTTACAGGCTCTTCTTCTTCCCTGCAGCTTGCATAAGCATGAAGTGTGCGATTACCACTTATTCCGCAGGAATTACTTGCTCTTACCTGGATAATGACATGTGAATTGTTGGTAATGACATCCACATTATTAGTTCCTTGTCCGGCATCAAGGCTTCCGTTTGTAATTATCCAGTTATAATAAGGCACCGGAGATACAGTGGCAACACTTGCATTAATAGTCTGTCCAACACACCATCCGGAAGGATTCAGAGAAATGATGCCGGGAGTTGCCGGTGCACCGCTTACGCTAATTGAACGAAGACCGCTGGTACCCGGAGAACATACATTTGTATTTGCCTGTACAGTAACAGAGCCGTTTGTGAAACCGGTTGGAGTATTAAACTGAATTGAAGTTGTACCCTGGCCGATAAAATTGGTTGCTCCTACCGGAATTGTCCATGTATAACCTGTTGCTCCGCTTACGTTTGCAATTGAATATTGAACTGTAGAATTACAAATGGCTGCAACCGGTCCGGTAATGCTTCCCGGTGTGTTAGGAACCAAAGTTCCGACAGTCTTGCTCTTTCCCGTGCTCTGTACACCGCATACACTTACTCCATAAACAGAAATCGGGGGCGCGCCAGTATAATTAGCAGGGAAATTTACATGAATAGAATTTCCGTAAGGTGCACTTTCAACAATTGAAACACCGGAAGGAACAGTCCAGTTATAGCTTGCTGCACCTGAAAGAGGGTTTACTGAGTAAGCCACGTTTGTTGAACCGGGACATACCTTGGACGGACCTGTGATGACAGAAGGTTGAGCAGTAGTATTTGAGATAGCAAAACATCTCGGTGCACTGGTTGAAGATCCCCCGCAGGATAATGCTGCAGTTACACACAACTGTCCGGAGGTAAAGGAAGGAAAGTTAACAGATACATTGTTTGTTCCCTGGCCTGTGAAAGAAGCTCCGGGAACTGAAAACGTCCAGTTGTAAACCGCAGTGCTCACAGTTTGAACAACACTGTAATTTACACCTGTCTGATTTGAACATGCGATGGGCGATCCTGTGATGTTGCCGGGAACACTCATTATACCTCTTACCCACTTGTTGAAATTACCTGAATTGCCACAGGCATTTGAAATGTCAACAGAAACATTATAACCTGAAGCTCCTATCAATGAGCCGAATTGCGCGAAAACAGTATTAGTTGAAGTTATAAAGGGTCCGGTTACAAAGGGTCCATCCACAGCATTGCTGAATTTAACAATAGATTGACCGATGCCCGTACCCCAGGTATAGTTAAAGCTGAATCCGTTTGTAATATTTGCTGTCAACTGTACCACAGTTCCGTTGCAGCCTTCAGAAGGAGATGATATAGATGTTATCATTGTCAATACAGGAACCGGGTTGACAGTTACAATAGCCGCACCTGAAACACTTCCTGAACAAACTGCATCAGAAAAAACTGTAATGGTATATGAATGATTACCTTCAGCAGGTACAGGGATCAGAATATCTTCCACATTATTTGAAGTGCTTCCTGAAACACTCTGTGTTCCGTCTGAAATTGTATAATTAAACGGAGCAGTTCCGTTAAACACTACATGAACTGAAGCATCGCTGCCTGTACAAATATTGCCATTGCTGCTGATTGCTGCTGTAGCGTAAGGTATCACAGAGACAGTAGCCGGGCATGCACTGAAGTTTCCTGCCACATCATAAGCGGTGAGGGTAACATTATTTGCTCCGAGATTTGAGCAATCAAAGGCATTTTGCGAAAGAGTGAAATGATCAATGGCGCAATTATCTGTACTGTTATTATTAATTTGAATTGCATTAATATTTGCATTTCCTGCAACATCAAGAGTAACGTTGATATTGTGACAAGCTGCTACCGGAGCTTCGTTATCATTAACAGTTACTGTAAACGAACAGCCAGCTGAATTGTTTGAAGGATCCATTGCAGTATAATTAACAGTTGTTGTTCCGACCGGGAATAAATCTCCTGAATTAAAATTGGATGATACATTCGCAGAACAATTATCAGTTGCTGTAGGTGCACTCCATGTTACAAGAGCACCACAAATTCCGTCATCATTATTTACTACAATATTAGAAGGACATGCTGATAAAACAGGGTTTTCATTATCCGTTACAATCACGTTAAAGTTAGCCTGAACAGTTGCGCAGCTATTTTGTGCAGTCGCAATAACATTCGTAGTTCCTACGCTGAAATTTCCTGCAGCCGGGTTAAATGTAACTGAAGGAGTCGGTGAACCCGATGAAATAACCTGTGCAAGCAATTGTGCATTAGAAATTGCCACAACACAGCTTCCCGATGTGTTTTCTGAAATATCTCCGACTGAGCTTACGGCAGGTGCGGTATTCACTGTTAAAGCAACATCACTTGATGTAACCGAAGGATCGCATGTACCGCTTACCACACAATTATAATCCGAAGCTGCATCTGAAAGTAATGCTCCGGTGATTGTTAAAGTTGCGGAGGTTGCACCCGAAATATTTCCACCATTCGAAAGATTGTTAGTTCCTCTTCTCCACTGGTAAGAAATTCCTGTTCCTGCAGCGGCTATTGAAAACGATGTATTGCCGTTTTCGCAAACTGTTGCATTTGATGGATCGGAAGTGATGGACGGAATTGCATTAATTGTTAAAGTCATTGAAGCATTTACAGTACCGCAAGGACCTGCAGGATCATTTGTCGTATAAGTTAACACAACTGAACCGGCACTTTTATCAGCAACAGAAGGAGTATAAATTGCATTTCCATCATTGCTGTCAAATGAACCCGTTCCTGAAGATGACCATGTTGCAGAAGATGCTCCGCCACCAAAAGAACCATTCATGGTTGCAGTTTGGTTTGAGCAAATAGTCTGATTGGAACCAGCGCTTACAGTTGCAATTGGATTTACGGTAACAGTAGCTGCTGATGTATTTGAGCAGCCTGTTACAGCATCTGTTGCAGTAATGGTATAGGTGGTAGTGGCAGTTGGCACAACAGTTATATTTTTATTTGCCTGTGAAGGAGTTCCTGCACCGCCCGGTAAACCATTAATACCTCCGCCTGTATTAGCAGTCCATGAAAACAGCGGAACAGGGTTGCCGTTTATCAAAACATCATCTATTGCCCACCAGGAGGAATTTGCTGAGAATGCTGTGGAATTCGAAGAAGCAAAATTAAATCGTAATTGAAAGTTTGATTGATCCAAATAGGTGTTTGAAAGGACGATATTATCAGCAACAAAGCTTGTAGAACCGCCCTGGTTTGTTGTAAACGTTTTAAGGGTAGTCCAGGTTGAACCATTAGTGGACACTTCAACTTTTCCTGTCGGACTTCCTGAATTACCTTGTTTATATGTATGATTGTATGTTAAAGTCAAAGAATTAAAATTATTTGTATTTATGGAAGGTGAAGTAAGCAGCGTATTTGCAGTTGATAAATTTGGGTTATTGCCACTAAGCGCTGTTGCAGCAAGGGCGATCATTATGCCTCCACCATTCGGACTTGTAAAAGTTCCAACCGAATTTACGTTTGATCCGCTGGTTTCTTTTGTAAATATCTGGCTGCGGTTTCCTGTTGTAGTGCCACTTCCGGTGTATGTGGGTGTTCCGTTAAAATTATCACTGTTCACCGTAGATATCTGGGTGGTTGTGCCGGCACCTGTAAGTGCCACACTTGTTGTTAATTCACAAACCGTGGACGAAGAAGGTGTGACACTGACTGAAGAAGGAAGTGGATTAATGCTTACCACCACGCTTCCGGTCATTGCCTGAGGGCAGGAAGTTGTCGCATTTACTGCATCCACAGTATAAGTTCCAGCAGCAGTCTGGTTTCCAAAACTAATGGCAGCATTCGTTCCGGCAACAGGAGAACCTGTTGCAACGCCACCTATTTTAAGCTGGTAATTTACACCGCTTTGAGAATTGCTCAATCCGACTGCTGCACCAGCGCCTCCGCTGCAGTAAACTCCGCCACCATTAACAGTATAAACTGTTGGCAATGGATTAACAGTAAGAACAGCGCCATTTGAAGCAAGCGAGGTGCAACTGGCAACAGAAACAAGTACATCATAAGTTGCGGCATCCGATGCTGCAACAGACGCAATTGAGTAAGAAGTCAGAGTTGCACCGGAAATATTCACACCACCCTTTCTCCATTGATACGTTGGAGATGTTCCTGCAGCAGTTACAGTGAACGTAACTGAGTTACCGGCACATTTCGCCTGTGAAACCGGATGAACGGAAATTGAAGGGGGAGTGTTTACTGTAAGAACAGCATTATTTGAAGTTACTGAACCGCATGCGTTAGTTAATACTACCGTATAGGTTGCTGCATCACTTCCTGCCACAGCAGCAATGTTGTACGAAGTTGAAGTAGCGCCTGAAATATCCACTCCGCCTTTTTTCCATTGATATGCTGAAGCTCCGCTTCCGGTAACAGTAAAAGTTACAGGATTTCCATTACAAATAGTTTGTGAAGAGGGCTGAGAAGAAATTGTGGGAAAAGGACATGTCCAGATAACTATTACTCGTCCATTACCTCCATTGCCTCCCCTGTAATCGGTACCAGAATTTGCATTTCTGGCTCCGCTGCCTCCGGCACCGGGGACACCACCATCATTACCATTGCCATCATTTGATGAGCCACGTCCGGTAGCACCCACTACTCCCGGATCTGAGGGAGAACCTGAACCCGCACCAGCTGTACCTCCCGTTAATACCCCACCATTACCACCATTACCACCCGCACCTGCACTACCACCACCACCACCGCTGGATGCAGAACTTGCATTGGTTGCAGTTCCTCCGTTTCCACCATAGAAATTTGAAGTGGATGTACCACTGACTATATTTCCTGTATTTAATGCATTACCTCCGGCACCAAAACTATTTCCGACAGCGCCAAAAGCACCGCCAATCGCATTAAAGAGTGTTGCTCCTCCTCCACTTACACTAAAAGAAGAAGCCTGGCCTGCTGTGCCATTTGCTAAAATAACTCCTGTGCCTCCATTACCAACAACTACCGTATAAGTAGCACCCGGAACAACGGTTATAGTACCTCTTACAAAGGAACCGCCTTCGCCACCGCCACCTGCCTTAGTCTGTCCATCAACACCACCACCGGCACCACCACCTCCCCATGCGGAAACAGTAATACTGGTAACACCTGCCGGAACGGTATAAGTTCCAGATGAGTTAAATGTTTGTGTTTGCGCTGCTGCGCCCAACCCGCTTAGGATCAGAAGCAACATAAATAATTTTAAAACCGTTTTTTGAATGTTCATTTTCTTTTTCATTTGTTTATAATTTTTATGAGCCCCAATTATAGGTTTCAATACCCGGCAGGCAGGTTATTTTATGTGAAAAGCCCCCCCTGTTTGGATTAACACTTGAAAATGATGGGTAAAAAATGATAAGACTGGTGACTGATTAATATGTTAAAATAAAATTTTATTAAATAA
>DATEMK010000460.1:0-7258 GCA_035275625.1 Bacteroidia bacterium
CACAAAAGATTTAATAGTTGGCGTTATCGGTTCGGGAGCCATGGGCTCGGGGATTGCCCAGGTTGCGGCTACAGTTGGTCATAAGGTGATTCTTTATGACAACAATGGTTCTGCTCTTGAGAAATCTAAAACTATTGTGGATGCTTCGTTGAAAAAATCAGTTGAAAAACAAAAGCTGACTGAGGAAGCTGCGAAAGATATTTCGCAAAAATTAAACTACTCAGAAGATATAAGCTCGTTTTCAAAATGCGGCATTGTCATTGAAGCCATCATTGAAAATCTTGAAATCAAAAAAGAGATTTTTGCCCAGGTTGAAAAAATAGTCAGCGAAGATTGCATTCTTGCCACCAATACTTCGTCACTTTCCATCGCGTCCATTTCATCTGCCTGTAAAGAATCCGGACGTGTTTTGGGAATTCATTTTTTCAATCCCGCACAGTTAATGCCCCTGGTTGAAATAATTCCATCACTTTCTACTGTCGAATCTGTTTTAGTTGCGTCCAAAAAGCTAATTGACAGCTGGGGAAAAATAACGGTGGTTGCAAAAGATACTCCTGGCTTTATTGTGAACCGGGTAGCGCGTCCTTATTACGGTGAGGCTATACGAATTTTTGAAGAAGGCATTGCGGATATTTCAACCATTGATTGGGCAATGAAAGAAACAGGCGGTTTTAAAATGGGGCCGTTTGAGCTGATGGATTTTATCGGCAATGATGTGAATTATAAAGTTACGGAAACAGTGTGGGAACAATTTTTTTATGATCCGCGCTATAAACCATCGCTTACTCAGAAAAGGTTATTTGAATCCGGGCGGTTTGGAAAAAAATCGGGGAGAGGTTATTATGATTATGCAGAAGGATCAAAGATCCCGGAGCCGGTAAAAGACAAAGCAACGGGAGAAAAAATATTTTTAAGAATTTTTTCCATGCTTGTCAATGAAGCGGTTGATGCACTTTATTTGAATGTGGCAGGCAAAGAGGATATTGATCTTGCCATGACAAAAGGAGTAAATTATCCGAAAGGGCTTTTAAGATGGTCGGATGAAATGGGACTGAATAAAATTTATAACCAGTTGAAAAATCTGCAGGAGGAATATGGCGAAGACCGCTATCGCCCGAGTGTATTGATGAAAAAAATGGTAAGCAGCGGAGAAAAGTTTTTTATCTGAATAAACCAGGATTATCGCCCAACAGGTTTTTCAGGTCTTCTGTTCTTTTTGCAAGCTCTTTGATAAGCTTTAATTCTTCTTCTGATAAACCTGAATTTTCAATTCCTTTTTTGGTTTCACTGCCGGCAGCTTTGGTTCCCGCTTCCTCGTTAAAATCGAAAAGAAGGTAGGTAAGCAGTTTGTCGGACATTAACTGGCGATCAACTGTATTCATATTTTCCATCATGCCCTGGATAATTTTTATTTGCTCCGTAACGCTCATTTTCTTACTGATTTTTCTGTTCATAATTTTTTTATTTTAAACCGGAACAAACTCAGCTTTGTTAATGTCCTCCGTGTTTTTGTTATTGGATTTAGCCCATGTAAAATGGAATGTTGATCCCTGTCCTTTTTCTGATTCCACCCATATCTGTCCACCCTGTTCTTCGATTATTTTTTTAACAATTGCCAGCCCTACCCCTGTACTTTCTACTTCATCACGTGCATTTAACGTCTGGAAAATCACAAATATTTTATCATGAAATTGTTTGTCAATTCCCGGTCCGTTATCAGTAACTTTGAAATGCCAGAAATTTTTTTCTTCTTCAGCAGCTACCTGGATTTTAATTTCACCCTTGTCGTTATATTTTATTGCATTGTTCACAAGGTTCATAAATACCTGTTGCAATTTTATTTTATCGGTATTAAGAATCGGGAGAAAAGGACTCACCTCAATTTTACAATTATCAGGCGGCCCTATCAGGTCAAATGTTTCTCTCAAAAGTATTTTGGTATCAAACGAAACATATTGTCCCTTGTTTTTTCCCGCTTTGGAATAATCCAGGATGCCATTGATCAGCGCTTCCATGCGGATTACCCTGCCTTTGATGATGTTGAAGTTTTGCACAGAAGCCGGGGGAAGAGTTGCCCCTATATCTTCTTCTATCCATCCCGTGAGGTTTCCGATCGCACGCAATGGCGCTTTCAGATCATGCGAAACGATGTAAGCAAATTTGTCCAGCTCTTTATTTGTTTTTTCAAGATTGCGGAGGTACTCTTCCATTTTTTCCTCAGCAGATTTACGTTCAGTGACATTGCTCTCAATTAATATATATTTTACAATATTGTTTTCGTTATCTAATATAGGAGTGGTGTTTACCTGTATCCATATTTTTTTTCCATCCTTTGTGTATTTCAAAAGTTCTTCGGTGCAGCTTTCTTTTGTCAAAAGTTTTTGCTTTAGCTGAGAAGAAGTTTCACTACTTATTTCATCCATGACAATAATGTCATCCGGATTTTTTCCAACGATTTCCTCGAACGTATACCCCGTCAACCGTGTGAACCCGTCATTTACCCATTCTGCAATGCCTTTGCTGTCGGTAATAATTACGCCATTGTTTGTTTTGCTTGCCACCATGGAAAGCTTTTTCAGCTCCACGTTTTTTATTCCCAGCTCATTCTTTTTGGAAATAATGTCCTGTATAATTTCGTTTTTACTTTTTTCAATGTAATCTGATTGGGATGTTAAAACCAGCACCGCCACCACACCTGTCATTAAAAAATCGAGGTCAATTAATTGAGGTTCGGTTCCTATCAAATCATAAGATGTCCAGTTGGTATATTGATTTACGATAAAAAAATAAACGATGTGGACAATAGAAAGCGCTGCAAGTATTTTTCCACCTTTGTTGCCGATGAGCATGTAAGCCGCAAGGATCAGCCCGGCAAGGTAAAACATACCTGAATTTCGCACGCCCCCCTGGTAATAGGTAACAAGGTGCAGCAATGTAAAAAGAAGGAGCACTAAGCTCATATAAGCGAAACGCTGCTTTTTATGGACAAGCAATCCGAAATAATTAGCAAACAGCATGATGAAAAGGAAGGATATTAATCCTTTTATCAGAAACTGCCCGGTAAGAAGTATGGATGCCTGGTAAAGAAGAGCGAGGTAAGCGATAAATGAAAACAGCGTGGTAATTTTAAAAAGCCTGAAACGCTGGTGCGATACGAGGTCATTTTCTGATAACGTTTCGCGAAACGATTCAAGAAGAAATATTCTTTGCAGCGGTTTAAGATTCATTTAGCCCTGCATTGTCAGCAGGAATAAATCTTATACGGTATTTGCGGAAAAGGTTACATAAAATTATTGTTAATTAAGTTTTACTTCCTTTGCTTTTATTTCATAAAAGAAATCTTCACTTTTAGGAATGCGCCTGAATTTACGGACATTTTGTATTTTAACTGCACTGGTAATTTCTGTTTTTATGGTGATCCATTGGATTAACCTTGCAAAAAGAAAATCAGCCATTGAAAAGATTGAACTTGCCCTTCACGAAATAAAAAAAATAATTCCTCTCCAATCAAAAATTTCTTTTCTTACTAATCTGAAAGAATCCTCACCAATGACGGAGTTGTATTTTCAAACTGAGTTTGTAATGTGTCCCGTTGTTATCTCGCAGAAATTGGATTTCGATACTGTATTGTTAATTGAAATGAAGGATAAAGCCCCTATGGAAATAGAAAAGATGGATACCATTTTAATCGCTGATAAATATGATTTTCATATAAGACTGTTAAGAAAACGATAATTAATAATGTTTTTAGCAATTCTTATAATCAACCTGCTTATCTGGCTAACGAGTTCCCGTTTAATATTAAGCAAAAAAAATATTTTTAACCAGGCAGGTTTATTAAAACTGGTTGTTTCTTTTTTTCTTTCCTTCAGCTTAATCAGCATGCTTTTTATTTTAAGCGTATATTGGTACATAGATTTTCGTTTTTTTCTTTTATTTCTGTCACTGGTTTCATTATTGTTTTATTTTAAATTCAATTTGAAGCAGGTGAAATTCAAAATTGATTTTTTTAATAAACCTTCTTATAGATTACTTGCCGTTTTATTATCTCTTTTAGCAATTTCCCTGTTTTTTATAGACAATGCTTATAAATGGGGCGGATGGGATTCATTTGCAATATGGTCAATGCATGCTAAGTTCTTAACTTACAAAAATTACTGGAGTAATTATTTTACTGATGTTTTGGATTGGTCACATCCTGATTACCCTTTGATGCTTTCCTCGTATATATCAATAATCTGGAAGGGTGCCGGAGCAATTAACGGAGTAGTTCCTTCGATAATAGCTTACATTACATTAATAGCTGTTCCTTTATCAGCTTATTCGTTTTTGACATCTCAAAACCTTAAATTGTCGGGTCTTGTATTTCTAATCATAATGGCTTTAGACAATAAATTTATCGAAATTTCTTCATGGTTAAATGCTGATACTTTATTAGCCTTATTTTTCTTGTTAACTTTTATTCTCTATTATCATTCTAAGGATGGCAATGGCAATAAAAATATTTTATTTCTGCTTGGTTTTTTTGCTGCTTCCTGTGGCTGGATAAAAAATGAAGGACTTCTTTTTTATTTTGTATTTTCAGTTTGTTTTCTGTTATTGAATTTTAAAAATCCAAAGGACATACTTAGGTATATATGTGGTTCAGTCATTCCTTTATTAATGATTGTATCCCTTAAATTTATTTATGCTACTGAAAACGATATTATGAAAGGTCAAAATGAAAATACATTTGAAAAGGTTATGGATTTTAACAGGTATGAAGTGATCTTTAAATATTTTGCAGGCGAATTATTTTCTCATTACAAAATCATTTTGATTTTTTTTGCCTTAACTCTTATTTTTAACCGTAATTATTTTAAATCTTTTAGTTTTGTCGTGCTAATGATTATGTTGTCGGGCTACTTTGCTATATATGTTATTACCCCCCAGGAATTAAAATCGCATTTGGCAACGTCCTGTGAAAGGCTGTTTCATCAATTATATCCATCGCTTATGTTTACAATGCTTTTTGTTCCGGGAAAAAATTTCAATACTTTCTCTTTTGGCAAGTTGTGAAACTATTAAGCGATTTTTTACTGAAAGAGAATTTGCTTATTAAAAATTATTGATAAGAAAAAAAATCAGCAAATAAAATAGTCATCCGATAACTTTTATTATGTAACAGGTATTCAGGAATTCCCGAACTCCGTCAGTTTCCAAAAGCTGTTAAGCGTGGCAATGATGTTGGTATAATTTTCCAGCGAAATGGGTTTTATCATATAGCCTGCAACGTTTAAATCAAAAGCATCCGTGCGGTCGCGCTCATCGCTTGAAGTGGTCATCACAAAAACGCTGATGGATCTTAAATCTTTATCCGCTCTGAGTTCTCTCAAAAATTCAATGCCATTCATTTTCGGCATGTTTAAATCGAGCAAAATAATTTTTGGTGTGGGCTGAATTTTTTCTTTCCCGTTGGTTCCTCTCAGCATATCCAGTGCGTCAATTCCGTTTCGCGCCTGGTAAAGAACATAACTGATATCGCATTTTTTTAAAGCACGTTCCATTACCATTGCATCCACTGCATCGTCTTCCACATGTAATATGCCTATTTGCTTATTTTCCACAGTTGAATTTTCAGCCTATTTAAATCCGGCTGGTTTTATTTCCTGCGGAAAGTTAGAAAATAAGATTCATTCAAAAGAAGAAATAATCCAAAAACTTATCAACCCCGGTAAAAACCGGTTTAAAAAGAAGAAGAAGGAACAACCAGGCTTTTGATAATTATTTTCTCAATGTTCCCCGGTCAGCAACATTAAGTTCTTCGTTAATAAATAGAAAGGTACAGGAAAACCACCAGGAGAATAAGCAGGAAATATAAAATCCGTCCTGTGAAAGCTTCGCCTGGATAAATCCTGTTTTTAATAACACGTTTTCTGTTCCTTTCCATTTTAAGTCCTGCTGGTAACTTTCATTTTGAATGAGCGATAAACATCGTGAATGTTTGAATCGGTGACTTTTAAAGTTGCCGGAAGGAGTTCAGCTATGGTTTTTACAATATTTTCAATGTCTTCGTCAGTATGATGCAAAGTTACCGGAACACGGATGCCCGTATTGTTATAGGGAACGCTGGGATAACAGGATATGCTGACATAGAATCCCCGGTCCATCAATTGCCTTACCATTGCATAACCGGTTTCCGGTTTGCCAAGGCAAATGAATTTTACGGGGGTCATGGCATCAGAATATAGTGGCAGGTCATACAGTTTTGCAAGCGAATTAAAAAGCTTGATCTTATGCTGCAGCTTTGCCTGCAGGCTGTATATTTCTCCGGATAAATGGATTTTAGCGGAAGCTACCGCTGCACCTAAATTAGGAGGTTGAACAGGGGCGCAAAACGTCATGGTTTTTCCAAAATATTTTACAATCTTTTTCATTTGCTCATTCGGGTAAGCCAGCACACCACCGAAAGCGGCAAATGATTTTGATAATCCTGTTGCGAGATATAATTTTTCATGAAAGGGAGCCTGTGCTGCAACCGAGCCTGCACCGTTCTTACCGGTCCATCCCATTCCGTGAACATCATCGGCATACAAATAAAAATTTTCGTATTTATCCAGCAGCGTATAAACATCTTTTACAGGCAGGAGATCGCCATGCATGGAGTAAACGCCATCAGCAAAATACCATACCTTTTCATGTGAACCCGCATATTTTTTTATTTTTTCTTCCAGCATATCCATGTTGGAATGACGGATCATTTCAACCGGGATCTGGCGTCCCTTTAAAATTTCCACGCAGGTGGTTACAGAAGCATGTACGTTATGATCAAGAATAACAGCATCCCTGTCTCCAACGAGGACGGGAATATTTGATACGTGTCCAAGCATGGTAGAAGTTGCAAGAAGAATGGGGCGCTCAAATATCCTGGTGAGGAGGTCTTCAATCTCTTCGTAAAGCCCGGTGGTAAGGTAAGCTCTTGAAGAAGAAAAATAAGTTCCGTACCGGTTTATGGCGTCAATGGCTCCGTCTTTTAATCGCTGGTCCATTTCAAGGCCAAGGTAGCTGCAGGAGCTGAAGTTTACCATGTCATTTCCTTTTATCCGCACGGTTCTGCCGTTAAAAACTTCGTCTTCTGTATGCTGATGGGTAATGCCCAGGGGGATGAGCTTTTCAATTATCAGCCCAATGGTGTCGAGCATTTGCTCGTGCTTGCTTTTGAGTTCAATTGAGGTTTGCATTGTATTGGTTTTTTTTAATGTTTCTTTTTATTAAATAT
>DATEMK010000461.1:0-5118 GCA_035275625.1 Bacteroidia bacterium
GGAGTCCCGATTTTTATCGGGAAGGTTTAAGGTTTGCTGAGAATGAAGCATTTCAAAATAATAATATATACATTTTATATATAGCAAAAAAGAAAAGAAAAACAATTCCTGTGTGATAGCACAGGCTAATAAAACACCATAAAGCAAAAGCGCAATAATCTTTTAGTGATGATTTTTTTGATGCATCCATTTCAATTATCTGCCGGAGTTCACCGATTGTTTTATTAAGAAGCGCTTCGTCATAGGGATGATTATAAAGGCTGTTTGCGCATTTTCTTCCCCTTAAAAAAGCGCGCAGCAGAAACCCGGGATATAGAAACATCCCTATAAAAAAAGATCCCAGGTTTAATATCCATGCCACATAATATTTACCGCAGCCCGAAGCAATTTCCCAGGCGCCTATTTCCGCTTCTCCTTTATAATCTGCCGTGTATTCTGTAATAAGATGATTCACGTCATGAATTTTTACGGCATCCACACGCGCTTTTATATTTGGCAGCGGAATAAAAAAACGTCCCAATTTAATTTTAAACCATTTTAAGTTATATCCCCCATCTTTAAAATGATATTGAGAAAAATAAACAGGCAGCGCATCTTTTACCTTTAAAGTATTTGCATAAGTGCTCATTGCCGGATTATATATCAAAAGTGCCTGTGAGCAAATTTAGACAATGTAAATGTAAGCATGCCTTTTGCTTGTGGTTGCCCGTCAGACCTGTATACTTATACCAAATTTTGATTTGCTTTTTGCTTTGGATAACATTAATTTTCCATAAAATTTATTACCCATGAAAAAAATCTGCACAATAATTTTAACAATCCTTACTTTCCCTTTTGAAATATATTCTCAAAACGGGTTAACCGCTTACCCGGTTCCGGCTGCAACAGGCGCTGGTCAATCTCGTTACAGGAATGATTTGAAAGTAGATGCTGCTGATAATGTTTGGGTGGCATTTCGTGACATCGGGCTGGGAAAATTTGACGGTGCAAACTGGACGGTTTATAACAACAGCAATTCTTCTTTTCCAGATTCCACAGTTTATGCCATCGCTTTTGATAATATGAGTAATGTCTGGGCGGGAACGAATCATGGGTTGGCAAAATATAATGGAGCAACCTGGAGCGTGTTCAATACCGGTAATTCTCAATTGCCCAACGATACAGTTAAAGCTCTTGCAGTAACTGGCAACAATCTTTGGATAGGTACAAATTACGGAGCATTAGAATATGACGGAAACACATGGACTATTTTTAATACTTCAAACTCTGGAATAATAAGTGATACAATAAATGCTTTTACGTTTGGCTCTAATGGCGAAGCATGGATTGGAACTTACAGAGGATTGTCAAAATTTTATCAAGGCAACTGGACAAATTATGATTCATTGAATTCAGGGTTGGCTGATCAAAATGTTTTGAGCCTTGCTGTGGATAATAACAATGATATATGGATAGGTTCTTTTCCTTTTTCCGTTTTTAAAATGGAAAATGGAATTGTTAAAGACTATGCAGCGGAAATATATAATGGAACTGTTCCGTTCGGTGATTATTCTCCCTATTCATTGATAAAAAATTCACAGGGAAATATTGTCGCAAGCCATTTAACCGGAGTAACTGAAATAACTGACCAGGTAGTGAATATATATTGGATGGGAAAAGGAATTGGAATTTATGGCCTTTTCGGAAATAAAAATGATTTTGATTCATCCGGAAAATTATGGATAGTTACAAGACGGGCTTCTCCGACTGCATTTTCCGGTGGAGATTCAATTTTTTCTTTCGACTTCAGCCAGCATGCAAACTACGGATTTGGATTAACAAATTACAATTTCAAATTTTTAGATATAAACGATGTAAATGCATCCATGATGGATTTCGGAATGATGCATTGGGACATGGGTCCGGTTGGGTGGCCACAGTATTTTGTTCCAAAAAATTCCGGCAAAACTTCTGTTTTTGCTTCATCGTTATGGATTGGAGGAATGGATGTATCAGGAAATTTACATCTCGCAGCACAAACTTACAGGCAGACCGGAACTGATTATTGGCCCGGCCCGGTAGATACAGTAACCGGAATCGCAGATTCAATGTCAACGCGTCCGTATGATAAAATTTGGAAAGTAAACCGTTTTGATGTGGAAGATTTCAAATACAATTTCCTTCTTGGAAATGTTGGCAATGGATCGTATCAGATTCCAACAGATATTTTAACATGGCCCGCAATCGGAACAGGAAATATTTCACGTAACCTTGCTCCTTATGTTGATTATAATGGCGATGGGAATTACGATCCTTTCGATGGAGATTATCCAAAAATTAAGGGAGATCAAATGCTTTACTGGATTTTTAATGATAATCTTTCGTACCATACAAACACCAACGCAGATCCTTTAGGTTTTGAAATTCAGACAAGCGCTTACTCATATACCTGCCCGTCTTTGCCTGATAGCAATTTTACTATGAACTGGACAACTTTTTATAACTATAAAATAATTAACAGGAGTTCTACCGCTTATCATGACATTTACCTTGGTTTATTTAGTGATACGGATTTAGGTTGGTACAAGGATGATTATATTGGCTGTGATTCTATACTTGATGCCGGGTTTACATATAATGGTGATGCAGTTGATGATTTGCCTGGCGGGTATGGCGCAAACCCACCCATGCAAAATATTGTAATTCTGAAAGGACCGCTTGCCGATGCAGGAGATGGGTTAGATAATAATCATAACGGGATCATTGATGAGCCGGGCGAACGATGTTCGATGAATCATTTTCACTATTATAATAATAGCAATGATCCGAATATCGGGGAACCTGACAGCGCAAATGATTATTACAATTATTTAAAAAGTGTTTGGAAGGATGGTACTCATGTGACTTATGGTGGAAATGGTTATTTGGGAACAATTCCAACTAATTACTTTTTTAGCGGCACTCCATATTCTGGTACAGGATGGTCAGAGCAAACAGTTTTGAATGTTGTTGATGACAGAAGGATGTTATTATCATCCGGCCCGTTCTCTCTTGCACCCGGCCAGGAAACAACTATTGATTTCGCTTATGTATTTACATGGGATTCCACTGCTGCAAACGGGTTAACAACTTCCATTGCAAGAAACATAGCCGATCTGCAAAGAATAAAACACTGGTTTGATATTGACAGCTTTCCTTCCTGCCTTATACTGAATGTTGGGGTAAATCAAATGGAAGAGAAAAATAATTCCTTAAATATTTATCCGAATCCTGCTAATGATAAATTGTACGTTGAGTCTTCTTCCAACGGGGTTTCTGAAAGTTTTTATGAAGTAATTGATTTACCCGGAAGAATTTTAATGAATGAAAAATCAAAATCAAACTTTATTGATATAAGACAACTTCCAAAGGGATTGTACATTTTGCAATGGCATAACGGAGATAAAACGTATCGAAAGAAATTTGTAAAGGAATAGGAAAAATTCACAATTCACGATTTCCTGCTTCTGCCTTCTGACCTCTGACCTCTGATATCCAATTTCCGGCTGAAACAAAAGTGGAATAACTTCGTATTTTTGGTCTGAAATTTTTATGAAGCAGTTTTTTGCAAAGAACATTCATTTTATTTATGCATTAGTCGTAGCAACAGCCTGCATTTTTTACCACGGCTATTCCTATGGCGGAGGTGACCAGGAAGAACACCTGCCTTTAGTTTTTAAAATGTTTGATCCTGACCTGTACAAGTATGATTATTATGTTTCACAGGAGTCGCTCACATTTTCTATAAGATATTTTTATGTGCAGGTAGTATATGCTGTTTCAACGGTTATGGGCGTGGAGTCAGCATGTTTGTTATTATTCTTCCTGTGCATTTTTCTTATTTCTTATTCCTTCGTAAAAATTACGGCTCACTTCACTTCTGAAAAATACACTTCATTTTTTGCACCGCTTATTTTTTTGCTGTTTTATAATGAATGGACAGTAGGCGGAAATTATTTTGTGCTGCCGGTATTAATATGTTCTGTTTTTTCAATGGCGCTTTGCTCTTTTGCCTTTCTTCAGTTCTTCAGAAAAAAATATTATTTCGCTGCAATGTGCATTGGCATTGCGGGGTTGTTTCAAATTGTTATAGCGATTCATGTGGCGGCTATATTATTCATTCTTCTGTTAGCGGGTGAAGAAAAAGATAAGATCAGGAAGCTTGGTATCAGTATATTTCTTTTTCTGTTATTTTCAGCTCCCATGCTTTTTCCTGTGCTAAAGCATCATTTCTTTACGCATAATAACTATGATGCGAATTATTACGCAAGGGTGCTTTATTATTTCCGTAACCCCAACCACTATCTTCCTTCCTGGTTTTTTCCAAGGGACTATGCGCGGTTCTTTCTTCTTTCATTTATAGGGTTTTCCTGCGCGTGGTTACTAAAGCTAATGAACAGGAAACAGCTTTTTGCAATGTACTTTGTTGTATATGCCGGAGCCATTGTTTATTTTTTATTGCTTGAAAAATTTCATTTTTATCCTATCGGAAAAATTCAGTGGTACAGAACCACTGTCTGGATGACCGCTTTCAGTTCCATATTTATGGTTATCGCAGCAGGAAAAGTATTGAATGCTGTTTTCACAAATATTAAGTTTCGAGATAAAATTATAACTCCATTACTGATAGCAGAACTTGCTATGATTTTAATAATATTTAACGGATCGAAAATTCCATTAGAATATTTCAATCAGAGATATGAATTAGGAAACCGCATTTATTCCGACATGAGCAGGATGCATTCCTGGATTGATGAAAATACAGATAAAGATGCAGTTATTCTGACCGAACCCGGTGACGTTTCATTTTTATGTGAGGCAAAGAGATCCATGCCCATCGGGTATGCTGCTGTTATACATGAAGCATTTTTTATGATTCCCTGGTATGAAAAATTTAATAAAATTTACGGAGTAAACTTTGAAGACATTAATAAAATCACCTCGGCAAAAGGAGCGGCAGAAAAAAAATACCGGTCATATAAATTTGAAGACAAAGAAAACCTTTTCAATATCAGCTACAGGATAAATAATGTTACAACCTGTGATTATGTAAAGGAATTAGGACCGGTTGTGCATCGGGAAGGTGATTATATATTGACA
>DATEMK010000462.1:0-4564 GCA_035275625.1 Bacteroidia bacterium
GAAAGGAAAAAACTATGAAGGAATGGCCGTCTATAACTTCTGTATCCTCTTAAAAATTATTTTCCCCTTTATAGTTATTTCAGCAATGTAAACACCGGCCTTTAAATTACTCATATTAATTTCCATCCCACTTTGCAGAGGTTTATCCAACAGCAATCTTCCGGAAACATCCATAAGTTTTAACCTGCAGGTTGCTGAACCGGCTGTTTCAATATGCAATATTTCCGTAACAGGGTTTGGATATATAATAGCATTCGGTTCAAATGCGGGAGAAGAAAAAATTCCGGTAATTTCATCTGAGCATCCTGCAAGGTCCTTAAAATTAAGAGCGGGCATGCTCATGGGCGCACCTGCTGTTACAGTTGCCCCTGAAATGGTAACCGGGAGGAGCGAATTGGCTGGTCCCCCGACCGGGCCGATCCCAACATATATAGTGTCATTCATTACAAAACAGCCATAAGCATTTGCAGAATTAAATACGAACGGCCATGTATTGAGCACCGCTCCCGAAGGTGATATTTCATGAAGAAACTGCGAGTTCGCACTCTGACCGGAGAAGAAAAAAATGTTGCCTGCCGGAGTTACGCCAATATCGGCAACTGAAAAAGTGAGGTTACTGTTAGCGTAAATCGTATTTAGCGATACACCATCAAACCGTTTGATCGTTGCCGGGTTACCGCCACTATTGACCTGGTAATACATATAGTTCCCTGCACCGCCTGCATTGTGACTTGTTACAGGATCAAACAATACAGATTGCCAGTTTGTGCCATTATAATAAGTTACGCTGTCATTAGTTGAAGAATAAAAAAAACTCTGGCTGCTGCCATTTATCAAATCGGTTGCAACTGCAAGTGAATTTACGGGTGTGGCACCTGCAGGTACAAGCACACCATTATTAATAATTGTAGTTCCGTTCAGGGTAAGCGATACCACCTCGTTTGTCGAGGTTAAACCATAAAATGTATTTGGCACACAGCTGAACTGCGAATAAGCAGTGTTTAAGATAAGAGAAGCTGTTACGAGGGTAAGAGTCTTTTTCATGAGCTTTAAAGTTTAGTTTTGTAATTCAAAAATAACACTTTCTCTCAAATTATTATATCGAATCAAAACTTGTTTTCGTTTCCCAATCGAGTTTCCTTTTCAGGAATCCGGAAAAATCGTATTATTGTAGTATTGCACAGGGAATTTAATGCTCTTACTTTTGAAGCAAATAACAAAGACTTTATTCCCAATTCTATGAAAAAAATAATCCTCCTTGGTTTTGCTTTACTCATTGCAGATTTTTCAAATGCCCAGGCACCTGATTCATGGACTGAAAAGAATGCGATCGGATTAAATGTTACCACAAGTACATTCATGTCACAGCGTTACGGTGCAGTCGGTTTCAGCATTGGTACAAAAGGATATGTCGGAACAGGAATGGATGGTAATTATAAAAATGATTTTTGGGAGTACGATCCTGTTTTGAATGTATGGACACAAAAATCAGACTTTGGAGGAATCGGAACATATTTTGCAACAGGATTCAGCATTGGCAACAAAGGATATATCGGGACCGGGGTGTATACGGGAAAGGACTTTTGGGAGTATGATCCTTCCACGAATATTTGGATTCAGAAAGCAGATTTTGGCGGAGCTGGAAGAAGAGGCGCGGCAGGTTTCAGCATAGGAAATAAGGGATATATTGGAACCGGTGGAGGATTAAATGATTTTTGGGAATATGATCTCGCTGCTGATACATGGATTCAAAAAGCAAACTTTCCTGGAGCCGGACGGAATTATGCGGCAGGTTTCAGTATTTCAGGAAGGGGTTACATTGGTACAGGGTATCACAGCGCAGCACCTTACTTTAATGATTTTTGGGAGTACGATCCTGCCACCGATACATGGACACAGAAAGCAAATTTTGCCGCATTTTGTGAAGGGGCAACGGGATTCAGCATAGGAAATAAAGGGTATATGGGTACCGGTTATCCCCTCACAGGAGGTGGTGCCAATCATTTTTGGGAATATGATCCATCAACAAACATTTGGACACAGAAAGCAAACCTTGATATATATCCAAGAGAATGGGCAATTAGTTTCAGCATTGGAAACAAAGGATATATTAGTGCCGGGAGCAGGGGCGGTACAGCCGTAAATGATATGTGGGAATATGATACTATAGCGAATACCTGGACGCAAAAAAATAATTATGGTTCTGCAGCAAGAAACAATGCAGTTGGATTTAGTATTTCGGGAAAAGGGTACATTGGTACAGGAACTAGTGAACATTTTCTAAATTATAAAAATGATTGGTGGGAATTTAATCCTTCAACCAATGACTGGATCCAGAAAGCAAACTTTACAGGAGTACTAAGGAAAAGCGCAGCGGGCTTTTGTATAGCAGATAAAGGATATTTCGGAACAGGTTCGCATGCTTATCCAATCACCTATTATAAGGATTTTTGGGAATTTAATCCTTCAACAAACTCGTGGACGCAAAAAGCAAACTTTGGCGGTACTGCACGATCAGAAGCATGCGGATTCAGCATTGGAAATAAAGGCTACATGGGTACAGGAATAGATGGTTCTTCAAAAAATGATTTTTGGGAATACGATCCAATTATAAATATTTGGATACAAAAATCAAATTTTGGCGGAGCGGCAAGGTATGGAGCTGTTGGTTTCAGCATAGGAAATAAAGGATATATAGGTACTGGTGGTGGGCTAAATGATTTTTGGGAATATGATCAGGCAATGAATGTCTGGACACAAAAAGCAAGCTTTAGTGGATTAAATAGAGGTGATGCAGCGTGTTTCAGCTTAGGAAATAAGGGATACATAGGAACAGGATGGAACTCCAGCAGTGGCTACCTTAATGACTTTTGGGAATTTGATCCTTCTGCTAATACATGGATACAACGAGCAGCTTTTGGAGGTATTTATAGAATGCAAGCCGTAGGTTTCTGCATAGGAACTAAAGGATACATTGGTACAGGGTCAACCAATGGAGATAGAAATGATCTTTGGGAATATACCCCCATCTGCTCAACTCCTGTTTCAACAATTTATTCATCAGGAAACACCACTTTTTGCAATGGTGATAGTGTTTTCCTTTATGCAAACAACGGTTACAATTACCAATGGAAAAAAAACGGAGTTGATATAACAGGAGCAACTTCTTATTTTTATTATGCAAAAACAACAGGAAATTATACATGTTATTTAACTAACTCCTGCGGAGCGGTTACTTCATCGGCAATTTCAGTAACCGTAAATTCACTTCCATCAGCAACCATAACACCGGTCGGTCCGACAACATTTTGTTCAGGAGGCAGTGTGGTATTAAATGCACCTTCAGGAGCAAACAAAACCTACCAATGGAAAAAAGGAGCTAATCTCATTTCAGGTGTAACATCATCATCTTATACTGTAACAACAGGAGGAAATTACAGGGTGATAGTTACTAAT
The DNA here is from genome assembly GCA_035275625.1 of Bacteroidia bacterium. GTDB lineage: Bacteria > Bacteroidota > Bacteroidia > AKYH767-A > OLB10 > DATEMK01. Next base: position 3,457 of record DATEMK010000462.1, read on the forward strand.
ACTGTAACAGGTTGCTCTAAAACTTCCAACAGTGCAACAGTTGTAACGGTAAATGCACTTCCTGCTGCAACCATAACTCCGCAGGGACCTGTGACATTCTGTGCAGGCGGAAGTGTGGTATTACAAGCAAATACAGGAGCAGGATTAACTTATAAATGGAAAAAAGGCAGCAGTTTTATTTCAGGAGCAACATTGTCAAGTTATACTGCAACAACAGGAGGCAATTACAGGGTGCAGGTAACTAATAGTAATGGTTGTTCAAAAGTTTCAGGGCTGGTTGCAGTTAGTGTACCTTGTAAGGAAGGGGAAAGTGTGACTGTGGGAGAAGGAGAAAGTGTGTTTGATGTGAATGTTTATCCGAACCCTAACTCAGGGGAATTCACGATTAAGTTTTCAAACAAACCAATTTCTTCAATACAAATTGAGTTGACTGATGAAATTGGAAAAGTGATAAACAGATTTGAAACGAATGATGAAACCATTGTAATCAAAGAGTCAAATCTTGCTAAAGGGATTTATTGTTTGACTGTTAGAAATAAGAGTGAAGTGGTGAAAAAGAAAATCAGTGTTGTGAAATAAAAGTACCTGTACCTCCACTCTCTTTTACTTTAAGCGAAAATAATTTTTCTTTTTTAATTCAACAAAAAAATAAAAGGGAAGGGTTTGGTTTTTTAAAAACTTTACAGATGCTTCCCGGTCACTCCGGACAGGCTGCGGCCAGTCATGATCCGGAGTTAAAAAAGTCATATAAAAGCATGATTTTTTATCTGCTTTTGCGCAATTGAATTATTAATACCAAATTGCATTTTTATTTTTAAAACAGTTTAATAAATGAAAAAGAAATTCCTGCAATTTGTACTTTTCATAACCAGCATTACCGTTTATATAAATTCAAATGCACAAAATTTTGAATGGGCATTCGGCATTGGAGATACAAGCTGGGATCATGGTTATTCAGTAACAGTTGATGGTACAGGAAATGTAATTGTCGGAGGAACATTTAACGGAACAGTTGATTTTGATCCGGGAGCTGGAATTCATACTATGGATTCCTGGAGCAATGAAGGCTATGTTGCCAAATATGATGCGCAGGGAAATTTTATATGGG
>DATEMK010000463.1:0-10763 GCA_035275625.1 Bacteroidia bacterium
GGCTAAGGGAACCGGTTTTAATATCGGGTTGTTTATTCAGCAAACTTCAACGTTTTCTTATGGCATAAGCTATCGTTCATCCGTTAAAGTAAAAGTAAAAAAAGGAGATGCAAATTTTACAGTTCCTCCCTCGCTTTCGGAATTTTTTCCAAACACAAATTTTACTACAGAAATAGTATTGCCGTATGTTCTTAATGCGGGCATCGGATATAAAATTTCGGAAAGAACAAAAGTTGTATTTGATTTTAATTATGTTGGGTGGAAATCATTCGATACCCTTTCTTTTGATTTTGCTGCCAACACAGAAAAGCTGGAGGATATTCACAGCGCAAGGCGGTATGAAAATTCTTTTATTTTAAGAGTGGGAGCTGAATATAAATGGAAAGAAAATATCTTTCTCAGGGGAGGCGCCTATTATGACCAGACACCTGTGCAGGATGGATTTCTTACGCCCGAAACGCCTGATGCTGATAAATTTGTTGTAACTTGCGGTACAGGAATTTTAATAAACAAGAATTTTAATGCAGACCTTTCGTTTCTTTACGTCACGACAAAAAAAAGATTTGATACGAACATCGAAACCGGTTTCAGCGGAACCTGGAAAACTACTTCAATTATCCCCGGAATTAACCTCACTTTAAATTTCTAAAAAAACAATTATGAAAAAAATCTTTACTCTTATTATCTCATGCGTATCTGTTTCAGCTCTCGCACAAAACCCTATTGATACCAGCGGTGGCCGTTATTGGGCAGAAATATTTCCCAGCGTAACTATTGACAACGCTGTCAATTACGGCTCAAACGTAGATGTGAGCGGAAATACCCAAACATTAAGGCTCGATGTTTATGAGCCTGCAGGAGATACGGTCCAGTACCGTCCTTTGCTCGTGCTCGCTCATGGCGGAAGTTTTATCGGTGGAACGAAAACCGACCAGGATGTTGTTGAAATGTGTACACGTTTTGCGAAAATGGGTTATGTGTGTGCTTCCATTAATTACAGGCTTGGCCTGGGTTTCCCGATTGATTCCACTCACGCGGGCAGAGCGGTAATACGTGCAGTACAGGATATGAAAGCTGCAGTCCGTTTTTTCAGAAAGGATTTTACTCTTGGAAACACGTATAAAATACATCCCGACTATATTTTTGCCGGTGGAAGTTCTGCCGGTGCATTCATGGCTTTACATCTCGCTTACATGGATTCCACTGAAGTTCCTGCCTATTTGAATATTGGCAATCTCGGGGGCATTGAAGGTGCAAGCGGAAATCCGGGTTATCCATCAAACGTTCTCGCAGTCATTAATCTTTGCGGTGCATTGGGCGACAGTGCATGGATTCAACCCGGTGATGTTGCTTTTGTAAGCATGCACGGAAATGTTGACCAGACTGTTCCTTATGGTTCCACCACTATTTACGTTCTGGGAATTCCTTTGTTGGTTATTGATGGCTCTGCTACTTTGCATACACGTGCAAATAATATTGGAGTGAACAATCCATTTCACACCTGGTGGGGAGCTGATCATGTTCCATACTATGGTACGGGTCCTGTCGAAATCGCTTATATGGATTCTACCATTGATTTCGTAAAAGCATTTCTGAGACCTTATTTTGGGTTGCCATTGAGCATAGATGAAAATCAGGCAGCAAATTTTGCTTCCGTATATCCCAACCCTGTTGGTGAACTGTTGACGTTACAAATCAATACCACTAAATTTTCTAATCAGGAAGTAGCATTAATGGATGCCACAGGAAGAATTGCAGCACGGTTTAACATGAATGCTCCTTCTCAAAGTTTTGATGTCTCAGGATTTGCAAAAGGAATTTATGCGATCCGTTTAACAATTGATCAGAAAACAATCATTAAAAAATTAATTATTGATTGATAAACATGCAAAACCATGAAAACGTTTACTAAAATTTCATCGCTGCTTCTTGGCATTGTTGCATTAATTCACCTGTTGCGGCTGATCACACATTTCCAGTTAAGTATTTTTAATGCAGAAGTGCCGCTGTGGCTCAATGTAGCCGGAGTTCTTATTGCTTCTGCTTTGAGTTTGGGATTGTGGAAAGAATCCAAGGCATAACTAAAAGTCAGTTTAGGTTTCTACTGAATATATTAATTCCGGGTTATTTCCCGCAGATTTGGCAGAACACGCAGATAAAATCCTGCGAAAATCTGCGGTATCAGCGGGAAAATCTTCTAATAACAACCGGTTTGAATAAAATAATTTAAACACTGTCTAAGGAAAAAGAATTCCGGAGCAGCTTTCACAATTGATCCATGGCACGGTAGCGCCATAATGATCATTGATAGCTCTTACAAATTCATTGGAAAGAATAGAATACCCTTTCTGATGAGGATGATAACCATCTAATGAAAAAAATCCTCCGCTGACAAATTCTGCATTCAGATCAACACCATCCCATTTCATTCCGCTTTCAACTTTTTTGAAAAACGCATTGGCATCAACATAAGCGAGGCTGTATTGATTTGCCTTATTAAAGATGATTGAATTGTAGTTTGCAATAGCCTCCTTTATTACCTGTACTTCCATGCTGTCAAGCGTATAACGGTCGGGGAGAGGTTGAAGCAAACCGAGAGACTGGCATTTTAATGAATCTATCGGAACATCAAGAAGAACGTATTCGCCTTTTTCCATTTGCCTGTAGTAACCTGAGTTTTTAGGATATTCTACAAAAAAACCATTTTCACCTTCAAAATATAGTTGCAAGCCGGTAAGCTGGTTCAGTGAATCTGCCTGGTTTAATGTGAGTGTTATTCCTCTCGATGAAATCAACGTGTAAAAAGGAAAGCTTTCAAGATCCGGGATATTCGCAATTACCCCTTTAGCGCCATTGGCAGCAAATGACTTTAGAATACTGTCAAGAGAAGTTTCAAAAGCTGCTGAAGCAGGAATGGTAACATCTTTCCCTCCATGTGCAGCGTACGAAAAAATATCTTCCATCCCCAACCAGAAAATCCCGAAAGTGGGATGCTGCCTCAGTGCATCATTAAGTAAAGTGGATATATCCGGCTCGGATGTAAAATGGCTGTAATAAAAATTTCCAGCCGCTGATCCGAATGCAGGATCAAATACATCAGCAGTTTTGCAAAATGGCATCGCAAGATTTTGAATACTTCCATTTGTAAATGATTTTATTCTTTCTTCGGCAATGTCTTTTGAAAGCGGCCATTTGACTGGAGATAAATCACGCACACCTTTGCAATCTGTCTTATAAAAGAGCAGGCTTCGCGTGATAAATTCACTTTCCCAGGGCTTATTATTTATTCCTGCACCATCAGCATCTGAAATTAATGGCTGGTTGAAGGTCAATGAAGAAGATGCAAGTTTAAATTTATCCGCAAGCAAATTCGGAATTGAATACTGCTGTCCTTCCGGGTATAAAGCGCCATCCTGGTATCCCGAAAGAAAATCTCCGCCAATCGCAACAGTACGGCTGAAGTCAGCGCTCCCTTGTGAAGGCTCAGGAATTTCAAGATTGGGTTTGCACGAAACAATTTGCACAAGCACAACAAGTGATATTAATTGAAAAATATTTTTCATTTCAGATCAGGAAGGCAATTTTAATGCTGGAAACAAAAATAGTTTTTTTTAATTGGAGTACATGTTTCTTAAGTTTCAGAATCTGTCAAAATGGGAGATGAGAAATGGAAAGAAAGAAAATTTCTTTATTATTAATTTTACAACGCATTTTGCTTCACTAAAATATTTTCAGCCCTGCTGCGGTAACAATTGCTGTCAATTGCGGAAAGCATTTTATCGGTGTCAAGTTCCATTCCCGTGAATTGTTCAATGTCAAAGATATGTTCCCGCGGATTCTCCAGGATGTTTTTGTAGTCAATAAATAAAAACCGGAAATTAATTTCCTCTTCCAGTTTTTTAATTTTTTTCAAAGTGGTTTTGAATGCTTCGGCAAGCATTACAGGATAATTTGTCACTTTTCCCGGTGCGGCTTTTCCGAGCATTACCTGTTGTGAATGGATAATTTCATCTAAGTTGCGCGTCATGAAAATTATTTTATACTGGTAACGCGAAGGAAGCTGCAATAAGTTCTGGGCAATTATTTTGACTGCTTTCCCTCTTGCCTGCTCTAACCATGATGCATCGCGGGCAATGCTTTTGACAGGTTCAAATTCAAAATAACCGTGCATGTTGTGCTTATCGGCTTTTCTTTTTTCATCTGCAAGAATGTTCATACCTCCTGCATCAAGCAGCTGCATCATCATGCTTGTTCCGGAGCGCGGTAACCCGCTGACTATATATATGACTTCATCTTTGTGTTCATCCAGAAATTTTTTATGCGTTTCGGATTTAGAACTATTTTCTGCAACTGAATCGTGGGCTGCCGGTGTTGGAGCCATTTTAATTTTACCCTTCAAAGAAGCATTGACTACAGCCGGGCGTGTTTCTTTTTCCGGTGAAATTAATTTCTCATCATAGATTTCAATTAAACGTTTCCTTGCTTTTACATGGTCAGGAGTCATAGTAAGAAATAATTCGAGCGCTTTTGCAGCTTCACTGTATTGTTTCAAACGGTAAAGGGATTCGCCAAGCAAAAAATGAGCGCGCGGAAAATAAAATAAAAGCCCGATGGAATTTAAACAAAGCTCAATACATTCTTCATAACGTTTTTGTGTGAAATAGCAATTCGCCAAAGCATGGTAATACGAAGCATTGTTTTCATCAATTGAAATAGCTTTGAGAAATGCAGATTCGGCTTCGTCCAGCCGGTTTAGTTTCATAAAACATTTTCCGGAGGAGAAATTCAAAAAATGGTTCATGCTTTGTTTTTCAAGTGCACTTTCAAACTGGCTGAGCGCTTTGCGTACTTTATTCTGGCGGTAAAATAAGTTTCCCTGCAACAAAGGAAAATTCAGGTAGGCAGCCTGTTTGTTTTGCTTCAATTCATCAAGTACATTTTGAGCTTTTGAAAAATCTGACAATTGCGTACTGCAATTGATATAGCTTAATGCAAAACGCACAGTTTCTTTATTTTCATTGTGCAGCTGGTGAAGAATCGCATCAGCCTCTTTGTGCTTTCTGCCATCCATATACGCCCGCGCAAGATTAAATTGCGATTCATCCACACACACCTTTAATGTTTTTTGCTTATCATCACCGGGTTTTTCAATGTAACCTAACTCAATCAATTGGTTCATTGCAACCTGCTCTGCCCACGGATCCATAAGTTTTTCGGAAGAGTGCATACCGCTGACGCCTTCGGTTTTTTCCCAAGAATCAATATATTCAGTTTGCAATGAATCCGTGAATGCATTATATATAACACGGCCTTCCATGTCTCTCCCGACAGGCAAACCGAACAGTTGCAGAACAGTAGGTGTTATATCAAGCAGGGTGCTTCCATAAATGCGTTCGTCTTTACGTATGTTTTCACCTTTCATTACAACAATGCCGTGATGCCTGTGTTCATAAGCAGGTGCAGCCGGTTCTTTCGGTAAATATTTCGGACGCAAATGATCGGAATGAAATCCGTGATCGCTTACCAATATTATAGTTGTATCTTCTCCTGCAAGTTCCATATAACGGTCCAGCATCATGTCATGAAAACGGTAAGCACCGTTCACTGCATTTTTATATAGTTCAAATTGCTCTTCGGGAACATGCTCCTGCCGAGGAGGATGAAAGCGCATGAAGCGGTGACAGAAATGATCAATGGCATCAAAATAAACAGCGAGGAAATCCCACTCACGATTCTGCATGATCCATGTTGCTGCAGCATGAACGCTGGATGCATCGCTTAAAATGCGGGCAACTGATTGCAACGCCTTATCTTTTTCCTGGTCAATTTTTTTTGCATCGGGAATAAACGGCAGGATATGAGCAGGGGTTATTTCGTGCGGCTCCACAACCAATTCGCTGAATATATTTTCTAACTCAACCGGGTGAATACAACCCGGAACTAAATGAAATTTTCCTTCCTTATCAGTATGTGAGCGCTGGAAAAAATTTGAGACGCTTACTCCGTTTATGGGTTCAGCAGGATGGCTGGGCCACCAGCCCGCCACGTGTGACTTTAAATTATTTTCCGAAAGGATATTCCACAATGCTTTTACTTTTCGGGAAGTAACATTTACAGGACGGACAAAATTGTTTGCCTTATCCGGCTCGGTAAAATTAATTATGCCATGCTGGTATGCGCGTTTGCCGGTTGCAATGGAAGTCCAGAGCATCGGTGACAGGGGAGGTTCAAGCGTTGCAATATTGCCCATCACTCCTTCATTCACTAATTTGTTCAAAGCAGGCATGTAGCCGGTATCCATCAGCGGGTTGATAATTTTCCAGTCAGCCGCATCCCAGCCGATGAGCAGCACTTTTTTTGCAAGGCGTTTCATCCCGGTTTATTTTCTGAAGGCGTTTGCTTTTCTTTTTCTGGTTCCTGCTGTTTTACTAATTTCTTTTTTTCTTTCCATGCTTTCACTCCGTCTGCACCAAGTGCGAGCAAACCCAATGCTCCTTCAACAGGGATTTCGAAAACCATTTTCTTTCCGTTTTCCGGCTTATCACCAGGTAATAAATTGTTTTTCATATTTGTTTCAAAATATACTAACCTTTTTCTGCAATGTAAATTTTTCGTTGCTCACCCTGACTAAGTAAATTCCTTTATTTGCAATGCTGATTTCTTCTGAAGATTTAGTGGTATTACCGGAAAAAATTTCTTCACCAAGGAGGTTAAAAACAGAAATTTCAGTTTCTCCAAAGGGCCGCAAAAGTTCAATTTTTATTTTTTTATTTTCTGCAAATATTTTTATTGATGAATTGAAAAGTTCTTGGGTTCCCGAAATCGTGTTAATGCTTCCGGCTAAAATCGGAACGTCCGGGGCTGTTTCATAAGCATAATCTTTTAGGATAATCTGTACCCAATTATTTATTTGAACAGCTTCTACGCGAATCCATCCGTAATGATTAATTCCTGCAATTGGAAATTTAATTCCGATGTATTTATCACCCCATCCCTGGATAAAATTTCCTGCAAAGCAATTATTGGTGTTGCCGTTATTTGTGGTTGAAAATGAATTGTTAAAAAAACGTCCCCTGCTGTCTAACACAGTATTGGGTGGCAGCACATTACCTATCAGGGCAGCATAACTGAAATTTTTTAAGTCACTGAGATTTCCTCCGGCATTACAGCATATTGTTCCATTGATAAGCCTGAAAATTTGTCCATTAAGGTTGTATAAAAAATCGTCATAACAACCGAAAAAATCACCGGAATATCCCGATGCTGCTCCTGAACCGCTCCAGCTTGTTATAACTTCATTAATACCGTCATTATTCATATCCAAATAAGCATAGCTTTCAAATGTGCTGTCGTCAGGAACAACATCTGTATAGACTACCTGTGCATCTGCCCGGGATGAAGCCAGTATGGTTCCTGCAAAACCGGCATAAGCTTTAATTTGCTTCTGTAATTTTTTATTCATGTCCGAAAGTTAGTAAATAAAAACCTTCTTTCTGGAAATTCCTTTTTCACTTTTTACTTCAACAAAATAAATTCCTTTTTTATCAATAGTAAAGCTTGTTTCGTTTCCTGTAAAAGACTTATTGAAAATTTCTTTTCCGAGTAAATCATAAACGGCAGCAGTGGCATTTTTCAAAGCGATAAGTGAATGAATTTTTACTATTTGACTTTCAGAAAAAATAGCAATAGGATTTTGATATTGTTCCTGCGCGGAGCTTATTGCTGTTATTACAGTTGCAGTATCTCCTCCACGCAAGCCAATATTAGGCTGCGATTGATAAGCATATCCTTTAAGTATCATTTCATTCTTATTCGTTACTTCTATATGAATCCATCCGTAATGGTCCTGTCCGCTGATTTTAAATTTAAGCCCCATGTAATTATCTGACAGCGGGACCCAATTGCCCAATGCATAAAACCAGCCAGTAGAAGAATAGACTGAATATAAACCTTCTGCTGATGCGTTATGCCAGGTATTCGGGCTGATAGTATCACCCTGGTTTAATCTTTTAGGAACCCAATTAGAACCTGTAGAACTGCAAAAAGGAGGTTGTTGACATTCACCTAAAACAGCATTGTTTGTAAAATTTATCACTAGAAGACCATTGACAATAAAACTTACGGAATTAGAGCCGGAATATATAAAACGTTCTGCTAAAAACCTGAAGTCGTTAGCAGTGTCACCGTTCAAATCCAGGTAAAAATTTTCTATAGTATTAATGCCATAAGCAGATAAAACCGTATCAGGATTAATATCAACATAAACTACTTGTCCGTTTGTTTTATCTGCAGCAAGTAATAAACCTGCAACACCCGCATAAGCTTTAATTTGTTTTTGTAAATTTTTAGTCATAGCAAATTGTTTTTAGTCAGTAAATAAAAACCTTCTTCCTGAAAACCCCTTTTTCACTTTTCACTTCAACAAAATAAATTCCTTTCTTATCTATTTTAATAGTGGCTTCTTTTCCTTCAAACGGCTGTTGCAAAATTTCTTTTCCAAGTAAATCATAAACAGAGATCATTGCATGATTTAAATTTTTAGAAGTGGAAATGTAAATCAAATTGTTTTGTTGGGAGAAATTGAATTGGGGATTGTAATCGGTAATACTTGTTGCAAGGTTTGTTGTATCACAAGCGAGGATTGGAATATTAGGCTGAGATTGATAGGCATAGTCTTTAAGAATTAGTTGCTTATCAAGTAATCTTATTCTTATCCATCCATAATAAGGCTGTCCGCTTTGCATTAATTTTACTCCGATGCAAAAATCCTTATTGAGTGAGTCTGCGGCAAAAAAGCATAATTGTTGACCCCAGAAGCCGGTAGAGGCATATTCCTCAATTTTCCAGTTTTCCAATTTTATTTTGCTTTTAAAATTGTTCAACTGGCTTACAGAAGGAATGCTGTCCGGTTGATCAAATAAAAAAGCATTTGGTATATTATATGCAAAACCACACGCTCCGTAAGAATAATTGCCCTTCAGCACCTTTTTATTACTGTAGCCATAAATTAGCAAAAAATTATTATGAACAAAAGCCCAAACTGAAGAAGAGGTGCCAAGGGTATAGGTAAAGTGGGTCTGATAAAAAATAAAATCAATTTGACTATCCTGATTCATATCAAAGAGAAGGAAAGACGTGGTGTCATCAGGAACTATGTCTGTATAAATCACTTGTGCATCTGAGTATGAGGAAGCCAAAAGACTTCCTGCAAATCCTGTGTACGCTTTAATTTGTTTTTTAAGTTTCCGATTCATGTCCGAAAGTTAATAAATAAAAACCTTCTTCCTGAAAACTCCTTTTTCATTCTTCACCTCAACAAAATAAATTCCTTTTTTATCAATTTTAATAGTGGCTTCTTTACCTTCAAACGGCTGTTGCAAAACTTCTTTTCCGAGTAAATCATAAACTGAAACGTTTGCATGATTTAGTCTTTGGATGGAAGTAATGAGAATAGAATTGTTTTGCTGGCAGAAGGTAAATTGTTGAATGTTCTCAGCAATACCGGTTGAAGCCGTTATATGCCCTGCACGAAGCTGCACATTGGGAACCGTATTACGTGCATATTCTTTAAGAAAAAAAGTACAGTAGTTTATTATTTCCATTCTTAACCAGCCATAATAATAGTTTGGACCCTGAACCAAACGAAATGTTAAATAATTGTCACTGCCGGGATTCCACTCTCCATTAACGGCCGACCAGCTCGTGCCGGAAAACATCCAAAAGGAACCAATAAGCACTTGCCCGGGATTATTCAGCCATAAACCATTTGGGTCTATTGTATCTCCGTAATTTAATTTTACAGGAAAAGATGCACTGCTGAAGGAACCGGTTGGATACAATCGGTTTCCAATTTGATTACCATTTTGCGGGTCTGCCAGAATAAACTTATGAGAATAATCAAATCCAAAATTAGTAAAGGTTGCGAAATCCACTTTGAAATCAAAATCATTAATAGCATCATTATTCACATCCAGTAAAAAATGCTGAACCCCTGAGTTCAGCGGGTAACCAGTAACAAGAGTATCCGGATTAATATCCACATGAATCACTTGTCCGTTTGCTTTGTCCAAAACAAGTAATGCTCCCGCAAAACCTGCATAAGCTTTAATCTGTTTTTGTAATTTTTTATTCATTGATTTAGAGTTTAATTTGGTTAAAGTTAATAAATAAAAATTTTCTTCCTGGAAATTCCTTTCTCACTTTTAATTTCTACAAAATAAATTCCCTTCTTATCAATTTTAACAGTGGTTTCTTTTCCTTCAAACGGCTGTTGCAAAATTTCCTTTCCAAGTAAATCATAAACAGAAATGTTTGCATGATTTAAATTCTGAAAACTGGAAATGTGGATGGAATTGTTTTGTTGGGAGAAATTGAATTGGGGATTGTTTTCAGAAATTCCTGTTGCAAGGTTAGTGGTATCACAGGCAAGGATGGGAACATTTGGTTGAGATTGATAAGCATATTCTTTAATGATAGCCTGTCTATTCAGTAATTCAACTTTAATCCATCCGAAATGATTCTGTCCATTAATAGAAAATTTAATACCTATGCAAAAGTCTTGATTCAGGGGGCCTGCTGCGTGGAAAGCGGTAAATGTTGATGATCCCGAATCAAAATTAGTAGCCCAGCTTTCTAAGTTCGCTGCACGATCAAAATTATTCGGAGGTGTGAGAGGAGGAATTGTATCTGCAAAGTTCAGGAGTACTACATTACGAAAAAAACAAGAATAAAAATCATAAAGAGGATTATCTACACTGAGAATT
>DATEMK010000464.1:0-12306 GCA_035275625.1 Bacteroidia bacterium
TGGTTTTCATACAGGTAATCATTTTTATCTTCCTTCTTCATGATTTCAGGCAGCCAATCACATTTTAACAAGCCATGATTTTCAGCGACTTTATTGGAATTAATTATTTTATAAGCCGCCTTTGACGCCCACCGGGGCTGAAGTATATAAAGTCTATCCAGCCGCAAATCTTTAAAGTGGACTACAACACCAAGATCATTTAAGAATTCTGCAAGGATTTCTTTTGTCTTATTGTCTTTGATTTTATTTTTCTCACATATCTTTTTATAATCTGCATGTGATATAAAATCGTTTTTTGTTTTTTCCAGGTTTTCTTTAATTGCAAACCATGGTCGGGGCCATTCTGCTTTTAAGATTTCGACTTCATCAAGGGCATTTTTCAACCCTGTTTTTAATTCTTCTATCCCCTCAAGACCCCTACGTGTGCATATGGTTTTGTAAAATCCGGCTATAAAAGGAAATTTTGTTTTGAGAAACTGCCTGTTGAGGTCATACCCCGGATTGGTATCGGCTTTATTTAAAGCTATAAGAACAGGTGAATTTCCCCCAAAGCTTTCAATATGCTTTAACCAATACTCGGGGTCTTCGTCCATCCTGCCATCGAGCACAAGAATATAAATGCTCCTTGAGGAAAGAAAAAACTGGTGTGTGGAGTGCATTACTTCCTGCCCACCGAAATCCCAGAAATTTAATTTAATAACAGTTTGATTATGTTTGATAGAGTGAGAGGTTATTTTAATCTGGTGAGTAGCGGACTCTTTAGGATCAGGTTTTTCACCAGTTAAGCATTTTACAAGCGTGGTTTTTCCGACTTCTCCATGACCTACCAGCAATACTTTAACTTCATTAACGGAAATTCTTTGACCTTTAAACCATTCGGTAATGGCTTCTTTACCTCGTTTAAAAATTTCTATGGGGGGAGATTTAATTGGATTGCCGTAAAGACTTAATCCTGCACTGCCATATACTTCTAAATTTACCTCCCTATTTGATTTAAAAATGGACGATGGTATTTCTTTAATATTATTATTACGGAGGTCTAAAGATTGCGATACGGTGAGCTTTTCAAGAAATCTGCAATCGCTGATTTGATTCCAGTTAAGGTTTAGAGACTGCAAAGCAGTGAGCTTTTCAAGAAAGCTGCAATCGCTGATTTGATTATTATTCAGGTTTAGGGACTGCAAAGCAGTGAGCTTTTCAAGAAATCTGCAATCGCTGATATAATTGCGGCTAAGATCTAAAGACTGTAAAGCAGGGAGTTTTTCAAGAAAGCTGCAATCAGTGATGTGATTTTCGCTAAGCTTTAAGGACTGCAAAAGCACAAGATTATCAAGAAAGCTGTAATTGCTGATATTATTGCGGCTAAGGTCTAAAGACCGTAAAGGGGGGAGTTTTTCAAGAAAGCTGCAATCACTGATGTGATTTTCCCTAAGGATCAAAGTCTGCAAAGCTGTAAGATTTTCAAGAAAGCTGCAATCACTGATGTAATTTTCGCTAAGAAATAAAGACTGTAAAGCTGTGAGATTTTCAAGAAAGCTGCAAGCAAGAATCCGATTGCGCCTCAAGTCTAAAGACTGCAAAGCTGTGAGATTTTTAAGAAACCTGTAATCGATAATTCGATTGTTAATAAGGTATAGAGTGTGCAAAGCAGTGAGATTTTCAAGAAAGCTGCAATCGCTGTTGTAATTATGGCTAATGTCCAAATATTTTAAACCACTAAGGAATTTTAAAAAACTTAAATCTTTAATTTTCCAATTCTCATACCAGTCGCTAAGAATTAGTTTTTCAAGATTTTTCAACTTAATGATGTTTGAGGAGATTACCAAAAGAGAATTAGGTTTGCCTAAATTACTACTTTCAAATTTTTTATCCGACTTATAATCATACCATGCATCACTTAATACCAAAGTTTTTAAATGGGTGCATTCAAAAAGTTCGGGGAGGTCGCTTAAATCGGTAATACCGCATCTACCTAAATCCAGATAAGGGTCTTTAGTCTCGAGGCACGCTTTTATTAATAGTTTGGCTTGAGTCAGGTCGTTTGGCATGGGTTTGCAATTGTATAGTGTCCTGAGTCTCCTTTTAGGGAATCAGTTGTTTTACTTTAAGCGAAAGTAATTTTTCTTTCCCAATTCACCAAAAAAATAAAACGGCAGTCTTTTCTTTTTTAATTCTTTACTGCCGGTTGCTTCGCATTTCCTCTTTTCATTTGTCATAACATTGTCAAATAATATTCCTCCCCTCCTGCTTCATCATGATTTTTAAAAGCACTGTAATATTGATGAACAGGTGCTTTCAGTAGGTGAACGTAAAATAATTGTATGTAACCTGCCATAAGCTATTGATGAACGGATTTTGTAATTCGTTTTCAGCAAACCTGTAAAACACAATAAGAGCAAGGGATTTGAGTTATTACAGCAAATGACAACGTACACAAAAATAGCCATCACTAACCTGGCATGGGTTAACCGCAATGCCGGGTATGCGCTGCTGGAAGAGCAAACAAGAATTCATCAATTATTTATAAGTACTTTAAATACCGCGCGCAAAAGGAAAAAGCCGTGCATTATGCATCTTTATTTAGTACATCCTTTTTGCCTGTCGGCTGATGAAGACATGACTATAAGATTCCCGCGCGGGTTACCTTAGCGCGTGCTGCACAGTGCTGCTGAAGACGTGGGCAGCAGCAGTGACGGTGTGCAGCCGGGGGAAGATCACGAAAGTACCTGCAATGGTTAAACAATAAATCTGTAATTAAAATGTCAATAGCAGTGTTAAAGCTCCGCAGGAAAACCATACCGGTTATTGTGGAGACAGTACGCAAAGTGGTGACGATGATGACAGGCAATTTGTCTTTTACAACCCCTAATCCGCCTCTTGCCTCTATAACGGCACAGGTGGATATTCTCGACACGCTGGACCAGGAAACCCAGCAGGGTGGCAAGGATAAGAATGCATTGAAAAAGCTTGCAAAAGATAAATTATTCGGGATGATGACAGCCCTTACCAGTTATGTTCAGACGACCACGCTCGGAGATGAAGACCAGATACTAAGCGCAGGATTTGAGCTGAAGCGCAGGCCGGTAAGGCTCGGCATGCTGCTTCCGCCTGAGAATGTTCGCGCAGCATTTGGTTTGCACCCGGGCGAGATCATTCTTCGCTGGGCAGGTGTGTATGGACGCCTGGAGTATTTTGCACAGGTGAGCACCAACCCGGTCAACGCGGATTCATGGGCAGATGTACCGGGAGGCCATACGGGTAGGAATCGTTTGGCGGTTTCAGGATTAACACCGGGACAGGTATATTATTTCAGGATATTCACGGAGTGTGCCGCAGGTACAACCGGGCCGAGTGAAATAGCCAATCACATGGCTGCATAACTTGCCCTTATATGATCTGTTCCGAAAAGCATGATGCATAAAATCCCTTTCAGAAATGAGAGGGATTTTTTTGTATATTTCCTTGCGGGGGCAGGATTCTCTCATAATAAAAAAAAACTCCCTTTAGGGGAGTCTTTTATCTCATGAAAGAAAAACTTTTATTGCTTAATTAAAATTAATTTATTCATATACGTGTTGCCATTAGACGTCAGCTTATAAAAATAAATTCCCTGCGCCTGGTCATCACCTTTGAAATCAAACTTATAAACTTTGGCGGCTTCTGAATATCCATTATAAAGCTCGGAGATCTTTTCACCATTCAAATTAAAAATTTCCAATTTGACATTTGAAGAAGTTTTAGGAGTAAATTCAATGGAAACTTTTGAATCAAACGGATTGGGGTAAGCGGAAATCTGCAAATCAGAATTTATAATTTCCGCGTTTTTGCCCGGCTCACCATTATTAGAAAACCTTTGTGATACATAGCTGATCTGTTGCACGCAGGTGCTGGTGTTGCCGCTGGCATCTATGGCAGTCCATGTGCGGGTTCTGTTGCTGCTGCCCGGACATCCTCCGGAAGTGAATGCATCATTGAATACAATAGTAATCTCTGAAGCGCTGGAGCAATTATCGGTAACACCCGGAGTTGGAATAGCTGCGCCACAGGATAACGATACCGTGGACTGACAGTTAATCACAGGTGCAGTGCGATCTCTCTTTATAATATGCTGCTCGCAGGTTGCTGTATTGCCGCATAAATCAGTTGCAGTCCAGGTGCGTGTTATGTAAGAAAAACAATTTTGCGATGTAGTCACATCACTGAATGTTACCTGCACTGAACAATTATCCGTGGCTGTTGCTGTGCCTGTGTTACCTGGAGCCGTGGATGCATTGCAGTTCAGCGTCACATCGGCAGGACAAGTGATCACTGGCGGAGTGGTGTCTACAGTTCGTGAAATAGATTGTGTACATGTATTAGTATTGCCGCATGCATCCGTAGCACGATACGTTCTTATTCTTGTTTCAACGCAGGCACTGTTTGTAGTCGGGGTTCCATCGCTCAAAAACTCAACTGTTACGTTGCCTGCACAATTATCCGATGCAGTAACTGATGCAGGATCAGGTGAAGGAATTTCAGCATTGCATCCTAACACAATTGCTGAAGGGCAGCTAATGGTTGGAGGGGTATTGTCAATTACATTTATAGTCTGGCTTACAGTATTAGATGGATTTCCGCAGGCATCAACCGCTCTCCATGTCTTAGTCCTTGAATAAACATTTGCACATATACCCGGTGTTGTTACATCAGAGACTTCCTGGATTTGAGGATTAGGATCACAGCCGTCAGAAGCAGTGGTGGGTGCTGTAAATACTGGAGTCGCAGGGCAGCTTATAGTGCCGCTCTGACCCGGTTGCCCGATAGTTGGCGCTGTATTGTCTATGACAGAAATAGTTTCTGAGCAGGACGATGAGCATACACCTTTACTTACAGTGAGTGAAAGAGTATAAGATCCATTACATGCATTTCCTGCTGCTACAGTAACCGATTGGCCGGTTGAAGATCCCGGTATGCTTCCTGATCCGGTTATGCTCCATTGATAAGTGTCATTTCCTGCGGGTGCTGTATAAGTTCTGCTCGAACCCGGGCAGACGGAGCCTGTTGGAGAAATAGAACACGAGGTTGCCCCGCTTACATTGATTGTAATATTGCAGGTGGAATTGGAAAGTCCTGACGATACGGTAATCTGTAATCCAAAACTCCCGGCAGAAGAACCGGAATTAACTGAAACTGTCTGACCGGTACTGGGACCATTAAAGCTTGCACCTGAAGTATTATTTATTATTGCCCACGAATAGGTAAATCCTGATCCTGCCGGACCGGTGTAACTATTTGTACTGCCTGAACAAACAGAAGTCGGGCCGCTGATCAAACACTGGGGTGCAACGACTGCTGCTGCTGCCAGCGCGCGATCCTGGCTTCCACCCTGCCCGTCTATTCCTACAAGGCTCATGTGATAAGGTGAACCGCTTATGCTGGATGCTGATTGACCAACTCCCCAGTCATACTGGCTGGCAATATGGCCGCCCCATGCAAACACTACTTTAGCATTCGTGGTTCTGAACCAGATTCGCATGGTAGTTGATGAGCTGGCTACATTCAATGACCCTACTGAAAGAAACGTAATACTATCAATTGCCAGCCCGTTATACATGGTCATCATTCGTTCAGCTGCCGGCAGTGCATTAAAGCTGGTTTGCGGTTGCGGTAACCCGCTTACAATTTTTGTTACATTCGGGAGAGGAATAGGGAAAGTTACAACGGAGGGTGAAGACAATCCCTGTCCGATGAGGGGATTAATCACTTCTGCGGCATGACCGAATTGCGTAATGTGCGGCTCCAACCGGCTAAAATGCGTTAAATAATCTATTCCGTTTTTACTTCCTACACGCACCTGGTATGCAATGTCTAACCTGTGAGCGCCAGTGGTCAGCCCTGTTACCACCATACGGTAAGCAACAGAATAACCTTCCACCATGTGAGCCTGTGATGCGTTCACATTTCCGTTTACCCATGCACCGGGGTTGTTAGGTGATGAGGACGCACCGTTTCGCACCTGGTCCAGGTTTGCAGCCTGTCCGTTCGCACTCACAGCCATAAAGCAAATCAATACGACTGCAATTATGTTTTTAAGAAGTTTACGAAAGGTTGTCCGTCCGTTCGTAAACGAAACCATGCTTTTAATACCATAAGAGTTTTTGTTTTTCATTTTGTTTTGTTTTTTTTAATTGTTAAATTAGTATGAATTGTGGGATTGGATTAATCAGGGCATGAAAGGGCAATAAAATATTCGCCCGGGAATTTTAAAATTCTTAAGCATTTGAAATTGTAAATTTCTTTTTTATGGGTAGGGTTATTTTAAAGGTTAACGGCTAATTGTTTAAACAACCGGCATAGTTACATCAAAATAATATTATTCATTTAAAAAATTTGAGAGACTGCTTAAAAAAATGGGTGAAGGGAGGAAAATTGGCAGTAAAAATTTTAATTTCCTTAAATCAATAAACATTTAAGCGGCTGCTTAAGCATAAAATCCTTTTCATTTCTGAAAGGGATTTTTTCAGATATTAAACAAAGACGTCCTTAAAATAACTGACAATAAGAAACAGCTGACACCGTTATAGAGGTTTCTTATATTTACAGGTATGATTAAATTAAAATTCACGAAAGACGAAGGAACTGACTTTTACAAAGAGTTGGTTGCAACACTTGACGAATATTTTTCCAGGAACAACATCAGCAAGGAAGGAAACACCACGATGTATTTCAAAATCGCAATGTATTTCGGGCTTGTGGTTCTGTTTTACTTTCTCATGCTTTCTGCAACTTCAATGCTGGTATTCTACATTTTGTATTTGCTGTCAGGGCTTGCCGTTCTGCTGACAGCTTTTAATGTATCACATGACGCAGCGCATGGAGTTGCTGTTAAAAGTAAATTTTGGAATAAAGTTTTGTTTCAGCTTAGCTTTCAGCTACAGGGCAACAACGCTTATGTGTGGGGAAAGAACCATACTGAATCACACCATCTGTACACAAATGTCGAAGGCAGCGACATTGATGTGTTGAATAATCCTTTAGTCCGCATGACTGAAACTCAACCGTTGAAATGGTATCACAGGTTTCAATTTCTCTACTCGCCTGTTCTTTACCTGCTTTATTCCCTCAATTGGTTTTTGTTTCGTGAGGTGCTTATGGTTTTTAATTATTCAAGCCGGACAATCAAAATCAATATTCCAAAAGTTGAAATATTCAAATTAATTTTTTTTAAATTGTTTTATGTTTTCTACATGATTATTTTACCTGCTTACATTTTACCTTTTGGCTGGGGAAATATTCTGCTTGCTTTTTTATTGAACCATTTCATCGTTTCGTTAATCTTTGTTGGCGTCTTAGGTGTATCGCATCTTTCTGATTTTGTGCAACACCCAAACCCCGACAGCGAAGGAAAACTTCCAATGAGCTGGGCAAAACTTCAAATGCAAACTTCGGTTGACTATGATACCGATAGTATTTTCTTTAATTGGACTTTAGGAGGTTTCAATGCTCATGCTTTGCATCATCTTTTACCGAACATCAGTCACGTACATTACATTAAAATACTTCCGATATTCAGAGAGCTTTGCAAAAAACATAACATCACTTACATGGAAATGCCTTACAGGAAAGCGATTGCTTCACACTTTCGTTTTCTGAAAGGGATGGGAAATACTTTGCATTTCAAACCATTGAACTTTGAAGGATAAGCATATAAATATTGCTAAGGACAGCAACTTGCTGAAGCAAGTTTACGATGAAGTGGAAAACAAACTGCACATTGATAAACAAGCAACAGCAACTTTATTGACTGTCAAATTCATTTTTTATTTTTCGCTGGTGCTGCTAACTTATTTCGCGATTTACTTTTCAAACAACACAGCAACTTTATTCTCCGCTTACATATTATTCGGGCTTCTTTCTGTTTTGTTCGGGTTTAATTTTGCTCATGACTTCTGCCATAACACCGTTTTCAAAAGCAAGCGGTTAAACAATTTCGGTTTTACTTTTATTTATACGCTTGTTGGCGCTCATGCAGAGGCATGGAAGTTCAGGCACATTCATTCACATCATTATGCACCCAATGTAAAAGATTACGACACGGACCTGCAGATAACAAGCTTAATTCGTGTAGAGCCAAACAGCGAATACAAATGGTTTCATAAATATCAGCAGTTTTATGCTCCATTAGCTTATACCAGTTATTCACTCTATTGGGTTTTTATCAAGGACTTTGTGGTTTACTTTACTGACAAGGAAAACCTGCATCAAAAAGAAATTCAATTTCATATTTCTTTTTGGCTTCAAAAACTTTTCTACGTATCCTACCTTCTTATTTTACCAATCCTGTTTTCTGGTCTCCCCTGGTTTACGTTAGTACTGGGATTTATCTCTATGCACCTAATTCAATCTTTGTTTTTATTGTTTACTTTTTTCATGACACACCATGTTGAACAAACAGAATACTTCAATGCTGACGATGACGGTTACATAAAAACTTCCTGGTTTACCAACCAAATAAAAAGTTCAAACGACTTCCATCCATTCAGCAAGACTGCGAATTTCATTTTCGGTGGCTTTAATAACCATATTGCACATCATCTTTTCCCTCACATTCACCATGTGCATTATCCGCAGCTGAATAAAATATTATACAAAATACTTAGCGAAAATAATATCAAACCAAATGTGACAACATTTATGGGTGGCATAGTTTCACATTTACGGCATCTGAAAACCCTGAGCATTCAGCCCTGAATGAACAGTAAATTTACAACCCTTTTGAGTTCTGCTGAGAATTAAAAATGACATTTAAAAAAAAATTAAAACGTGAAGCAGAAGTTGCATTTTCTAAACATTCTCAACCTGTCTGGTTCAGGATTGCTAAATACGTCTTATTAGGATTTATGCTCTGGTTTTTTTGGGGCAATAAATTACTCTGGATTACATTACTCATACTATTTGCTTTTGCCATGTTATTGCATTTTTGGTACAGGCATAAAACTCACGGTTGGACAAAAAGTTATGGCTTATGGAAACATGACAAGGAGAGCACCAATCTAAAGGACAACTAATTTTTCGAATCAGACATATACAGATCGGTTAAATAAACAGCCGGCAAATAAATTCATTCTCGTTACCCGATAAAAAAATATTGCCTTCGCAAATAACAGTTCCGGTGAGGCTATGAGTCCCATATTTATGGTACAAACGAAAAATTATACTATGCAGTAAAGCCATACTATTGCTGTTCGATATTTTACCAGCCTGGAATCAACCATGATTGAAATACCGGACATCATCAAAATAAAAACATCGGCAGCGTTGAATGGCGATGCTACGGCAATGGGCGCCCTGTTTGAATGGTATCGCCCGCGGTTACATGCACATGCTTTGCGCATCTGCGGCAATACTCCTTTAGCACAGGATGCTGTGCAGGATACTTTTATTGCCGCGTTCACACATTTGTATTCATTGCGGGATGCGCAACTATTTTATCCGTGGCTGAAAAAAATCCTCGTGAACAATTGTTACCAGTTGCTCCGCAAAGAACGGTCTGTTGAATTTACAGACAGTCATTTAGCAAATGATGCATTGCTGCACCGTTCTATTGACGAACACTTTGAAAATATTTCCAATTCACAACGGATGTATGAGGCATTGCGTTTTCTTTCTGACGAATTGCGCTCATGCGTCATGCTCCGTTATTTCAGCAGTGTAAAAAGTTATGAAGAGATTGCCCTGGTGCTCGGCATACCTGTAGGAACGGTGCGCAGCCGCCTTGCCGCGGCAAGAGAAAAATTATCTGAACATTTTATCGGCAAAGATGATGCTGACGATGCTGCTTTAAAGGAAGCGCAGCAGTGGTCGGGTTTTTATTCCGACAGGTGGAATAAAGTATATGATGACCAGCAGGCGAGGAAAGAATTTTTCAATCATCTCATTCCTGCGCTCAACATTCGTTTTACGAGCGGAAAGTTTGGTACCGGAAGAAATATTCTGGAAGAAGAAATCAACAATGACCTTTTTTATGGAAGCCGGTTCGCAGCAAATGATATTGTTAGCAGCGGCAACATCACCGTCATGGAAGGTCCTAATTTTAATCATCCTGATTATCCTGACCGTTGTGCTCCTGCCACTGCTCTTATACTTTTCAGAAAAAACGACAAAGTGGAAGTTACCCACATTTTTGACTCGCCCCGTCCCTGATTTTTTTGTGCGCTGATTTTACCGCAGAAAAAAAATTTTACTTCCAACCGAACTTTTTCCGAACTCATGTATCTATGAGTTAAATCAACAATAATATTCACAATTTAAAAAAAACAAAAAAATGAAAAAACAATTCAAATCCGGCATCATTGCCACAATCATTGCGCTGACATTCGGCTCAGCTTATTCACAGGTTCCTGTACAATGGTCAAGGACATTACAACTTGAAGGTTATTGGGAAGGCCCCGCAGCACTTATTCTTGGCGGGCAAACATTTAACCTGGTTTACCACACCGATTTCAAAACCGCTGTTAATGGTAACGCACTTACAATGGATGAAGGATTCAGCGACCCGGCACTGGGTGAACTTAAAGGCGCTAACCTTATTGGTCTTAATGCTGCTGATGGATTGATTCACTGGTCTTCGGTTGATAATTTCGGAACGGCTCACGAGCACATCGGCTCATGGCTTAACTCGAAACATTTTTATATGGAGCACCAGAGCATCCAGGGCGGGCAAACGTTTATTGAAAAAATTGATTTCAGATTCAGAGCGAACAACCAGAGGATAAAAGTCAGCCTGGTCGCTACATTGGACGGTGATACAGTTCAGGTAATTGAAGGAATCCTGTACAAACAAAATAGCAGGTTGGCAAATGTCAATACTGAAGAAGATGACGAAATAATTATTTATCCCAATCCTTCTGACGGCAAAGTAACTATTGAAAGCCCGGATATAATTGACGAAATAAAAATTACAAACGAATCCGGTCAGTTAATTTACCAGGTAAAGCCAAACGAAACAGATTTTTCATTGCAGCTTGAAGAAGCTGGAGTCTATTTTGTCCAGGTAACCTCCACAGATAAGGCAGAAACAAAAAAGATAATTTTGACAAAATAAATAATGAAAAAGGCATGATGCAAAAATCCCTTTCAGAAATGAGAGGGATTTTTTTTAAAGAGATGTATAATAAAAAAGCCGGGGAACAATGCCCCGGCTTTTATTCTTTGGCTGTTTACTGTTTATTTAACCGCCACGCGGATTGTTTTGGTTTCCGCTCCTTCCATTTCCAATGTCACAAAATACATGCCCTGTGAAAGATGGCTTAAATCAAATTCTCTGAGGTTGTCACCAACAGTTGCTGAATTTATTTCCTTAATAATCATGTTTCCGACAAGGTCGGTAATGCGAAGGGTGTAATGCTCACTTCCTGCTGCTTTGAATGCGACATTCAGCTTGTCAGAGGTTGGGTTCGGATAAGCTATCATTTCAGAGGAGAACTCCGGGATGTAAGAAGTTTCCTCAGCCGTTTCTTCGTCAATTGTACGGCATGAAAAACTCACTGTAATGGCAAGTGTACGGATAGGCGAAGAATTACATGCATTATTTGCTTTAACTGATAATGTAGCCGAAGTTGAAGATGCAGTCGTATATTTAACTGTCACCGAAGTTCCGCTTGTCGAACCTACAAATGTTGCACCGCCTGTAATAGTCCATGTGTAAGATGTTGCACCGGTAACAGGGGATATAGAATATGGAACTGCTGTATTGCTCTTACACACCGAATTAGAGCCGGATATATTTCCGGGTTGCGCAGGTGCTGCAAACACTGTCAGGGATGTCACCGGGCTCGCACCACAGGCATTGTTCGCTTTTACCGTAATATTCCCTGAGCCGGTAAAGCTGCTTCCGAAATTTACTTTAATAGAAGTGCCGTAATTATTTGTAATGGTGGCACCTGACGGTTTTGTCCATGTATAAGAGGTAGCTCCGGGTACAGCAGCAATAGAAAATGTTTGCCCTGTTTTATTGCAGAGATTAACAGTCGGACCTGAAATTGCTCCCGGAGCATTAGGCTTCGACTGTACAAACAGGCTTGTTGTCGGGCTGTTGCCGCAGGCATTGGTTGCATATACCGTAATATTTCCTGAAACAAATCCGGAGGGGAAAGTAACGCTGACTTCATACTCACCATTCGGATCAGTACCTGTAACCGTAAGCGGATTGCCGGTATGTCCTTTCTTATCAGAAATAATACACCCTGCCGGTGCGCCCCAGGTAAGTGTAGTGGCTGCAGAATTCGCAGCGATCTCATAATCATGACACGAACCTCCGCAAACTGC
>DATEMK010000465.1:0-3375 GCA_035275625.1 Bacteroidia bacterium
GACAGAATACGCGAAAAGGCGGGAAGATTATGCAGGGACACAGTATAATAAAGAATACCAGTAATTTGAAATGCGGGTTAAAGTTTTCATTCCTGTTCCATTTGCCGCAAATTCAAAAAGAAAAATTACTTTCGCTTTAAATGTCCGGTATTGATAAAAAACATCTTAAAAACTTTATAATAATTTTAATATTAATATTGTGGGCAATGTTGCTTGAATATAGAATGAGAAGAGAAGAAGAGGCTGTAAGGGAAATGGACAAACAAGCTGATGAATATTTTGAAAAATTGGATTCGTTAAATAAAATAAAAACTAATCCTTAAAAAATTACTTTCGATTAAACAAAATAATGATTTCTAAAAAAGCTCACTAAGAAAACAATGACTGAAATACAAGAGATAATTGATAAGTTAATTGAATTCAGAAACGAGCGTGATTGGGAACAATTTCACAATTCTAAAGACTTAGCTGTAGCGATTTCTGTTGAAGCAAATGAATTACTTGAGCTCTTTTTATGGAAGAAACCCGAGGAAGCCAACAAAGAAAGAATTAAAGAAGAATTAGCAGATGTTTTTGCATTCGCATTTTTGTTAGCGCAAAAACATAATCTTGATGTAAAAGAAATTATTTTAGAAAAGATAAAATCCAATTCTGAAAAATATCCTGTGGATAAATCGAAAGGCTCAGCAAAAAAATACAATGAGTTATGAGATTATACGCAGGGACTTCAATTCAATTCATTACAGACACTATTCAAAACCAAATTGCTGAAAAACTTTATCAGGCCTTTTTCACTTATTACCGTTATTATCCCTCTGACAATGAAAAACGCTCATGGCAAAATTCTCTCAGAGCATTAAAAGATATTTTCCAACATGGAAAACTTGATGATCATGGAATAATTTTAGAATACCAATTGCCACTTACTTCCAAGCGTCTTGATTGTTTAATTTGTGGCAGGGATGACAGGAAAAAAGATAATGCAATAATAATTGAACTAAAACAGTGGGATAAATGCACTCTTTCTGAATCCGAGAATGAAGTTGCAACTTTTGTTGGTGGCTCTGTAAGGGATGTTTTACACCCTTCAGCACAAGTAGCAGGTTATAAAATGTATTTGGAAGATACGCATACTGCATTTTATGAAACTTCAAATCCTGTAATTTTAAATGGTTGTAGTTATTTACATAACTACAATTATTACAACGATGATGTAATTTTTGATAAAAAATTCACTTCGCTTTTGCAATTCTACCCGCTTTTTACAGCAGATGATATTGACAAATTTTCAAATTACTTGGTTGAAAAATTAAAAGATGGCAATGGAACAGAAGTTTTAAAGAGTATTGAAGAAAGTAAATACAGACCCAGCAAAAAGTTAATGGAGCATGTGGGAAATGTTATCAAAGGAAATTCGAATTACATTTTACTTGATGAACAAAAAGTTGTTTATGATAAAGTTTTATCTCTTGCTAAAAAAGGCTTTCACGATAAACAAAAAAATGTACTGATAATAAAAGGTGGTCCGGGTACTGGTAAATCTGTAATTGCTTTAAATCTGATGGCGGACCTTTTATTGAATAAGTATAACGCACATTATGCAACAGGTTCTAAAGCATTCACCGAAACACTTTGGCAAATTGTAGGCAGAAGAGGCTCTGCACAGTTTAAATATTTCAATAGTTACAATACGGCTGAGCCTAACGAGATTGATGTTTTAATTTGTGATGAGGCACATCGTATTCGTGAAACAAGCAACAGTCGTTTTACTCCTGCAGCAAGACGATCAAACCTTTTTCAAATTGAAGAAATTTTAAAGGCAGCTAAAGTTGCAGTTTTCTTTATTGACGACAATCAGATTGTACGTCCAAATGAAATTGGTTCTGTTCAACATATAAAAGAGTTTGCAACAAAATACAACGCAAAGATTTTCGAGTATGAATTAGAAGCGCAATTTCGTTGCAATGGTTCAGATGCTTTTGTCAATTGGATTAATAACACTTTAGGAGTCAAGAAAACTGCAAATATTATTTGGGATTTGCATGAAGAATTCGATTTTCAGATTTTTAGTTCCCCATGGGATTTGGAAACAGCAATTATGGAAAAGGTTGAAAAAGGAAATACAGGAAGAATGACAGCAGGGTTTTGTTGGAATTGGTCAGACCCTGATAAAGAGGGCAATTTATTAGATGATGTCATTATTGATACTTATAAAAGGCCCTGGAATGCAAAACCTGATGCCAAAAAACTAAATAAAAATATTCCATCCGCATCTATTTGGGCTTACGATCCAAATGGAATTAATCAAATCGGTTGCATATACACAGCACAAGGGTTCGAATTTGACTATGTTGGAATTATTTTCGGCAAAGATTTAGTTTATCGTTTCGACAAAGGTTGGGTCGGGCATCCTGAAGAATCCAAAGATACAGTCGTAAAAAGATCAAAAGATCAATTTGTTGAGTTAGTCAAAAACACCTATAGAGTTTTACTTTCAAGAGGCATGAAAGGATGTTATGTTCATTTTATCGATAAGGAAACGGAAAAGTTTTTTAAGAGCCGTATAGAATCATGAAATTATAAAATTAAATTGGGGTTAAAAAAAAGACCGATCATGTACAAGGAAAAATTAGAAAAACATATCGTAAAAATAATTAAAAAAAAAAATATAAAGTCTTATGATGACATATTTAAACATTCAAAAGGCGCTTTCCCGGATTTAGTTTATCCTTTAGTTTTAAGAATTGACTCAGGTAGTTTATTTAAAAAAAAATATTATGGCTTAAGAGAAGTTAACAATATAATTCCTGAATCAAATCCTTCAAATTATGATTGGAGATTTGACAAAATAACCTCGAAGAAGTTGGTTGAACTTATAAAGCACAGGAAGTATAAACGAATTGCTCTTTTTGGAACCCCTTCATTATTTATTCAACTTTGTAGATACATTAAAGATATAACTCTTTTTGATATAAACGAACTCTTAAAATCACATTTTGACAATGATAAAAGAATTATAATTGATGATATAAATACAGTTGATTTTAAAAATATTGATTCCTTTGATTGTATTATTATGGATCCTCCTTGGTATCTTGATTACTATCAAGTTTGGCTTCAAAAAGGGAACAACTTATTAAAAATGAAGGGTGAAATTTATATTACTCTTTTTCAGGAACTACTTCGCCCAAAAGCGCAAAATGAGCGAACAAAAATTATAAATACTGCTAGGAAAATCGGGTCAATTAAACTTACAGAAAATTATATCCAATATATAACACCATTATTTGAAAAGGAACTTTTTAACTTTAAAAACATTCCATGTTATGACAATTGGCGCACTGCGGATTTACTTATTATAAAAAAAGAAACTGA
>DATEMK010000466.1:0-3102 GCA_035275625.1 Bacteroidia bacterium
GATTCGCTCGGAAATGTAATGTGGGCCCGGAATGCGGGAGCGAGTGACTGGATTCCCGGAAATTTTTCTGTTGACCTCGATGCTGCAGGAAACATTTATTTAACCGGGACATTTGCTGACTCCGCCTTTCTCGAAAAGTATGATGCTGCCGGCAACCAGCTGTTAAAAAAATATTACAGCGGCAATACTTTTGTCAATAATGCACATCCATGGAGCATCAGCACAGATGCCGCAGGAAATAATTTTATTACCGGGTATTTTTCCAACCCCTCGCTGGTCTTCGGAACGACCACGCTTACTAATGCAAATGGCGGATACCAGATCTTTATAGTTAAAACAGATAGTTCAGGAAACATTATATGGGCAAAAAATGATGGTGTATATCCTTCGCTTTATAAACCTTATATCAGTTCGGATGGGGCGGGAAATTGTTACATCACAGGTTATTTTAATGGCACTTCGTGCATGTTTGGCAGCACCATTTTATTGAATGCAGGTGCGAATGATATTTTTGTAGTGAAATACAATCCTTCGGGTAATGTGGTGTGGGCAAAACGGGCGGGCGGAACTCATTTTGATCTCGGCATGGGTATCCGCACCGATGCAAACGGGAACAGTTACATCACGGGGTTTTTCCGTGGAACCGCCTATTTTGACAACTTTACATTATTCAGCGCCAATGACCCTGAAATTTTTGTTGCCAAATACGATTCTTCCGGAAATGTACTGTGGGCAAAAAGTGCAGGTGGAAGTGATGTGGACAACAGCAACGCAATTGGAATTGATGCGCAAGGAAATTGTTATATAGGCGGAAATTTTTTCAGCGCTAATGCTTACTTTGATATTATTGTTTTGCCTAATTCTAACCTTTCAACATTTCCTTCTGAGGTATTTGTTGCAAAACTTGGCAGTGGAACAGTAACAGGGATAACCCCTATACCTGCCCTGGTCAACACAGAAAATAGTATAGTTTATCCCAATCCTGCAAATGATGTGCTTACAGTTTCGGTTTCAGAATTTCCATGCGGTATAGTTTTGTATGATGTATCAGGAAGAGAGGTTTTATCTGAACAACTTATAAAAGAAAGCGATCAGATAAAAATCAAAAACCTGTTGCCGGGTATTTATTTTTATGAAGTGAAAGGTTATGACAAAGTGGTTAAGAAGGGAAAAATTGTGAAAGAGTAATGCCGGCTAATACTTCTTTTGCTCTTCGTTACCGGAACAAATGACAATTCAATAACTTAATAAACAAAGAAAGGCCATGAAAAAGATAGTATCTATATTATTGCTGGTAACCGTTGTTAATGCATTAGCTGAAGATACAGCAGACAGTACTTTTAAACCAAAAAATGTTGCAATCCTTTTATATGATGGTGTGGAATTGTTAGACTTTGCAGGTCCGGGGGAAGTATTTCAGCAGGCGGAATTTAATGGCACTAATGCTTTTCATGTTTACACTGTTGCGGCTGATAAAAAAGAAATAATCAGCCAGTCTTTTTTAAAAGTTACTGCAGAATATTTAATTGATGATTGTCCATTGCCGGATATATTGGTTATTCCGGGTGGTAATTCGATTTCGCAAGTCAATAATGAAAAATTGATTACGTGGATAAATAACGTAAATCAGAAAGCAGAATATGTGCTTTCTGTCTGCAATGGAGTGCGCCTTTTAGCCAAAACCGGTGCGCTTGCCGGAAAGATGGCGACCAGCCATTTCTTAGCCATAGATAATCTTGCAAGAGAATTTCCGGATGTTAAAATGGTAAAAGGCAAAAGGTTTGTTGACAATGGAAGGATTATTACTACTGAAGGTGTTTCAGCTGGCATTGATGGCTCCTTATATCTTTTGAGTAAAATATTTAATAGAGAAGCAGCGGATAACCTTGCAAGGCAGATCATGTATAACTGGAAACCTGAAACACTTGATGTTATAATACAGGAGAATTAATCGTCTACTGTAGTTTTCCCCCAATCACCCGCGCATGTCGCGCTGCATGTGTGCCGGAACGCTGATGTGTTTGTACAGAAAACGATTCTTTCAAAGACACAAACTAAAATTATTTAATATCCTTAAAAAGTTTATTTTTTCTCATTGGTGTTGCGGGTATGCTTGTGAATGGGACACCAACAAATAACTTTGCTTCATGCAGGATGTAATTCATTACAAATATTACAATCTTAAATTTCAAATTCTTGTTGGTCTCTTCTCCCTCCAGCTTGTTACACAAGACCAGCAAGGGCATAAAGAAAATTTAATTGTCAGAACGTTCACCATTAGTTACGGAATGTTATTTTATTAATCCTCAATAAATTTTTAGCACTATGCATTCAAAAAACAGGCATAATCAGCAACTATTTTTAACTTATTACGTAATTGAAGTTATAT
The DNA here is from genome assembly GCA_035275625.1 of Bacteroidia bacterium. Taxonomy (GTDB): domain Bacteria; phylum Bacteroidota; class Bacteroidia; order AKYH767-A; family OLB10; genus DATEMK01. Next base: position 2,390 of record DATEMK010000466.1, read on the forward strand.
TTAATTGCATAATGGCATGAAAAAGCATCTTAAGCAAAAAAGAAGTCAGCGAATTGTACACCGGATCAATTTTAAAACAATACTGTATGTTACAACTGTGTCATCAGTAGTAATAACCAGCTTTATAATACTCCAGGAAGCAGGGATTCACACCACATCCAAAGCTGAAAAGGAAATCACTGTGTCGTACTCATCTGCAAAAGATGTTCCGTTCGAAAAAGAAAATTTTAGAGAACAGCAAAAGACATTTGAAGCAGTGAAAATAAATATTGAAAAAGGGCTGGAATTGTTAGATAACGATCCGCCCTTATATGAAGACGCATTAAACCTTTTTCTTGAAGCGCAGGAGTTTAATCCTAACAGTTCCGATTTAAATTATAAAATAGGAATATGCTATATGAACAGCGGAACTAAATTTGAGGCGCTGGATTATTTTGAAAAAGCATTTGCGCTCAATAATAAGGTGGATCCGAAAGTTCATTACTATCTCGGTGAGGCAAATCAAATTCAGCACCACTTCACTAAAGCAAAAGAAGAATATGAAAAGTATATAAAAGAAGTGGCTAAAGATAAATCGGAAATTGAAATCAGCAACAAAAGAATTTCAGAATGTGTAACGGGCGATTTTTTAATTACCCACCCGGTAAAGGTAAAAATAGAAAACCTTGGCGAGGGAGTAAATACACAATACCCCGAGTATTCACCGCATATAA
>DATEMK010000467.1:0-2644 GCA_035275625.1 Bacteroidia bacterium
ATTTATGTCAATGATCTATTCACTTTTTCAAAAATTAAATTCTTTAGACTTTTTAGGAAAGAAAAAAGGTGAGCGGGCTTTTATACAGGAAAAACCTTTAGTAAGTGAGAAGGAATCCGAAACAGCAAAAAAAGAGCAAAGGAAAAACTGGAGTTTTTTACCGGATGAACCTTAATGGCTTTCAGTAACTTTTAATTTAGATAATCTTACAGGTTGCTTTAAAGACATTGAATAGCCAAGTCTGCCATTATTTACGTTTTCCGAGCCAAGAATCCCGCAATAATTAAGTGTTTCAATTTTTACTTCACTCTCGCAGAAAAACGGTATAAAATATTCATTCAGCTTCTCAAGTATCCTGATATTTTTCCCGCCCGGTAAGTAATTATGGATTTTCTTTTTTGAAAGTAGTCCTGTTTTTACAATTACAGAAGGATAATAATAAGGATAACTTTTTCCTATAATACTGTCTGATGATAAAATCATTTTACCTAAAGTAAAAGAAGAATCATCATAATTTAATTTCTGCAGGCTGTCACACCTCTCAATTGTGATGTGTGCATCCAGTATCAGGCTATATACTTCCTGCATGTAATCTAAATCACCCCTGATTTGATGAAAAACAGGAAACAAATAAAATAAAATGCCTTTTTGCCGCGAATCGAAGATCGGGGGCAGTCGCCAGTAGGAAAGTATTTCCGTATCATCCATGCTGTAAGAAACTGCCTCTGCAAGTTTACGCTCCTGCATAGCGTTTGCCACGCGCTGCCTGTAAAACTCAATTTCGTAAAGCATAAAAAATTTCCGCGCTTCCTTTTCTTCTATCACGCGTCTTTTGTAATCATCAATCATATCCTGCACGGTTTTAAAAACTTTTGAATTCTTTGCAGGAGGGTTATGAAACAAAACCTGCGGCAACATGTCATACAAACTTTCACGTACAGTATTAACGATGACCGCATGCTGATGGTTTTTAAATTCAAGTAGCTCAGCCTTTAAAATATCTTTATTAAATTTTCTTTGAAACAATCCGGCAGGATGTATAAACAGGTCCGTTGCATCATATCCCGAATTTAAAATATCTCCCACTACAACTTCAACTCTCAGATCTAAAGAAAGTCCGTTAATAGCTGATACAATATCGGATTCATTCATTGCTGTTGTCTATTTTCAATTATGAACGATGACTTTAACAGGAATCAGGTTTCCTGATGAATTTTCGATTTTCAACCGCAGTTCTTTAGCAATATCCTGCCATTCCTCCTCCGCTATTTTATTTAATTGTTTTGGCGTGATATGAACTTCAAGTATCCTGATCATGCCTTCCCTGGGCAATACAGATTTATGCCAGTTTTTACGAATTTCTATTTTTGAAACAAGGTTATTCAGCTCATGGTAACAAAAATTTATAATGTCTTCCTGTGTTACCAGCCGGTCATGTGTAAGAATGGATCTTTTAAAGGCGGTAATTTTTTCATTCTCATTCAGCGCCTTTTTTCCTCCGGCAGAAGTAGTAAGCAGCATTAAGCTTGCCGACCTGGCAACTGCCCCCGAACTTAAAGTTAATTTAGTTCCGGCTTTTACCTGGTTGCCCCCTGACCCTGATGTCGACCAGAATTTAATAAATATATTTTCATTCTGCTTAAACGGATTGACTATTAGAAAATGCGAGGGTTTTATCAGTTCTCCGCTTGAGCCCAGCCTGTTTTCAATCATCGCTATAGCGGTATTTATCTGGTTGATATAGGAAAAGATAAACTCGTTGCCGAGAGAGCTGAACGAGGCGCTTTCATCCCGTAATAAATCAATGGTGGTGCGGAGAAATTCAGTGGCTTCACGTTTGTCGAAGCGTTCAATTCCTCCGTACCTCAACGTATAATACCCTGCTTCATTTTTAAACCCGCTCTCCAATGGATTGAATTGAAAAGAGTTTCCATCAGAATTTTGCACGCCTATCATATCGAAAAATATTTCATCAGTCTTCAAAGGAACAATGTTCAGATTGCTGCGCAATTGATAAGTAATTTTATTTACCCTGCGGTTGATTACCGGGAAAGAATTTATCGAAAGATATAAATCATTTAAAGCGCTTAATTTCATTGCGCCCGGAAAAACCAACTTCAGCCAGGCACATTTGCCTTCAATCTTGTCAAGTACATTGAGGGGAAATATATTGTCAAATTCTGCCGGTGTTCTTTGCAAATGTGGCTGTATTTCATTCGATTCATCAGCATGCAGGGTAATAAAATTCCCATTAAAATACTTCGTAACAATTTTTTCTGCCCGCAGTGAATTATCATACTGTTCGGTTATGGATTTTATTCGTACTCCAGTTGAGTCTTCCTGCAAAAAACCGGCAAATGATTTTATTTCCTCACTATTAAAGTACCATTTAATTAAAGGCAGCAGGCTTAAATAATTTTCTTTATCGGCATCGTATTTCCAGTCAAAATAAAAAACAAAATTATCGAAGGATTTAATTCTCGGATTAACATCCAATCCTATCCAAACATGAAAAGGCTCTAATGACTCGCCTGGTTTATCTTCAGTAATCAACTGTCTTGAAGCAGGTGATTTATATTCATAAACAGATCTTCCGGTCACCATGTATTTAACAGCACCGTCAAAAATGGTTGCGCGTTTCACA
>DATEMK010000468.1:0-12429 GCA_035275625.1 Bacteroidia bacterium
TCCATAGCTGTTTGCGCTCCTTCAAAATTCTGCTCCGTCAATGCAATTTTTACCCCGAGGGCTACTGTATTTGCGAGGTTCTGAATTTCTTTATGATAATTCTTCATCATATATTTTTCCCGCTGAGCCGGAAAATAAAAAAGTATAAAAAATGCAAACATTAAAACAATGGACAACACGGTCATCCAGATTTTTGTTTTTAAGGAGAGCTTCATTAATGGTTATTCAATGATTAATTAAAAGATAAGCTTATGGAAGAACGATTCCGTTAAAATGATTTTTTTCCTTCCACGATGACCTGCCTTACTTTGCCTGAAGTCGAAGATTCAATAACACCAATGGCACCGGGAGTTTCGGCAACAAAAGATTCAAGCTCCGCAGGAGAGTTAAAAAAGACGGGCGCTTTTGCTTTTCCCTGGAAAACCAGCGCAAGCCAGTATTTATTGAATTCATCGCTGCTCATGTGATATATTTTTTTGCTGGTGGACAAACCGGTTTCGGTGGAACTTTTCATTAATGCTATCACCACAGGAACGGTATTGCTCCAGCGCTGCTTTTCTCCTTTCAGTACAGCCGTAAGCTCTGCCAGGTTCATCTGGTCGGGGGCGCCTTTTGAATTGCTTATTACGGTTAAGGTTTTTTCCTGGGCGAGTGCCGGAAAAGAAAATAAAAAGAGCATGCAACACGATAAGCCGGTAAGAAAAAAATATTTTATTATTTTAAGCTCTTTCATTTCCGTGATGTAATTCAGAAACCGATGGCAAACTGTGCTGTTATCATATCCGTATCTTTTAGAAATTCGTAATCTATGCGCTGGTATTCGAGCTTTACCACTGCGAGATAATTTATTTCGTAGCGTATTCCGCCTGTATATTCAATAATATTCTGGTTGTTAAAATATACTTCGTCACGTTTCATGTCAAGCAAATCAAACCGTATATACGGAACAATTTTTTCCTTTAACCTGTACCCGGCATAGGCATACATTGAAAAGGAAGTTGACGTGCCTAAGGAATCTGATTTGTTGATGGCGAATGTTGCTTCAGAAAGAAATTCAGCTTTCCTTGCAAAATACGCTATGGAACCACCTGCAAGCTGCTGTATTACCTGGCTGGTAATGGCCTGGCCGGTATGATGGTCCATCGAACCTTTTGAAATAATATCATAATAATACGATGCACCAACACGCAGCTTATCAGCAGGCTTGCAATGCGCAGCAACGGTAAAAGATTTGTTCTTATCATTATCCGTTAAATCACCGGACCCTATTCCGTTTCCGGCCATCAGGTCGTACCCGAATTTTAACGGGCCAAAATCGTGCCCGCTAATGCTGATGCCGGTGGTGTGCAACGGAATTATATTTTCTGAAAACAGCAAAGGGCGAAAAATAGTCGGAAAAAAAACGCGTCCATGATGATATGTATCGTTCCAGTAATTGACCGGTGTATGATGCTTCCCGATAAGCAGGTTGTGATTGCCTTTAAAGTTGTATTTGATGACCACGCGTTCAATGCTTACATCGAACAGGGTGGGGGAGGAGGCAGAATATTTAAAAACACTCTCGCCTAAAAAGGTGATGCGGTCAGAAACTTCGGAAGTAATAAAAAGGTCCTGCTCACCCAATGAGAATGAAAGTTTGTCAGCCTCATAATGAGAATAAGCATCTACAAAACCTGTGATATGTGTCGGTTGCGCGCTTAGATGATGGCAGAAAAAATTAAAAAAAAATAAAACAAAAGCGCATGTAATTCCGGGTGAAAACGATTTATTCATGAAGTCAGCACATGTATTTTGAACAAATAAAAATCAAGTACAAACTTAAATAAAAATTTTTTTACCTCGTTAAAGAATCATATTTCTTCTCTGTGCTTTCCCGGATCAGAAATATCAAAGAGAGAGTGAAAAGGGGTTGGAGAATTTGCCTGTAAGTTTTATGCAGTGATATTTTGGTTGAAAGATTTTAAACGAAACATCCCCGGCAGTAAAATGGTACTCAGTTTATCCTCCCATCCAATAAATTAATTACCCGTTCGCCATAAGCTGCATTTTTTTCTGAATGTGTTACCTGGATAATAGTAACACCATCTTCTTTATGCAGTTTTTTGAAAAGTTCCATGATTTCTTCACCCTGCTTTGAATTCAAATTGCCTGTAGGTTCATCAGCAAGAAGCAATTTTGGTTTGGCAATTAATGCGCGGGCAATTCCTACCAGCTGCTGCTGTCCGCCTGAAAGTTGAGCAGGAAACAAATCTTTTTTTCCGACAATTTGAAAACGGTCGAGCATATCGGCAACCATTCCTTTTCTCTCGGATGATTTTATATCCTGGTAAATGAGTGGTGTTTCAATATTTTCATATACTGTCAGCTCATCAATAAGATGATATGCCTGGAAAACAAAACCAATATATCTTTTATATAGAGCTGATTTTTGTTTTTCTTTCAGCGCATGAACTTTATCATCGAAAAAGTGGTATTCACCTTCTGACGGATCATCCAGCATTCCTATTACATTTAACAATGTAGATTTTCCTGAACCCGAAGGTCCCATGATGGAAATAAATTCACCTTCGTTCACATTCATGTCTATATCGCGAAGCACAAAGGTTCTTGTTCCGCCATTGGTAAACCATCTTGAAATATTTTTTAACCGTATCATATTATGATTATAAAATTATAGTGATGTTTTCAAATTTGAGTTAATAATTATTCTGTTCTAAGCGACTTAACAGGATTTATAATTGCCGCCTTTATTGCCTGGAAACTTATTGTCAGGAAGGCAATCAAGAGGGAAATAATTGCAGCAATGAGAAATATCCACCAGCTGATATGTATGCGATATGCAAAATCTTCCAGCCATTTATTCATCGCAAGCCATGCAACAGGGAACGCAATGAGGGCTGCAATTCCTATTAATTTCAAAAAATCTTTTGAAAGCAAGGTGACAATTCCTGAAACAGATGCGCCCAAGACTTTTCTTATCCCGATTTCTTTGGTTCGTTGCTGGGTCATGAATGATGCAAGCCCGAATAAACCCAGGCAGGCAATGATAATAATTAAAATGGTGATGTAAACAAAAATAATTCTGAAATTTCTTTCTGACTGGTAAAGTTTGTTGTACGTTTCATCAAGAAAATAATATTGAAACGGGCGGTTCGACACATTTGCTTTCCATGCAGATTCGATGTGGGAGATGGAGCTGCTGATATCTTTGCCTTGTAATTTTGCAGCGAAATGCCATTGCCGATTATTGTCTGTAACAAAAGCGAAAGGTTTTATTTCGGAACGCATGGATGTAAAATGAAAATCTTTTACAACGCCTATAACTTTAGCATAATAAGTTGTGTCATCATCTTCAGCCCATACTATTTGCTGACCGACAACCGGTGAAGGAACTCCCAATTGTTTCACAGCAGTTTCATTTAATATAATTGCATCGGCAGTGTCGGCAGGAAAAGCAGGAGAAAAATTTCTTCCTTCTTTTAAAGAAATATTTAATGCATCCAAAAAATCGGCATCCACATTTAAAAAATTTACGAGCTGTGAATTTTGTGAGCCTTTGAGGCGAATTCCGTTTGTCCAGTTTTGTCCGCCAATGATACCATCCGTAGCTGCAATTTTTTTTACCCCGGGAATTTGCAGTAAACTATTCTTTAATGCCTGGCGTTTGGAGCGGTCAAGATAACCGATGTCAGGAATAATTAAGACATGTTCTTTATCAAAACCGAGCTTTGCAGATTGAACGTAATCAACTTGCCGGTTTATAATTATTGTTCCGGCAATCAATGCAATTGAAATTGAAAACTGCACGACCACTAATGCTTTACGTAAATTAAAATTATTCTTACTGCTCACTTTAACACCCTTTAGGATCTTTACAGTTTCAAAAGATGAAAGGTACAATGCAGGATATAATCCGGCTAATACTCCGACAATATTAGCAGCAATGAATAAATAAACGATAAACCAGCCGTCTGAAAAAAGTGAGAGGTTTTTATGCGTAATATTATTGACTGCAGGTAAGATTAGTTGTGAAAGTGCTACCGCAGCAACAGTTGCCAGCAATGTGATAACAACAGACTCTGTTAAAAACTGGCGTATCAAAGAATTCTTTTGGGCGCCTGAAGTTTTTCTGATGCCAATTTCTTTTGCACGTAATGTGGCTCTTGCGGTGGAAAGGTTCACATAATTAATGCCCGCGATTATGATAATAAACAAAGCGATGGTAATAAAAATATACACGTATGTTTTGTCACCATTGGGTTCTAATTCCCATTTAAGATTTGAAGTAAGGTGAATGGAAGTGAGTGGCTGGATGTAGAAAAAATTTTTATTTCCGGGCTGATGCTTTTTAAATAACTCTTTTATTTTAGGCTCAACAGATGCAATGTTTGTGTTTCGCTTCAGCTTGATATATGTATAGAAATTATAAAACCCCCATTCAGTATCAATGTTTCCACGAATAGTTCGTGTAGAAATAAGAAAATCAAACTTAAAGTGTGAAGTGCGCGGCAGGTTTTTTATAATTCCTGTGATTACATACGTACCCATATCATCCAGTTCGATGGATTTACCCATTGCTTCCTCATTCCCAAAATATTTTTTGACAGTTGACTCTGTTAACAAAACTGATTTTAATTGGGCGAATGCAGTTTTCGGATTTCCTTTTACAAACGGAATTGTGAAGACATTAAATATGCTGCTGTCGGCACGATATACATTTTCTTCAAGGAATTTTTTCTCACCATTCTGCACATAAAATTTTCTTCCCCAGCCGGGAAATATTCTGACTACGTTTTCAATTTCGGGGATTTCACGCTGCAGGGTGAGCGCAAGTGCCGGGGGAGTAGTGGCATCAGGAACCGTGCTTCCGTCATCATTTACAAAATCTTTTACTACACGATAAATTCGGCCTGCATCTTTATTTTGCTTGTCATAGCTCAATTCGTCTTTCACAAAAAGAATTATGACTGTGCAACATGCGATACCAACTGCAAGACCGAAAATATTAATAAATGAAAAAAATTTATACCGGAGCAGATTACGGATTGCGATTTTAAGATAGTTTGTAAGCATAGTTGAAATGTGTTTATTCTGTTCTTAAACTATTCACCGGGTTGTTAACCGCTGCTTTAATGGTTTGTGAGCAAATGGTTACGATGCCTGCAAAGCTTACTACCACCAGTGCCAGCAAAGCCAGTAAAGGGGTATTGGAGATACGGTAAGGAAAATTCTGCAGGAAGAGATTCCCGAGTAAATAGCCCAGGGGAATACCGATTAATGTACTGATACCAATCAGTTTTACAAAAGATTTACTCAATAAAACAGTAACATCCTTCACGCTTGCACCCAGCACTTTCCTTACCCCGATTTCTTTTATTTTCAATTGTGTGCTGTACATTACCATTCCCAGCATGCCGAGGCAGGCAATAGTGATAGCAAGAAATGAAATATAAGCGAGGATCATGACGATATCGCTATAGCCTGATTCCACATAGGCCTGGTCAATCTCATCTTCCATAGTTCTGCATTGCACAGGATGAACGGGATCATATTTTTTCCAGATGAATTGTGTTGCTGTCATGACCTGGTTTTTAGCTGTCGGGTCATATGCAATGCTTAACAAATTAAAATCAGCAGGATGGTAACGGAATGCGAGCGGGCCGATTGCGCTTTCAAAGGTGCGGAAGTGAAAGTCCTGCACAACTCCCACAACTTGTAATTGGATGGAATCGTCTGTATAGATGGTTTGATCAAGTGCAGCATGTGCATTTGCAAATCCGAATGACTTCAATGCTGTTTCGTTCAAAATCACTTCTGATTCTTTTTCTTTCGACAAATCATTTTTAAAATTTCTGCCTGCAATAAATTTTACCTGCAGGTTTTTGAGATAATCAGCATCTGCCCGGAAATCGCGCATCACGAAAGAGGCGTCTGTTTTATTGCGTTTATAGTCAGCGGCATAATCAGCAGATGTTCCGAGGCTGTGAGAAACTGCACCTACTCTTTTTACCCCGGCAACATTCCTGATTTCATTTGCATATTTTTCATAACCCTGTCCCTGCAGGTGAAGGTTAAGAATATTTTTTTCGTTAATACCATAATTTGATGAAAGCATGAATTGAACCTGCTGGTAGATAAACAGGACACACACCACAAAGATGAGTGAGAAAGTAAATTGTACCACCATAAGAATTTTCCGGAGGCTGAGCTTTGAGTTTGTTGCATTGCCCAATACATTTTTCAAAACAAGTGCAGGCTTAAATCCTGAGAGATAAACAGCAGGCAGCAACCCGGCAATTACTCCGACCATTAAAGCAAAGAAGAAAAACAAAATATAAATCCATCCGTCTTCCCTGAGGTCAAAAGAAAATGATTGTGTCATTTGTAATTGAAGAAAGGACGATTTAAGGAACTGCAGAAGGAGCCAGGAGAACACCAGTGCAAGCAATGAAAATAAAACTGACTCTCCAATGAATTGAAAGAATACCTGTACACGGTTTGCACCCATTACTTTTCGTACACCGATTTCTCTTGCACGCTTTAGAGATTTTGCGATCATCAGGTTGGTGTAGTTCAGCCCTGCCATAATCATGATAATCGCAGCGAGCGATCCGAGGAAAATTAAAACTATTTCGGGAACGGCTCTTCCCATGTTGTTAGAAAGAATAGGACCGGGGCTGATTTTAGTTAATGGATGCAGGTAAAATTCATATCCTTTGTCACGCGTTTCCAGCTTCACACCTGCGTAATATTTTTTACTGATTGCTGCCAGCGCTGTTTCAACTTCCTTCTGTGTTTTTCCTCCTTTTAATTTTAAATAAAGATGGCCGGAATAATAGTTTGTCCAATCCTGCAAGGAAAGCGGCACAATGTTTTGTTTTTCCAAAACGGGAAGTACATTGATGGATGCGAGCACTTCAAAATCAAAATGTGTTTTGCCGGGAAAATCTTCAAACACACCGGTTACTATATAATTTCCGTATCCGCTCAGTTCAATGGTTTTACCCATCGGGTCTGTGTTCCCGAAAATTTTCTTTGCGGCCTGGTTGGTGAGGACGATGCCATCAGGAGCAGACAGGGCAGTAGCAGGATTTCCTTTTTCGAGCCTGAAATTAAAAACCGTGAGAAAAGAAGGATCAGCAAAAAAACCACTTACAGGAAGAACGGTGTTGTTGGCTTTGGCATCGCAATTCAAATTGCGGTTCAGGCGAACTACTTCTTCTGCAAATGAATAATTTTCTTTCAGCACCGTTGCAAGGGCAAGCGGAACGGATGCATAATTTTCTGTTTCACCGTTTACACGAAGCGCGGCTGTATTGACACGATAAATGCGGCCAGCATCGTTATGAAAATTATCAAACTCGTATTGCTCTTTGATGATAAGAATAATGAGCAACCCGAGGGACATGCTTACTGCCAGACCGATTATGTTGATGGCGGAAAAAGTTTTGTTTCTCCAGATGTTCCGTAATGCGATTTTAAAATAATTAGTAAACATGGTTTTAATTTTATTCTGTTCGTAAGCTTCTTACCGGGTTGCTAATCGCTGCTTTAATGGTTTGTGAGCATATAGTCAAAAGGCCCAGGCCAGCAATAATAGCTATCCCGGCAGCTAAGAGCATGGGCGTAATCTCAATCCTGGAGGCGAAGGAATCCAGGAATAAATTTCCAACAAGAAAACTGATGGGTGTTCCGATAATAATCCCGATGCCAATGAGCATCATAAACGATTTGCTCAGGAGGATAACAATATCAGATACGGACGCTCCCATTACTTTTCGCACACCCACTTCTTTTATGCGAATTTGCGTTGCGTACATAGCCATACCCAGCATTCCCAAACATGCCAATGTCACAGCAAGGAAAGTAATATACCCGAGTATCATCAGGAAATCCTGCATTCCGGATTCCCGGTAAGCATCATCAATTTCCTCCTCCATCATGCTGTAGTCAAGCCTGTTGTTTGGAACAAACTTTTTCCAAATAGCTTTCATGGAGGCAATGACTGCTTCTTTTTGCGCTGGATTAATTTTGGCGCTGAGGTAGCTTAGCTGGCTGATGTTGCAGCGCAATCCAAGGGGTTCAATCGGAGAATCTAACGGACGTGCATGGAAGTCTTTCACTACGCCTTTTACGCTTAGCGCAATGGAATCATTCATATAGATAGTTTGGCCGATGGCTGCTGCGGGATTCGCAAAACCAAAATGACTTAGTGCCTTTTCGTTTAATAAAATATACTTTTCACCTCCTCGTTCGTTAGCATCGAAATTCTTTCCAGCTAAAAAAGTAAGGTTGATGTTGTCAACATAATTTTTCTCCACAATAATATCCTTCATGGCAAAAGATTCATCATTGGGATTTCGTTTATAGTTGCTGGTCCGGCTGTTGTATGTTCCAAGCGGGTAAGATACACCTCCAACCTGCCCGACACCCGGCAGGTTTCGGACCTGGTTCGCTATTTTTTCAAACGCAGCACCCTGCAGGTTAATATTCAATTTATTCTTTTGATCAAATCCATAGTCGGCCTTCAACATAAAATCAATTTGACTGTAAATAACCAACACCACAATTACAAAGATGATGGACAACGTAAATTGAGCTGTCATTAAAATTTTTCTAAGGTTGAGGCGTGAATAGATTTTCAGGTTGCCTGCATCTTTCAGCACGCTCGCAGGGCGGAAGGCGGAAAGATAACCGGCTGGCAACAAACCCGCGATAACACCAACAAATACAGCAAACGCAATGAATATGATATACACAAAAAAATCCTCCTTCATATCGAGGGAGAAATGTGCACTAAGTGGTAATTGCGAATAACCGCTTTTCAAAAACTGAAGCAGCACATAAGAGAACATTAGAGCGATCAATGAAAACAAAACCGTTTCTCCCACAAATTGAAAAAACACCTGGAAACGCTGCGCTCCCATTACTTTACGCACGCCAATTTCACGCGCGCGGGAAAGTGATTTGGCAATCATCAGGTTGGTGAAATTGAATACCGACATCAAAAGGATCACGCCTGCCAATGCGCCTAAAAAAATTAATACAAAACCGGGCAAGCCGGATCCCATTCTGCCGATAAGGTCAGGCCCGGGGGTGATCTTTGATAAGGGTTGTAAATAAAACTCGAAGCCCTTATCACCGGGATCTGATAGCTTAAGCCCGTCATAATATTTCCTGCTGATCTCCGCTAATGCCTGTTCTACCTCTGCCGTATGCTGTCCTTCTTTTAACTTAACATATATATAGTTGGTGAAGTAGTTGTTCCAATTGTTGAGAGAAGTTTCATATACATTTTTTTTATCCTTATCCTTTTCAATTCCCGGCAAGGCTGTAATAGAACCCAGCATTTCAAATTCAAAATGCGTTTTGCCGGCAAATTCCTGCAATACACCCGTGACTATAAAATTTCCGTAGCCACTTATTGAGAGGGCTTTTCCGATAGGGTCCGTCTTTCCAAAAATCTTTCCGGCTGCCTTTTGTGTTAATACTAAGTCATTCGGTTTCCCAAGTGCCGCAGCGGGGTTTCCTTTCTGCAGGGGAAAGTTGAATACTTCTAAGAACGAGGGGTCTACTACCAGGCCATTCATCGGGACAGTTACATTTCCGTGACTCGCCTCCCCGTTAAAATACCGGTTCACACGCACTATATTTTCGGTAAAGGAATAATTGTCGTTTAGCGCATTGCCTAACGGTAGTGGAGCGGAAGCGTAATCCTCCATATATCCTTTTACCTTGATGGCGCGTGTATTGACCCGGTAAACCCGGTCGCTGTCGTGATGAAAATTGTCGAAGGTGTACTGCTCTTTTACAATCAAAATGATGAGCATGCCCAGCGACATGCTTACTGAAAGACCTACAAGATTGATGGCTGAAAAAGTTTTGTTTCTCCAGATGTTCCGTAATGCGATTTTGAAATAATTAGTAAACATGATTTTAATTTTACTCTGTTCGTAAACTTTTTACAGGGTTTGCTATTGCAGCTTTAAATGCCTGCAACCCGATGGTTAGAAATGCAACGGACAAAGCAATTACAGCAGTGACAGCAAACACCATCCAGCCAATATTAACGCGGTAGGCAAAATCCTGCAGCCAGTGGGACATTATATACCATGAAACAGGAACAGCAATGAGAATAGAAATGGTAACGAGCTTTAAAAAATCTTTCGAGAGCAGGCTGACTATTCCGGCAACGCTGGCGCCTAATACTTTTCTTACACCGATTTCTTTGGTGCGCTGTTCAGCGCTGAATGCAGCTAATCCAAATAATCCAAGGCATGAAATTAAAATTGCGATGAGCGTGAAATAACCCACTATAGATGACAAACGATTTTCAGTCGAAAAATTTTTCTGAAACTCCCGGTCCAGGAAACTATATTCAAAAGGTTCATTCGGGTTGAGTTTCTGCCAGCATGCTTCAATTGATTTTAATATACTATTTAAATCCCCGGCATCAGCATGCGCTATTACATAATTATATTGCGGCACATTGTTCAACTGGAAACCATACGGTTCAATCGGAACGTGTAAATCCTGGAAGTGAAAATCTTTCACGACCCCGATAATTTCCCATTTGTATGTTTGTCCTTGCCAGTCAATCACCGCATATTTTCCTATGGATTTTTCTGCTGAAGCAAATCCCAGTTGCCGGATCGCCTGTTCATTTAACACCATTCTGAAGTTAGTATCAGAGGGAAATTCTTTTGAAAATAACCTTCCGGCAACAGGTTGCATGTTTAACGTTTGCAGGAAACCATCATCTATCCAATTCATGAAAACACGTTTAGCTTCATTCATGCTGTTTCCTTCCTTATACAGAGGCATGTCACTGGGATTCATTATACCGGGGTAATACATGGAAGCGCCAACAGACTGAATATGCGGGTTCCTTCCGATTTCATTTTTCAGCGAGGCATAGATTTTTTTTGATGTTGCACTTCGCATCGGGATAATTACCTGTTGTTCTTTAGTAAAGCCCCAATCTTTGGAACGCATATAATGCATCTGCTTATTAATAACTACGGATGCAACAATCAATACAACTGAAATCACGAACTGGAATACCACTAATCCTTTACGCAGTGAAACAGCAGCAAATGAATTTGAAAAACGTCCTTTCAGCACGCTCACCGGCTTGAAAGAAGATAAATAAAATGCAGGATAACTGCCCGCAAGCAACCCGGTGATAAAAGCCAGCACAAAAAATCCAGTAAGGATAATGGGATGTTCAACCAATGAAAACGAAAGTTCTTTGCCTGAAATGTTTTCAAACAATGGCAGAAATAATTTCACCATGATGATTGCTAATACAAATGCGATACACGACATCATCAGGGATTCTCCGAGAAACTGCCGTATCAAAGAGCTTTTCTCAGCGCCCAGCACTTTGCGAACTCCTACTTCAGCAGAACGTTTTGATGAGCGTGCTGTAGAAAGATTCATGAAATTGATACAGGCAATCAGTAAAATAAAAATGGCAATAGAGGCGAGGATATATAAATAGGTTTTGCTTCCGGGAGGTGTAACGTTGCTTTTGACAGATGAACTTAAATGAATTTCTTTTACAGGCATTAAGAACTGCCGCTTATAAAAACCCATTGCTTTTAATTCTTTGCCTGCATATTTATCAATGAAAGCCGGGAACTTGCTTTCCAGCCTGCCTGCATCACTTCCGGGTTTAAGAAGAAAGTAAGTGTAAAACATATTGTTGGATGCAAGGTCTGTTCTTTCTTTCAGGTAATTTTCGATCTCACCACCCTTAAGTGACATGAAAAATCTGGCATCAATGTGTGATGGAAGTGTGTTGGGTTTAAATACACCGGTTACCGTAAAATCATAATCTCCGTTAGTAGAACTGCTGATGCGAATTATTTTGTTGAGTGCAGGTTGCGAGCCAAATAATTTTTCTGCAATCTCTTCTGAAAGCACAACTGAATTCGGATTTGTCAGTGAGCTGGTTGGATTGCCTTCTTTAAAATCATAATTGAATAACCGGAAAAAAGTTGAATCAGCAAGAAAGCCTCTTGTTTCATAAAAAGATTTTTGATCGTGACCGGATTCTTTGTATTGAAGTAATGTTTTATCGTCTGAAAAAGCAGACAACAGCCTGGTTGATTGTTGAATTTCAGGAAACTCCTGCTGCATGGCTTTTGCCATAGGTGCGGGCGTGTTAGCAGTAGGTTCTTCTTTTCCCTTGGTAACAAAAGTAGTTCCTAACTGGTACAGCCTTTCTGCATTTTTATGATATGAATCGTAGCTGAGTTCATTATAAAGGTAAATCGTAATCAGCATGCAGCAGGTCAATCCTACTGACAGGCCGAAAATATTAATGAATGAAAATATTTTATTCTTCATTAAATTCCTCCACGCAATTTTTAAATAATTTTTAATCATAATTTTATTTTTATTCCGTTCTTAAGCTTTTGACAG
>DATEMK010000469.1:0-2802 GCA_035275625.1 Bacteroidia bacterium
AAGTCAGCATTGAAAAAAGAATTTAATTTTAATGATGATGATAAGAGATTGAGTGAGTCATTTCTTACCCGTTGTGTTCAATTATTAAAGCCGCGCATCCAGTTTGAAAACGAAATGATCGAAAAAGGAAAATATCTTTTCATTGCTCCGGCATCTTATGATGAACAGGTGATTGCAAAAAAATGCCTGCCTGCCGGACAGGCAGGGAAACCACTGTTTGCAACATTTTTTGAACAATTAGATTCATCATTGTCACAACTTCAATCATACACAGCAGCGGATGCAGAAAATTGTTTTAAAGAAACAGCAGTAAAAAATAATTTGAAGCCGGGTGAAGTATTGCAATTGTTTCGCGTGATATTAAGCGGGCAGTCCGGTGGCGTGGATTTATTTCCAATGGCGGAGTTGCTTGGAAAGAAAGAAGTAAGTGAGCGGCTGAAAAGAGGATTGACAACAATTAAAAACATAGTTGCAACAGTAACAAAATCCTGATCCTGTCATTTTTTGTATCTTTGAAAGAAAATAACATCCAATGTTTATTGAGAGAAATGAGAGCGAAATTGTGATCAGGTTTTCATCTGACATGAGCAAGTCTGCACTAAAAAGTATTGTTGATTACCTGCAGTATCTCGAAATTGCTTCCAGAAGCAAAGCAAAACAAAAGGATGTGGACAAGCTTGCCCGCGAAGTAAAAAAGAGCTGGTGGACAAAAAATAAAAAGCGGCTTACACGGTGAAGATTGTCGTTGATACAAATATTGTTTTCAGCGCGCTTTTATATTCAACCTCCACGATAGGAAAAATATTACTTGATCCCGAAACTGATTTTAAATTTTACACCTGAAATTATATGCCTGTTGAAATTAAAAGGCATTGGGGCAAGTTAAAATCGCTTTCATCTCTTTCAGATGCGGAACTTAAAAAACTTTATTCTTATTTATTAAAGAGAGTTGAATTGGTAAAAGAAAACAGTGTTTCTGTCAAACATTTCTTCGTTCTGAAAACCTTGTAAAAGAATTTGATGTTGATGATACGGATTTTATAGCTCTTACAATACATCTCAAAGGTTTATTATGGACAGGTGATAAAAGATTGTATAACGGGTTGAAGAGAAATAATTTTATCCGCGTTATAAATACAAACGAAATAAAAGCTTTGTGGCTTAATCAAAAAATATAAAAGAACGAAGTAATGTCCACAGAAAAAGGTCCTAATTTTTTAGAAGAAATAATTGCCGAAGACATAAAGAACGGAAAGCACGGAGGTCGTGTGCTGACGCGTTTTCCTCCTGAACCGAACGGTTATTTACACATCGGTCATGCAACCTCTATATGTTTAAACTTTGGCCTGGCAAAGGAATTTGGAGGAAGGACAAATTTACGTTTTGATGATACCAATCCCGCAACAGAAGAAACAGAATATGTTGACAGCATCAAAGCCGATATACGCTGGCTGGGTTTTGAATGGGCTAACGAATTTTATGCGTCCGATTATTTTGAACAGTTGTATGGCTTCGCTGTAAAGCTGATTGAAAAAGGCCTGGCTTATGTGGATGATTTGTCGGCTGAAGAAATTGCCGCCACCAAAGGAACTCCTACAGAAGCCGGTAAAGAAAGCCCTCATCGTAACAGGAGCGTTGCAGAAAATCTTGACCTGTTTGCACGGATGCGCAAAGGAGAATTTAAAGACGGAGAAAAAGTATTGCGCGCAAAACTGGATATGGCTTCGCCTAACATGCTTCTTCGCGACCCGCTCATGTACCGCATCAAACATGTGGCGCATCATCGCACAGGGAATCAGTGGTGCATTTACCCGATGTATGATTTTGCACACGGACAATGTGATTCCATTGAACAAATAACTCATTCCATTTGCACACTGGAGTTTGAAGTACATCGCCCGTTGTATGACTGGTTCATTGAGAAGCTGGAAATATTTCCAAGCCATCAATACGAATTTGCGAGACGTAATTTGAATTACACCGTGATGAGCAAGCGGAAGCTGCTGCAGCTTGTTAACGAAAATAATGTAAAAGGCTGGGATGATCCTCGTATGCCAACGGTGAGTGGTTTAAGAAGAAGAGGATATACTCCTGAAAGCATCCGCCATTTTTGTGATCTTGTCGGAATTGCGCGAAGAGAAAACGTGATTGATGTGGGTTTGCTTGAGTATTGCATTCGGGAAGATTTGAATAAGAACGCCAACCGTGTGATGGTGGTGCTTGATCCTGTAAAGCTTGTCATCACGGATTATCCCGAAGATAAAACGGAAATCTTTCACGGAGAAAATAATCCCGAGAAAGAAGATAAAGGCGGGATGCGCGACATTCCTTTCAGCAAAACTCTTTGGATAGAACGCGAAGATTTCAAAGAAATTCCGGAGAAGAAATATTTCCGTCTTGCTCCCGGTTTGATGGTACGGCTGAAAAGCGCATACATTATTAAATGCGAATCATTCAAAAAGAATGAGCAGGGCATGATTACCGAAATTTATTGCACACACATTGCGGAAAGCAAAAGCGGCAGCGATACCAGCGATATTAAAGTGAAAGGAACTATTCATTGGGTAAGCACGCAACATGCGCTTCCGGTTGAAGTCCGTTTGTATGACCGTTTGTTCAGAGTGGAAAATCCTTCCTCCGAAGAAGGGGATTTTAAAGATTACATTAATCCGGATAGTCTTCATATAATTCCTGGCGCTTACGCGGAACCTGCTTTGAAAAATGCAAAGACGGGAGATAAATTTCAATTCATCCGCAAAGGATATTTTTGTGTGGATAGAGATTCTTCGGCAGGGAAGATTG
>DATEMK010000470.1:0-2644 GCA_035275625.1 Bacteroidia bacterium
TAAATCTGCCGCTTCTTTCAATTCAATTGCAGAAAAAACTTTTAATCCTGATTCATCAATTATTTTTTTTGCTTCCACTGCATTGGTTCCTTCCAGCCTTACAATTATCGGAACAGGAATTTTCCCGATGTTTTTATAAGCATCCACAATTCCCTGCGCTACGCGGTCGCAGCGGACGATGCCGCCAAAGATATTTACTAAAATAGCTTTTACATTCGGGTCTTTTAAAATGATGCGGAAGGCCTGTTCAACACGTGCGGCATTCGCAGTTCCGCCCACATCAAGAAAATTTGCAGGTTCACCTCCTGCTAATTTGATAATGTCCATAGTTGCCATGGCAAGCCCTGCTCCGTTTACCATGCAGCCTACATTTCCATCGAGCTTTACGTAATTCAGATTGTGTTCACCAGCTTCCACTTCGGTGGGGTCTTCTTCTGAAAGATCGCGCAGCGATTCCAAATCTTTATGGCGGTAAAGTGCATTTTCATCCAGGCCTACTTTTGAATCTACAGCAATTATTTTATCATCAGAAGTTTTGAGCAAAGGATTTATTTCAAACATGGAAGCATCAATGTTGTCATAAGCTTTATAAAGCGCGGCAACAAATTTTGTCATTTCTTTAAAAGCAGTTCCGCTCAAACCAAGGTTGAATGCAATTTTGCGCGACTGGAATTGCTGCAAGCCGACTTTGGGGTTCACTTCTTCTTTAAAAATAAGATGCGGAGTTTTTTCAGCCACTTCCTCGATGTTCATTCCGCCTTCGGTGCTGTACATGATAATATTCCTTCCTGTTGAACGGTTGAGCAGCACGCTCATATAATATTCTTTCGGCTGCGATGTGCCGGGATAATAAACATCCTGTGCAATTAGAACTTTGTTCACTTTTTTTCCGTGTTCTCCGGTCTGAATAGTAACGAGCACATTGCCTAAAATATTTTTTGAAATTGTTCTTACTTCATCCAGCGACTTTGCAAGCGCCACGCCTTTTTGCTCTGTGCCTTTTATTTTTCCTTTTCCCCTGCCGCCTGCATGTATTTGTGACTTTACAACCCACCATCCGGTGCCGGTTTGCTTTTGCAATTCTTTGGCTGCATCAACTGCCTGTTCGGGTGTTTCTGCAACGATGCCTTCCTGGATGGCTACTCCGAAAGATTTTAAAATTTGTTTTCCCTGGTATTCGTGGAGATTCATTGTTTGGTTATTTGGTAATTATGGTAATTATGGTAATTATGGTAATTGAGTTTTGCGTTTTTCCTGATTTACCGATTTACCTCAATTACCCATTTACCTTCAACTGTTGGGCAAAAATATATTATTTGGAAGTATTATTCCGGTTCATGCAACATTGTCAAAGAAAAATACAATTGCTGATTTAATCGGGAGTAAACGAAACATCAATTATTTTAAGCGGATGATGTTTCATACGATATACCCTGAAGGTGAGCGGATAGATCATTAACCCGGCAAGAATCAATCCGCCTGCGGTGTAAAAAATGCTTTTTGGAACAAGAGGTTCGTGATCATTAATGGCAGAATTACCGGCAGTGATTGCGGTAATGAAAACACCCCCTATCGGAAGCATATAAGTTGCGTTGCGAAGCAATGCATGCCCTCCTGTTTTTTTGCGGATAAGAATGGCATCCACATCGGTAAGAAAAATGTAACTTCCGTTCAGGGCAAAAGAAGTGTCAGTAATCATGGCAATATTTCCGTTACGGAAAGACTTTTCATTTTTAAGGCGCACGTTTATTTCATCATTCACATAAAACCGGAGGCGTTTTGCTCCTGATTTATCCATTGCAAGATATTTCTGTGCAGTGGCGTGATAGCTGAAAAAAAATGAAATCACGATATACAATGCCGTCCTTTGCATAGTGTAAAAATAAATAAAACAATGCGCTAATAAATCATACTTTTGATAATTATGAAAATAAAAAACTTCTGCTTCTCTTTTCTTATCCATCTTTTTATTTCGGAAATTTCTTTAGCGCAAATTACTTTTCAAAAAACTTATGGAGGAGGGCTAAACCATGACTGGGGGGCGTCTGTTCAGCAAACAACGGATGGAGGATATGTTATTGTCGGACTAACCTTAAGTCTTGGTGCAGGAAATACTGATATTTTTTTGATCAAGACCGATACCTATGGAGATTTACTGTGGACGAAAACTTTTGGAGGAACAGGCATAGATGAAGGAAAATCAGTTCAACAAACTACTGACAGAGGATATATAATTACCGGGATCACCAATAGTTTCAGTGCGGCTTACTATGATGTTTATTTAATTAAGACCGATGCAAATGGAGATATTCTTTGGACAAGAACCTTTGGTGGGATAGGTGATGATTATGGCTATTCAGTTCAACAAACTACAGATGGAGGATATATTATTGCCGGGTACACCAGGAGTTTCGGCTCGGGTTATTTAGATGTATATTTAATAAAGACTGATATCAATGGGGATTCTCTTTGGACAAAAACCTTTGGCGGTGCAGGTGATGATCTTGGATTATGCGTTCAACAGACTTCGGATGGTGGATATATTATTACCGGAAATACCTTCGGAAGTTTCGGTGCAGGTTTAAATGATTTTTATTTAGTCAAAGCAGATTCTATTGGAAATTTACTTTGGACAAAAACCTAT
>DATEMK010000471.1:0-2666 GCA_035275625.1 Bacteroidia bacterium
AGTGCCTTTATAGTTTTAAAAATGAAAAAAAAAAAGAAAATAATTATCCCGCTCAAAATTCTTAAGATTGAGAATGACGGATTACATTTATTAATGAAAGTTACAATCAATAATAAAATTGCGAAATTAATTGTTGATACCGGTGCATCACGAACAGTATTGGACAAAAACAGGATTCATCGTTTTGTTAAAGAAAGTAATTTTGAAAAACACGAAGCATTATCTACAGGACTTGGAACAAGCGGCATGGAAAGTCATATTGTGGAACTTAAAAAGCTTAAAATCGGAAACTGGAAGTTTGAAAACATTACCTGGGTAATGCTTGATATGTCTCATGTAAATAATTCTTATTCGCAAATTGGCTTAAAAGAAATTGACGGTGTTCTTGGAGGAGACATATTGATGAAATATAATGCTGTGATTGACTATGAAAAAAAACAAATGATCCTGAAATTAAATTAAAATTATTTTCCGGGTAGAAAATTAAAAGCCAGCTCTTTTCTGCGTTTTTTACCAGGCTAAAAACAACTTTTCCGGTTAAATATATCCGGATAAAAATGTCATCCAAATAAAAACAGGCGCTTGTTTTACCAAGTGCCTGTTTTTATTCTTTGCCGGCAAATTTTCCTTTACTAATTTCCGCTGATAAAAAACCTCTGGGAAAGTATGTGCGAATTTCCAATCATCTTGACAACATAAATTCCTGAACTCAGATTTTTTGTATTCAGATTAACAGTATTAAAACCTTCTTTAACAGAATTTTTCTGTGTCAATACCTGTTTACCCGCTGCATCAAAAACACTAATAACAAAATCTTCATTTGAAGGTACTGTAACAAACAATGAAGTACCATTTTCATCATTCAGAGTAACCACTAATTGCACCTCGCCATCATCTGCAAAGCAACTCCTGGAACTTGCGATATTGTAAACTTCTGTATGACCGTTAAAATCTGTCTGTGAAAGCCTGTAATAGTTTATTCCTTTTATAGGATTATGATCAACTATTTCATACTTATTAAGCGAAGAACTGTTTCCTGCTCCTTTAACTATTGTGACTAATTCAAAACTTTTGCCATCCGTGCTTTTCTCAATTGTAAAATGATCATTATTGGTTTCTGAGGCAGTATTCCATAGAAGTTTTATCCCCCTTCCATCACATTTTGCAGAAAAATCAAGGAAATCTACAGGCAGCGGGAAGTTCAGAGACGTAAGCGTCCACCATCCTGTTTGCAACGCTGATGAAACCACCTGGGCGCTATATAGTGTCGGATTATTTTGAGATACTCCCGGAATCGGGTAACTCCAACTCAGGTTAGGGAACATCCACTTTTGCGCCCTGAGGTTTGGCCCTACACCGGCAGCCTCAGCAGCCGTGCAGTTAAATGTAATAGTGGGTGCAGGAGGTGTGGCTCCGCTGACAGTTATATTCCAGAAACGGTCAACAGTTTCCTGCCAGTTATTGCCACCTGAAATGGCCTGGTTTAACTGATTTACTGTAGGCGGGTAAGGAAGATTAGATGGAATAGTATGATATGTAGCAAACGTTACATCACCGGTTGTGCCTGCGGGAGGATTGTATGTTACCGGGAGGGAATTATTAATAACATCCATTCCGAATGGTACCACGTGAGCGCCTGTCACAGCAGCCATTTTCCATTTTATTTTGCCGGAACCATCTTCCGTTTCACTTCTTATAAAGCTTCCTGGAATCACAGTAATTGCAGTTGTAACCGGGCTTTCAATGGTCACCGTTTTTCCTCCGCCATTTGACATGATATGATCATAGTCCAGGTTAAGTTCACCTGCCCTCATATTAAGAGTTGATCTGACAAAAACAGAATCCGTTCCATTTGAAACATGTGAATGTGCCCCGGCTGCCATATTAATATCAAGTATTCCATATTTATGCTGTGGTAATGTTGCAATTCCGGGCCCTATTCCTGTAAGTGTCTGGTTAGCTACTCCGTAATATTCCACAATGCTTCCACCGCTAAGGTTATAATTCATATTGCCTGTATTGTTGATTGCAGCATTACCGCTGATATTATAAAGGCCGTTAACGTTTTGAATTCTCACTCTTCCTGTACTGCGCACTTCAAGTATTGAATTGGCAGCCGTAGCATTTGAAAAAATCTGGTTGGTTTTCAGATCAAGTATTCCGCCAAACTGAACTGAAAACAGTTCATATCCAATCCCGGTAGTTCCGTGAGAGGCAACCTGCAAGTTTCCAGAATTTACGGTAAGTGTAGTGCCTGCAAGGACATATTGTTTTGCCTGCTGAACATCATGAGTTATGCCTGTACGGTTGTAATTAGTCGTACCAGCACGGCTGAAATTTATCTGGCCTAAAACAGTTCCTGTTCCGGGTGCGGCACTTGTAATGATTCCAGCTCCCGAAAGATTATAATTTGCTCCCCTGATATTTATAACATGTTGTGCAGATGCTGTTGATGAGTTGTTGTCAAAATAAATGGTTCCGCCTGAATGCGTGAAATCAGAATTAAAGGTTACGTTTACAGCAGCATTTGTAGCTGTAAGCGTGTTATTATGGAGATAAAACGTTCCGCTGCTTTGTGTAAAGTTTCCATTTACATTAAAATTATGTGAAGCAAAACCGCCTGAACCTTTAATTATAAAAGTACCCCCGCTTATAGTCATGTTTCC
>DATEMK010000472.1:0-3483 GCA_035275625.1 Bacteroidia bacterium
GAATTTTTATATTTTAAATATTCCAAATTATCCCGGCTCATGAGCATCTGAGCCTTGATAAAAGCGAATGAGGTTAAATGTAAAAAGAAAAGTCGAAAAAAATAAAACTGTTAACTGCATACTAATTCTAAAAGTTATTTCGAAAGATAAAAAGACAAGAGAGTTTTATTCAAAAAAGAAAAAGCAGCATGGCACAACTTTTTGTTAACCTGGTATAAGAAAGCAATTAAAGATAAATTTTTAATTCGTCATGAGAAATAAAAACAGTCCTGAAAAAAAGCCGGATGCTACTCCGCCAAATAAACCGTCCACTCCGGCACAACCGGATGTAAATCCCGACCCTACAGCACCAAAACCAGGAGGTAATGAACCCGAAAAGAACGACCCGACAAGAATTGAAGAACCGCAAAAGATTGATCCCACGCGAATAGATGAGCCACCATTGCCCAAACCCGGCCAACAGGGTCCCGGGCCGCATCAACAACCAGGCGCCATTAATTTTTTAAGCTGACCAGGCCTTTGTCTTTTTAAGGACTTATTCACACTTTGCAAGGGATGAAATGATTTTCTAATCAACCCTCGAATTATTTAATTTTTATCCCGGGATGGCATAAATATTTTGTGTTCAGATCAGGATGATTTTATAATACACACAAATAAAAAATGAAAGAAACAGCCGCACATTCTGAAATGAAAACACTCGTATCTACGCTCAATAGTCTTGTTCAAAAAGGATATACAGAAGATTATAAAGTAAATGACACGGGATTAAAAGCAATAAAAAAGGGAAAAATTTATCAGCCTGACCAGGTAAAGATAGTGGACTTTCACCGCTTTGAAGGTACTTCTGATCCGGCTGATGAATCAATTTTATATGTCATTGAAACCAATGACGGAAGTAAAGGGACTTTAGTGGATGCTTTCGGTCCGTCTTCTGATACGAAGGTTACGGCCTTTATAAAAAATGTAGAAGAAATTTCAAAAAAAGTTAGTGTGAAATAAAGTATTCAAAAGCGCTTTGGTGAAGCTTAGTAATCATCAATGTCTGCTGTTGCTTTATCATAAATTTCATCTTTATTTTTCCTGCGTGTTTTCAAAATCAGCTCACCGATCCAGCCCAGTATTTTTTTCTTGTTGTCCATCAGCAAATTATTGGCGGTGTTCCGTGCAATGAATGGAAGAATAAGGCGCAATATAAAGCCTGATTTTCTTAAAAGTATATTCTTCAATACAAAATCAACTAATATACCTACTGTATCATTGACTAATCCATGATTTCTATTCACAAGCATTTTAGAAGCGCCATCGGTCACTAATTGCAAGGGAGCAAAAGATTCTTTCAGCGAATTGAAATTATTTTTGATTTCAGCTTCTAATTGAAATTGTTTTTGACGGAGGTATATTTTTTCAGCTTTTAATTCAGCCAGGGTATTAATCTTCTTCATTTATATTTATTTTTTTTAACAAACCATTAATTATTGGAAGCTTTATCCATTTATCCCGGTTCACAATAATGATAATGGCAACAAGCAAATAAAAACCTGCCACGCAGAAAAAACCAATGGAAGGATTGTGAAGCACCTGGCCAATCCACCAGGCCGCACCTACGCTTGTGAAGAATATAATAAATATACTTATTATAGCCACAATTGCAATGGATGCGATGGAGGACAATATCTCAGAAATTTTATCCTGGATATCGAGTAAGGCAATATCAAACCGGGTTTCTGCATATTCCTTTATATTTCTGATTAATTGCTCCACTTTGTTTTCTCCTTCCATAGTTTTCTCCTGACTTTTTTAAAAAAATTAATTGCTG
This sequence comes from Bacteroidia bacterium, assembly GCA_035275625.1. GTDB lineage: Bacteria > Bacteroidota > Bacteroidia > AKYH767-A > OLB10 > DATEMK01. The sequence continues at coordinate 1,820 of DATEMK010000472.1, forward strand.
CTTGCAGCGTGTTTTGCTTTTTGCTTAACGCCATTCATTTCTTCTTCTGCATCAGCTTTCAGTTGCTCTGCTTTCGTCATGGCTTTATCTTTTAAATCTTCAGCTGCTTTCCCGGCTTTGTCTTTCAAGCCCGATAAAGTCTCTTTCGCTTCGTTGATTTTTTCAGATAGCTCATCCATTAAGCTTTCTGCACCCTCGTGAATTTTTTTACGGATATTGGTTCCTTTTTCAGGGGCAAATAACAATCCTAATACTGCGCCTGCTGCTGCACCGAGCAACAAAGCACTTAACACTTTTCCATTGTCTGACATGATTTTATTTTTTAGAGATTAAACTTATTTTAATTTACATGATGAATTCGAAAACCGTGCCTGAGTTATATGAGCTATATTTTAAACAATAATGAATAGCTTTGAGGAAAGGGCTCTCCACTATGTAGAATATATTTCCATCGGGAATTTTTATTTCAGACTTTGTGTGCAAAAAATAAAGGGCACTACATTTGAAAGAAGTAGCTCACAACCCGGGTAATGAAAAAATTAAATACAATTGTGCCTATTGCCAAGGCAAAAGATTATGCGGCAAAGCAATCCATAAGGCTTACTGAAGAAACGCTTGTCCGCAAAAAAAAAGCAAGCGGGTTTTTACTGGAAGCAGGTAACCTTTCTTCTTTTATCGGCAAAGCATTTCGTGAAATGTTTTCAACCCAATTTGAATGGAAAGAATTTTTGCGTCAGTGTTTTGAAATCGGAAATAAATCTTTGCCTTTAGTTGCTATAACAGGTGCAATCATGGGTATAGTATTAACCATCCAGTCACGTCCTGTGCTTGTTGACTTTGGCGCAGTATCCATGTTGCCCGGCATGGTGGCGATTTCAATGGTTCGTGAAATTGGCCCGGTGATAACTGCGCTGATATGTGCCGGAAAAATCGGTTCGGGCATGGGTGCGGAATTAGGCAGCATGAAAGTAACAGAGCAAATTGATGCAATGGAAGTTTCCGCTACAAATCCCATGCGTTTTTTGGTTGTGACTCGCGTATTAGCTGCTACATTGATGATTCCTCTGCTTGTAATATTTGCAGACACCATGGGCTTTTTTGGAAGCTGGCTGGGAGTAAATATTAAGGGAGACGTAAGTTTCATATTATTTTTTTCGCAGGCATTCAGCGCCATTGAATTTATTGATTTCATTCCGGCTGTGGTGAAATCTTTTTTTTTCGGATTGGTGATTGGAATTGTGGGATGTTATAAAGGATATAGCGCAGGCCGGGGAACAGAAAGTGTCGGAAAGGCAGCAAACTCTGCTGTAGTGCTTTCTTCACTTCTCGTAATTGTGGTGGATATGATGGCTGTACAAATTACTGATATGTTAATTTCATGAATGATTCACAGGCACAAACAGCATTAGTACCGGAAACTTCTGAAGCGAAAGGTGAAAAAGTTGTTGAAATAAAAAACCTGCAGAAAAGCTTTGACGGGCAACCTGTTTTAAGTGATGTTTCACTTGATTTGTTTAAAAAAGAAAATTTAGTGGTGCTCGGTAAATCAGGATCAGGAAAATCAGTGTTAATAAAATGTATAGTTGGTCTCTTAATTCCTGACGGAGGGGAAATTACAGTATTTGGAAAAAGTGTAAATGCATTAAAACATAATGAACTGAACG
>DATEMK010000473.1:0-3935 GCA_035275625.1 Bacteroidia bacterium
AATAATTTTTTTTATAGCGCTTGAAATTTGCCCGATCTCCAGCTCACCTTCTTCCAGGTCGCCTTCAAACATTCCTTTCTTGGCACGGGCGCGTCCGAGCAGTTCTTTCATTTCATCCGGAGTTGCACCGCGTTCCTCGGCAGCTTTTACTTTTTCATAAAATTTATTTTTTATCAAACGCACAGGGGTAAGCTGCTTCATGGTAAGAATAGTATCGCCTTCTTTTGTTTCAAGAATTTTATTTTTAAAATTCTGGTGCAGGGACGATTCAGTGCTCATCGCAAAACGGGTTCCCACCTGTACTCCTTCCGCGCCAAGCGCAAACGCAGCAAGCATCGCTTTGCCGGAAGCAATTCCCCCGGCTGCAATGACAGGGATTTTCACCGCATCACAAACGAGCGGTATTAAGCACATGGTTGTGGTCTCCTCCCTCCCATTATGCCCACCTGCCTCAAAGCCTTCAGCCACCACCGCATCTGCCCCGGCATCTTCCGCTTTCTTTGCAAACCTGGAACTCGATATCACATGCACCACTGTAATATTATTTTTTTTCAGAAACCCCGTCCACGTTACAGGGTTTCCCGCAGAAGTAAAAACAATCTTCACTCCTTCCTCCACAATGATGTTCATAATTTTCTCTATGTCGGGATACAGCAGCGCAACATTCACTCCGAAAGATTTCTGAGTTGCTTTCCTGCATTTCTGAATATGCTCACGCAGCACTTCAGGATACATGGAAGCGGAACCAATTAATCCTAATGCGCCTGCATTCGCAACTGCTGAAGCAAGCTTCCACCCGCTCGTCCAGACCATTCCTGCCTGTATGACGGGATAGTCAATTTTTAGTAAATCTGTTATTCTGTTTTTCATTTGTGGTTTGGGTAAAGGGTAACTATGGTAATGGGGTAATGGGATTATTGGGTAATAGGGTAACTATGGTAATTGGGTGAACAATTTACCTAATTACCTATTTACTTAAATACCCAATTACCTACTTACTCATTCACCGTTTTTTCTTTTTTTCAAAAAAGAAATATATCCATTTAGCAATTTCGAAATTATATTAAACTGTTTTCTGAAACCATTCAATTGTTTTTCATCAATATAATTTTCATCCAATGCACAAATCAAATGATCCAGCGTTTCTAATAATGATCCCCTTGCCTGGCGGCAAAATTGAATATTTTCCTGGTAATGAAACCTGCCATATCCTTCGGCAATGTTAGCTGTTATGGATCGTGATGATCTGAGCAGTTGGTTAGCTAATTTATATTTTTCTTCAGCAGGAAACGACTTTACTGTGGCAGAGATTGATTTTCGAAAAATTCGTGCCTCTTTCCAAACATCCAAATCTTCAAAACCACCCTTATAATTTTCTGCCATATACAATAGCTAAAAGTTATTTTTAAATACCTGATTTACCCATCACCCGATTACCTCATTACCTTTTACCCTATTACCCTATTACCCAATTACCCCATTACCCATTTACCCACTCACCCAAATCACCACACAATCAAACGTGCACTTCGTCCTCGCAAGCACTTCGCGATACCTGTAAATTTTCCTGACATACCGCCAGGGATTATCTTCTGCAACATATCCCGCTGCCGTCAACCCCTTTGCTTTTGCAATAAACAGTGCCCGTTCAAGATGAGATTTCTGGCTCACAATAATAATACTATCTTCTTTACTTCCGGAAAATGTCTGAACAACAGATTCAAAAGTCCGTTCGGCTCCGTAATCTTTTACAATAATTTCGGGAGAAATTCCGCGTTCCATTAATGCGGTCATCATATCTGCAGGTTCATCATAACCCGGTAAATCATTTCGCCCGCTCACAATTATTTTTTTTATTTTTTGGGAATTATAAATTTCAGCAACAGCATTCATCCGGGCTTTAAAAAAATAATTATTCACCGAATCTCCTGATCCCGGAACCAGAATGACAGAAAAGTCCGGTAGTTTTTTCACATCATAATAAATTAAGCGCTGTGTGCTTAAAGAAATTACCTTGTAATTTAAAATAACAATACCAAAAATTAAGATAATAATGAAAAGCAGAATTTTAAAGATTTGAAAAAATCGTTCAAGCATTAAAAGCTGATAAAAAATTTTTAGAAATTATTCTTCCCATTTTATTCGCAGCAAATTTATTATTTAAAACCCCTCATTCCTAATTGCCCCAATTACCCCAATTACCCAATTACCCAATTACCCAATTACCCAATTACCAGTTACCCAATTCCCAAATTACTTAAATTCGCCCTTTCAACCCAAAAACAATAAATGAAGATCATTATTCCCGTTGCCGGAATAGGAAGCAAACTGCGGCCGCACACTCACACGCAACCCAAGGCCCTGGTGCCCGTTGCCGGCAAACCAATATTATCACACATTGTAGATCATTTAATACAGGCAGGTTTCAACGATTTTATTTTTATCATCGGTTATCTCGGGGATAAAATTGAAGATTATATCAATTCAAAGTACCCGAAGTTGAAATCCTGTTTCGTTATCCAGGAACCACGCGAAGGAACCGGCCAGGCAGTATGGCTTGCAAAAGACCGGTTCAAAGCCGATGAAGAGCTGTTAGTCGTGCTGGGCGATACCATTATTGATTATGATTTAAAATCAATACTCAGTCAGCCTCACTCATTGCTTGGAGTAAAAAAAGTGGAAGATCCCCGCAGTTTCGGAGTAGTTGAACTTGATAAAGATGGATTCATTACAAAGGTTGCAGAAAAGCCATTAATCCCTAAGTCCAATCTTGCAGTAGTAGGAATTTATTTCATCCGCGAAGCCGGAAAACTTCTTGAAGCGCTGGAATGGATGATGAAAAATAACATCCGTACCCGTGATGAATTTAATCTTACCGAAGCTATTCAGCGCATGATTGAAAAAGATTCAAAATTCTCCACCTTCCAGGTCGGCAACTGGTTTGATTGCGGAACCAAAACCAACCTCCTCGAAACAAATGCAATTTTATTAAAGCGATTAAATCCTGATGAAATAAAAAAAATTCATTTTAAAAATTCCATCATTATCCAGCCGACCATCATTGCCGACAACTGCGATATCAGCAATTCCATCATCGGGCCTAATGTTTCAATAGGAGAAAACACAATTATTAAATCTTCCATTATTTCAGATTCCATAATAGGCTCATACTCACAGCTTGAAACTGCTGTACTTCATCAATCTGTTGTGGGAAGCGATGCCTATTTAAAGGGATTGAGCCAAAGCTTAAATATTGGCGACAGCACCGAAATTGATTTTAGCTGAACAACCGGCATAGTTCATTTCAGCTAAAAAGAAGAATAAAAATAAATGTGTTTGTCAAGATCCGGCACACTGTCGAGCAGCCTGTACGACTCGTTTTTTTCTTTAACAATAAATAAAAAACTTTCCTTTGATTCTTTTATTTTACGGTATATAATGGGCCTGCTGATAAAATAATATTTATCCATTTGCAGCAGGTATTCATCGTTTAACGGGTTAAAAATCTTTTTGTATTGCATAAACGTCCTGGGATGAATATGGCAGTAATTCAGCACATAAATGAAAGGCTGGTTAAATGTTCCTTCCATATATACTGCAGCATACCTGTCCTTATAATTATCCAGCTTTTTACAAACCTCTACCAGCGCATTCTGATGCCCGGCATTTTTCATCCGGTAAGAATTAACATATTTGTGAATAAAAAATACCGCATTTAAAAGAATCAACCCTGAAGTGAAGACCACAAAAAGGATTTTAAGATTTTCCCTTTTTATTTTCTTACAGAAGAATACCATGCCATTTGCCGAAACAAGGGAAAGTAATACAATTAAGCTCGATCCCCTGAGTGCATGAGGGTTAGGCATTGTAAGCGCAGCAGGAATGATGGCAATAAAGAGAAGCACAAAAAAATGAACCGGCTTTAAAATACTTTT